>FR899409.1:20562-65644 GCA_000437315.1 Mycoplasma sp. CAG:472
TGCTGAAGAGTTATATTTAAATCTAACGGTTTTTTCTGGTAAATCTAAATCATCATGAATTATTAAAATATCTTCAGTTGGAATTTTATAAAAATTAACCACTTTTTGCACTGCTAAACCTGATAAATTCATAAAAGTTAATGGTTTAATAAAAATTACTTTTTCATTATTAATATTTTTTTCTAAAAATTCATAATTATCTTTAGTATGCCATTTTTCACCATTAAAATAACTATCTAAAATAATAAATCCAACATTATGTCTTGATTTTTCATATTCTTTACCAGGATTACCTAGTCCCACGATTAACTTCATTACTTCCTCCTTTAAAAATATTTTGATATGTTTGCATATTTTCTATATTAACTACATCGTTAATAATAACGTGCTTTTTAGAATTTTTAACAGCCTTCACGATTACTAAAGATGGTGCTCTGTCTTTTTTTGTTTTAATTAACTGAATTTTTTTTATACCTATATTATATTTATTTCCAAGTATGATTAGTTCATCTAATCTTTGTGCTCGATTAACTATATAAATAGCCCCTTTTGATGATAAAGCATAATCTGCAATTTGAAATATATTTTCTAATGTTAAGTATACTTCGTGTCTAGCAATAGTTTTTTCTTCTTGAAGATTTACCATATTACCATTGTATTCAAAGTAAGGTGGATTACAAACTATAGTATTAAAATAACCTGAATCATAAAATTTATTCAAGTTTTTTGCATCATCATTAATGATTTTTATTTGCTTTGTAAGATTATTTTCATCAACTGACAATTGTGCTAAATATGCAATTTTCTTTTGAATTTCAAACCCTATAATATTATTTTTGGTATATTCTGCCAAAATAAGTGATACAGCTCCATTTCCTGTGCAAATATCTAATATATTTCCTTTTAAATCTTTTCTATCAACAAACTCGGCTAATAAAATTGAATCTATTGAAAACTTAAAAAAATCAGTATCTTGATAAATGTATCGATTTTTATAATCATATAAATCATTTTTTACTATCATTTATAATCTCTTCTGCATCTACTAAAATCTTTTGTTCATCAACAATTATTTTATACTTCTTATTTAAAATATCAACACCAATAACTGTAGCATCTTTTCCTTTGTATTTAATTATACTACCTACAGATTTTAAATTTTTTCCACATTTAATATATTCATCATCTTCATAACCTAAACAACATAAAAGTCTTCCACAACAACCATTTATTTTTGATGGGTTAAGTGCTAAATTTTGATCTTTTGCCATATTCATTGTGATAGAATCGAATTGATTTAAAAAATTTGAACAACATAGTTTTCGACCACAAACACCAATACCACCAACTTGTTTTGCTTTATCTCTTGCTCCTATTTGACGAAGTTCAATACGTGTTCTAAATTGACCAGCAAGTTTTCGTGCTAGCTCACGAAAATCAACTCTTTCTTCAGCATAAAAATTAAATAGAAGTTGCGCTCTATTTAAAGTAAATTGAGCATTTATTATATTCATATTTAAATCTAACTCTTTAGCAAAATTTCTTGCTTTTACTAATGCAAGTTCAGCATCTTTTATATTAGTATAGAAATTATCTTGATCTTCTTTTGTGGCCTTTCGTAAAATTTCTTTTAAATCATCAGTTTTTAATGAATCAACAATCTTTACGATTTTAGCATATTGTTCTCCTTTATCAGTATCAACAATAACTTCATCATCAATTTCAAACTTTTCTGAACTTTTAAAATAATATAATTTATTATTTCCTTTATATATTACTGCATAACTATTCATTTACTTCTCCTAACTCTAGTGTTAATCCACTTAATAACAAACTTAAATTAACATTATATTGTAATTTATACAAATAATCGTTAATAATAGTAAGCTTTTTAAGTATTTTACTATTCAGGACATTATTTGTAAACAATTTTTGATGGTAACAATCATATAAAACCTTTATTAAGGTAATCAAGTTTGTTTTATCAACATATTTTTTTAAAATTACACTATTATTATATAAAATTATATTAGAATTATCTAGTTCTATTTTGCTTAAAAATTCACTAGCATCATTTAAAACTTGATTATATTCTTCTTTACTTAATCCGTAAGAATTAAAATCATCAGATTCCTGATAGTTTACTTTTAAAATTTCAAGTCTACTTAAAATCGTTGGAGCTATATTTTCTTTAGAATTGGTTATAAAAAAACCAATAATATTATCTTCGGGTTCCTCTAAAAACTTAAGCATGTGATTATAAGCAGAACTATTCATTTTTTCAGGACTTACAATAACATAAATATTTTGAGATGCATATAAAGAACATAAATTAAAAGCTTTTTGAATATCAGATACTACATCTTTTTTTATAGTTTTTTCAGTAGTTTCGATAATTTTTAGACTAGGTAAATAATTATTATCAACTAATGCATCAATATTTTCTATTTCAGAAAAGATATTTTTTACAAAAGTTTTTAAATCAATTAAACATTTTTGAATATCATTTGTTTCAAGCAAATAAGCGTGAGCAAGTTTATTCTCACGATATAAAGTATACAAATTTTCAAATACATTATTTAACCTCATATAAACCTCTTAAATTAATAAATATAATATTACAATACCACAAAGACCTGGAAAATCAAGTAAAGATACAACTAAAATTGAAATTAAATTAATAGGAATAATAATATTTAAAGATGACAGTAATAAATTTACTGCATATAAGATACATATAGATATTACTACTTTTCTAACTACAATAAATAATTTTTTTATCATATTTCATCATTACATAATATGAAAAAAATGGATGTTTATGATATTATTTTTCTATCACTTAATGCCTTATCAAGCGTTAAAACATCCAAATAATCAATTTCAGCACCCATTGGAATACCATAAGATAATCTTGATATTGTTACACCTTTATTTTCAAATATTTGCTTAATATATAAAGTTGTGGTTTGACCTTCAATTGATGAGCGAAGAGCAATTATTATTTCTGGTTTATCTAATTTCTCAATTCTTTTCACCAACGATGATATGTTGATATCTTGTGGAGATACATTATCAATCGGAGAAATTAACCCATTTAAAACGTGATAAACGCCTTTATAATTACCAGCTTTTTCAAAAGAAATAAGACTTTTATAATCTTCAACTACACAAATTATATTTTTATTTCTATTTTCATCATTACAAATGTCACATATATCTTTATCAGTAAGATTACAACATATTTTGCAAGGTTTAAGTACTTTTTTTGCTTTAATCAAAGTGTTACTAAAGTTATTTAGTTCTTCTTCGGATAAGTCCAATGTTGCTAAAGCTAGTCTTTCAGCACTTTTTTCACCTATTGTAGGATACTTTTTAAAACAACTAATTAATTCCTCTAAAACCTTAGGATACATTAAAATAAACCGCCCATATTAGAGTATTTACCCAATTTATTTTCAGTTTCTTTATCAATTTGTTTTAAAGCATCTTTTACGGCAATTAAAATCATATCAGATAATATTTCTTTATTTTCTTTGTCAAAAGCATTATCATTTATTATATTTACACTTTGAATGTCCTTATCACCTTTAAAAGTGACCTCAATCCATTCAGATTTACCAGTAAATGTCATTGCATCTAACTCGCCTTTTTTATTCATAATATCTTTTTGCATTCTTTGTGCTTGTTGCATTATTTGTTGCATATTCATAAAAATATTCCTCCTTAACTTTCTTCAATCTTTTTTTTATTGAACACATCTATTATATCATCATATTCTATATTTTGTGTATTTTCTTCAATAAATTGATATTTTATATTATTTTTTATATTATTTTTATATTTTTCCATTTCATTTAGCCAGTTTTCATTACTTGTAGCAATAAATTTATAATTTGTATTGTTAGATTTATTAAAATCGTCTTCAAGCGAACTAATATTTGCATTAATTTCATTAACTAATGCAGTTATTTGAGTTAATAGTACGATAATTTCTGATGAAGCTAAAACTACTTTTGCATCTTCAATTAAACCTAGAATTTTTTTGTTTTCATATGTGTTTAAAAATTCATTCCACTTTTCAGATGATTTAATCTTTTCTTCTTTTGAGGCATTAACAAAGCAGTTATTAATACGAATACTTTCCAAATTAGTTAAATTGTATTCAATTTTTGGTGTTTTTTCAACTATTTTAACATTGGTAGATACTTTTTCTTGATTTTCAACAATAATTTTAGAATTATTAACTTCATTTTTGACACTTGATTGAGTGTTTTTATTAACATTAGTATTAATATAACTTAATAAAATAAGTTCAAGCATACCAAATATATCAACATTTATATTAGTTTTATATAATGATTCTGTTAGTTTAAAACTTAATTCTTGATAAGTGTCATAATCAATATTATCTATTTTTCTATTTAATTTAATATCAACTGCGTGTGTATTTATCTCTTTTATAATTTTTTTTACTAAAGTTTTATAATCAACATTTAAATCTCTACATCTATCAACAAATTTTATAATATTTTCAGCATTATTTTCATTCATATCATCAATTAATGTTTTAATATCATTATTGGATATTGTACCTAAAGTAGAGATTACATCATCGTACTCTACCCTTTTATTAAGTTTTGATAATTGATCTAAAATACTTAGTGCATCACGCATTCCACCATCAGAATAATTAGTAATTTCATCGATTGCTTCATCAGAAATATCAATATTTTCCTCTTTAGATACTTTTTTTAATTGTTCATGAATATCTTTATTAGAAATTTTGCGAAAATCAAGTCTTTGACATCTTGATAACACTGTTATTGGAACATCCTCAATGTTGGTAGTTGCTAAAATAAATACTACATGTGAAGGTGGTTCCTCTAGAGTTAAAAGTAATGCATTAAAAGCACTTGTGCTTAGCATATGAACTTCATCAATTATATATACCTTATATTTAGATGTTATTGGAGATAGTTTTACATTATCAATTATTTCTCTAATTTGATCTACCCCAGTATTTGATGCTGCATCTATTTCATATATATCATTATTTAAATTAAAATTACTACAAATTTCACAATTTAAGCAAGGATTACCATTTGTATTATTTAAACAGTTAATTGCTTTTGCAAATATCTTTGCAGTACTTGTTTTACCTGTTCCTCTAGGACCTGAAAATATATATGCATGAGAAATTTTATTATTAATAATGCTATCTTTTAGTAAAGTAATAATATTATTTTGTCCGACAATTTCATCAAATGTTTTAGGACGATATTTTCTGTATAAAACTTTATAATTCATTGTACCTCCGTCTCTTTATATATTATACCAATCAATCAACAATTTTACTATCTTTTATTAGCAAAAAAATTATTAATTATTTCATTAAAAAAATTATTATCAATCTCTAGTTTTTTATAATTTGTATTATATGTATTAACTTTTTTAAAATTTGAATTCACTAAATAGTATACATTATCAATTCTTGATTGTTTAATAATTTCTTTACACATATCACATGGTTCTAATGTAACATACATGTCATAACCATTTAGTCGCCAATCTTTATTTTTTTTTGCAGCTTTTTTTATTGCTAAAACCTCTGCGTGATTTAATATAAAATTTGTTTTATGTTTTAAATTATGAGATTTTGATATTATTTTATTATTTTTAGTTATAATACACGCAATTGGTACTTCGTCTTTTTTGAATGCTTTTTTACATTCTTTAATTAAAATATTTAAAAATTTTTCATTCATTTTTAACCTCAAAAAAAGTGCACACAAACATTGATTGATATGGCTGCTTTATTCCTAACCTGACCAGTTTACAATATATTTGTTGCACAAATAAATAATAACAAATTATATAATAATTGGCAAGTATTTTTGATAAAAATTTTAAAAAATAGTCGGTTTTTTGGCATAAGTTAGGCAAAATTTAGTCAATGTTTCACGTGAAACATTGGTGATGAAATACATATCTTCATATATAATATTAAAATAAAATTGAGCAAGCAATAGTGTTTTATAATATAGAATCTAATTAGATTTTGAAATTTTTTTTGAAACAAAAAAGACTGTTTTTTGGCATATTTTAGGGAATTTTTAATCAATGTTTCACGTGAAACATTGTACTTGCAATACAATTATTATATATATAAACATTATTATTTTATATGATACTTCATATAATAAATCAGTTTACTATATAAATACACATTTTCAGGCATATTTTAGCCAAAAAATCCACTATGTTTCACGTGAAACATTGGTGATGAAATACATATCTTCATATATAATATTAAAATAAATTAAGTAAACAGTAGTATCTTATAATATGATAATTTAATTAGATTATGACATTATTTTTTTTAACAAAAAATGCTATTTTTTAGCATATATTAGGGAAATTTTACCTAATGTTTCACGTGAAACATTAGGTTCAATATATGTACTTTACTTGATAAAACTATTAAACAAAATCTATTTAATATTAAAATCATATAACGTAAAAATTGTATTATTTATTTAAATTTTGTAAAAAGCTTATGCCAAAAAACGCTGTTTTTTGGCATAAGTTAGGCAAAAAATAAGCAATGTTTCACGTGAAACATTGCTATTATTATTCTTCGTTAGTAGATTCTTCATCAAGGTTTTTATCTACAATACTTATTGCAGTTACCTTTTGATTATCTTTTAAATGAATAAGTCTAGTACCTTGAGTTGCTCTACCCAAAGTAGAAATTTGTGAAATAGGCATCTTAATTGTAATACCTGAATTAGTCATTAAAATTAATTCTTTATTTTCATCAGATACTTTTACAGATACTAAATTACCATTCTTTTCAGTAACATTTAATGCTTTAACACCTTTGCTACCTCTTTTTGTTTGACGATATTCTGAAACTAGAGTTTGTTTACCATATCCTAACTCAGTAACAATTAGTATTGTATTAGATTCCTTAACTGTTTCTAAACAAATACATTCACCGCCATCAAGATTAATACCTCTTACACCTGAAGCAGTTCTACCCATTGTTCTAACTTCATTTTCGTTAAATTTAACAAGTTTTCCACTACTTGAGCCTAATAATATTAAATCGTTATTAGAAGCAAGCCTTACACCAATAAGTTCATCATTATCTTTTAAACTAATACATATTTTGCCTGAAGTTCTAATATTTTCAAATTCATTTATACTAGTTTTCTTAACAATTCCCTTCTTTGTAGCAAAGAATAAATAATCTTTTGTAGAGTCTTTTGAAATTGATACAATTGATGTTACAAATTCATCCTTTAATAAAGGTAATAAGTTAATAATAGGAAGTCCTTTTGAAGTTCTTGAGAATTCTGGAACTTCATAACCTTTCATTCTGTATACCTTACCTTTATTCGTAAAGAATAAAATATGATCGTGAGTAGATAAATTACAAGCCTGATCAACGAAGTCTTCATCGTTTGTAGTAATACCTTTAACTCCCATTCCACCACGATTTTGAGTCCTAAATACATCTGGTTTAGTTCTCTTAATATAGCCTTTTTTAGTTAATACAACCATTATATTTTCCTCAGATATTAATGATTCATCATCAATATAATCAATAGCTGTCATATCTATATTAGTTCTTCTTTCATCAGCATATTTATTCTTGATTTCTAACATTTCATTCTTAATTATTTCATCAATTTTTTGTGGACTACTTAAAATTGCTTTTAATTCATCAATTAATTTTAATAAATCATTTAATTCAGATTCTATTTTATCTCTTTCAAGTCCTGTTAAACGTTTTAATTTCATTTCAAGAATTGCTTCAGATTGAATATCATCTAAACCATATCTTAAATTTAATTCTTTTTTAGCAATTTCGTCTGTTTTTGAGGATTTAATTATCTTAATAACATCATCAATATGATCTAATGCTATCTTTAATCCCTCTAAAATATGAACTCTTGCTTCGGCTTTTCCTAAATCGAATTTAGTTCTACGAATAATTACTTCTCTTTGGAAATCAATATATTTTGATATAATATCTTTTAATCCAAGTGTTTTTGGAGTTAAACCATCAAGCATTAAGAAAATAATTCCGTAAGATATTTGAAATGCAGTATGCTTATATAAATTATTTAAAATAACTTGAGGATTTGCATCTTTCTTTAAGGTAATTGTAATTTTGATACCATTTTTTAAATCAGTATGGTAATCAGAAATACCATCAAGAACCTTATTATGAACAAGTTCTGCAACTTTATCTTTTAATTCTGCAGTATTAACACCATAAGGAACTTCAGTAATAACTATAACATTATGTCCTTTTTGTTCCTCGATAACAGCCCTACTTCGAATTGTTATTGTTCCTCTACCGGTATCATAGGCTTTTTTTATACCTGAGTTACCTAAAATAATACCACCAGTTGGAAAATCTGGCCCTTTTATAAAATGCATTAACCCTAATGTATCAATGTCTGGATTATCAATATAAGCAACACAACCATCAATTACCTCACCTAAATTATGAGGTGGAATATTTGTTGCCATACCAACTGCAATACCCATTGATCCATTAACTAGAATATTTGGAAATCTACTTGGTAAAACTTTTGGTTCTTTTTCTGTTGAAGTATAGTTATCATCCATATCAACAGTATCTTTTTGAATATCTCTTAAAAGTTCCAAAGAAATCTTGGCAAGTCTTGCTTCTGTATAACGGTAAGCAGCTGGTGAGTCACCTTCGATTGTACCGAAGTTTCCATGACCATCAACAAGCATATAACGCTGATTAAAGTCTTGAGCAAGTCTAACCATTGCATCATAAATTGATGAGTCTCCGTGTGGATGGTAATGTCCCATAACATAACCAACTGTAGTTGCAGATTTTTTATGAGGTTTGTCAGGGGTATTACCTTCTTCATACATTGACCATAAAATTCTACGATGTACGGGCTTTAACCCATCTCTTAAATCTGGTAATGCTCTTGATGTTATAACACTCATTGAGTAATCTAAAAATGATGTTTTTACTTCACTAACAATATTATTTTCGATATGCTTATCTTTTTCGTGAAATTCTCCACCGTAATCAATATCTTCGATTAGTTCTTCATTTTCAATATTTTCATCATCTATTGTATTAATATTATCATTATTATCCATTTAAACCTCCTATATATCTAAGTTTTGAACATTAATTGCGTTTTCTTCAATAAATGTTCTTCTTGGTTCAACTTCATCACCCATTAATTTACTAAATATTTCGTCAGCCATCATACAATCTTCAACAACGATTTTACGAAGAGTTCTTTTTTCAATGTCCATTGTTGTTTCATTTAGTTCTTCAGGGTCCATTTCACCAAGACCTTTCATTCTTGTTATTTCAACTCTATTCCTAATATTTTCAGGTAAACTATTTAGATATGCATCTCTTTCCTTTTCATCAAGTACATATTTTCTTGTTTTTCCATACCTTATTCTAAATAATGGAGGCTGTGCGGCATATACGTGTCCTGCCTCAACAATCGGTCTAAAAAAGCGGTAAAATAGTGTTAAAAGAAGAATTCTAATATGAGCTCCATCGACATCGGCATCGGTCATAATTATTATTTTATTATAACGAAGTTTATCTAAATTAAATTCCTCACCAATACCTGTACCAAAAGCAGTAATAATAGATCTAATTTCTTCATTATTTAACGCTCTATCTAACCTGTTTTTCTCAACATTTAATATTTTACCACGAAGAGGAAGTATTGCTTGTCTTAAAGAATCACGACTCTTTTTTGCAGATCCACCTGCACTATCACCCTCGACTATAAATATTTCACATTCATTTGGATCTTTACTTTTACAATCGCAAAGTTTTCCAAAGAAATTTGTAACTGCTAAATCAGTCTTACGAGTAATCTCTCTTGCTTTTTTTGCTGCATTTCTGGCTCTACAAGCAAGCATTGCTTTCTCAACAATTATTTTAGCATCAGCTGGATTTTCCAAAAGAAACTTCTCAAACCCTTCAGAAAAGACATTATCTGCAAGTTTTCTAACTTCTGAATTACCTAATCTTCCTTTTGTTTGACCTTCAAACTGAGGATTTGGATGTTTACAAGAAATAATCATTGTTAAACCTTCTTTAACATCATCACCTGTTAAAGATTCATCTTTATCTTTAAGTAAATTAGCCTTTCTTGCATAATTGTTAATAACTCTCGTTAATGCTCTACGTACTCCTTCTTCGTGTGTTCCACCATCGTGAGTATTTATATTATTAACAAATGAGTAAATATTGTCACTATAACCATCATTGTATTGTAGTGCAACTTCGAAAAATACACCTGAATCTTGACCTTCAAGATGAATAATATCATCGTGAATTGGAGTTTTGTTTTGATTTATAAATTTTACATATTCAGATATTCCACCCTCATATAAAAATGTATCTCCAGTAGTATCTTCTTCATCTCGATCATCTCTTAAAGTTATTCTTAAACCCCTATTTAAAAAGGCTAATTCCCTAATTCTTACTTTTAGAGTTTCATAGTCATAAATTGTTGTATCAAATATTTCTGGGTCTGGTTTAAATGTTACTGTTGTTCCTGTTCTATTAGGTTCACAATCACCAATTTCGTGTAATTTTTCAACAGTATGTCCACCTTTTTCAAATCTAATAAAATAAATTTTACCATTTTTAAATACCTTTACTTCTACCCAAGAAGATAATGCATTAACTACTGAAGCACCAACTCCATGAAGACCACCAGAAACTTTATAGCCTCCACCACCAAATTTACCTCCTGCATGAAGTACAGTATATACGGTTTCTACTGTAGATAACCCTGTTTTAGGGTGAATATCAACAGGTATACCTCTACCATCATCTTTTACTGTAATTGAATTATCTTTATTAACAATTACTTCAATATTTTTACAATAACCAGCAAGTGCTTCATCTATTGAATTATCTACGATTTCCCATACTAAATGGTGTAACCCTTTAACATCTGTTGTTCCAATATACATTCCTGGTCTTTTTCTAACTGCCTCTAAACCTTCAAGTACTTGAATATCCGAAGCATCATAATGTTCTGCCATACTTAATTCTTCCTTTCTATTTGACCATTATTAGCATAATAAATATTACTTTCTTCAAGTAAACTCTTATCAACATCATTAATATCAGTGGTTGTAATAAAAGTTTGAACTTCTTTATTTAACATTTTAATGATGTTATTTATTTTTATACTATCCAACTCTGAAAATAAGTCATCAAGTATCAATATAGGATAACTCCCATTAATTAATTTAATTAAAATTAATTCAGCTAGTTTAAATGATATTATCGCATTTTTTTGTTGACCTACACTACCATATTCCTTTATATTGTAACCATCTAATATAAAATCAAAATCATCATGGTGTACTCCAATCATAGTTTTACGATAATTTAACTCTGTTTTTAAGTTCTTTTTATATACATTTTCAAGATCTTCATATGATTTATTTTTATAATCACTACGATATTTAATATCTAAATTTCCGTAATCAAAAATATTTTTATAAATAGATGTTAAATTTTTGTTAATATTATCAATAAAACTTTCTCTTATCTTACAAATTTCCATTCCTAAAGTAATCAATTTTTGAGTTAATATATTTAAATATTCTAAGCTTCCATTACTATTTAAGTATAATTCTTTTAGATAAGCATTGCGATTTTTTAAAATTTTATTATAATCACTTATTAATTTAATATAATTACTATTTATTTGCGATATTTCAATATTTAACAGTTTTCTTCGATTACTTGGTGAATCAATAAATATTTTCGTATCATACGGATTAAAAAGAACAATATTAATTTTAGAAATAAAATCCCCAACTTTTGTTATTTTTTTGTTATCAATGAATAACTTTTTAGAATTTTTGTTTAGTTCAATAAAGTATGTTTTATTATCAACTACCCCTTTTACTAAACAAACATCATTATTTTTTCTTATTAAATTCTTATCATCCATTGTTCTAAAAGATTTACTCAAAGATAATAGATAAATAGCCTCAATTAAATTTGATTTACCAGTACCATTATTTCCATATATAATATTTAAATTATTTGAAAAGTCAATATTTAATTGTTCATAATTTCTAAAATTATATAATCTTAAATTCGATATTATCATTTTTGCCTCTTTTTAACTAAAATCATTAATTTTACCCCCTTACCGGTACTCCTATACATACAACAATTATACCACAAATGAAGGTTAAATTAAAGAACTATTTAATATTTCTTTTAAAAATAGTATCTAATCTAGAAGCTTTAAATAATTGTTTAGTAAAAATGTTATTAGATACTGGTATTACAAGTTTTTTTTTATTTAAAAATGTAATTATTAGTTCTTTTGAATTAATAGAATAATATTTATCTACCTCAATATAATTAATCCAAACACAATTTATATTTTTATAAGAATTTGTTGGAAAGAAAATTAACTCTTTTTTTTCACTAATAATAATTGGTAATTTTGTTGATATACCAAGTAGTGATTTTGCACTATGCATTCTTCCTAAAAATGTGCTTCCATAATAAATACAACTATCATTTATAATGTTGTTTAAAGATCCTTCAATATAAAAATCTATATATTTTTCTACTACTTTAACTTTATTATCTACAGTTAATAATGCTAAAGTATTCTCATTTATTATATATTTGTCCATAATTTCCCCCTGACAAGGATGTTATAACATAAAAAAGACAAAAACTTTGTCGATTTTTGTCTCTTAGTATGTTTTTATTGGTAAAATTAATTCAATTATAGTATCATCATCTACACTATTAATAATTATTGGTTTATCATCACCATTTATAAGAAGTATAATATTTTCACTATCAAGAACTTTTAATGCATCTAACATATATTTTGAAGAATAACTAATTTCTAACTTTTCTTTATTATTTGAATCAATTGTTAATTCTTCTTTACTTTTACTATCTGAAGATGCAGCAAAAAGTGTCATTTTCTTGTTATCAATTACCATTTTAATAATATTTTTATCTTTACTTACCATAATTGTTGAGGCTCTATCAATTGCACTATAGAATTCTTTTAAATTTAAGTTAATCATATAGTTAAAATCTTTTGGAATATAATTTGAAGTGTCTGGGTAAGTTCCATTTAATAAGGCAGTTTGGAATAATATGTTATTATAATGAAATAAAACTTTATTTTTAAATAAATCTATTTCAACATTACCTTCATCTTTTAAAATGTATACTAATTCATTAACACTTTTACCAGGTATTACTATATTTATATTACTATTTATAGAATCTTTTAATTTAACAGTTTTTTTAGATAATCTATAAGAATCTGTAGCTGTACACTCTAATATATCACCATTTATTTTTAAATTTAATCCTGTAAGAAGAGGTCTTACCTCTTGCATACTCATAGCATAAGATGTTTGATTAATCATTTCTTTTAAAATTTTTGATTCTAAATATATAGTATTTTGACTTTTTTCAAGTGCTATATTAGGATATTCCCCAATATTATAACATTCAATTACATATTCATTTATATCAGAATAAATTTTTATATTATTATTATCAGTTAATTCAAAGTTAATAATTTCACTAGGCATTTTTCTTATTATTTCTAATAAACATCTACTTTGAAGTACTGCTCTACCTTCTTTTTCTATATTTACTATATTTTTTGCTTCAATAGTAGTTTTAATTGTAAGTTCACTATCACTTGCTTGTACCTCTAAACCATCATTAGTTAAGTTTAGTAATATACCATTTAATACTGGTATTGTAATTTTTGTTGATAAAGCTCTAACAGCATTTGATAAAGCCTCAACGATAATATTTTTATTAATTGTAAATTTCATATTTTTCCATCCTTCTTTCTTTTAAAATTAATTATTATGTTTATTATAATGTTTTGTTTGTTGATAACTTGTGAATTACTTTTATTTTAATATAATTTTATTGATTTTTATTAAAATTTTATCAACATAATTCCACAAAATTATAACTTATTTTTAATTTCTTTAATAGTATTGTTTAATTTTTCATCTTTTTTGATGTCATTATTTATTTTATCATAAGATGCTGAAATTGTTGAATGATCCCTCCCTCCAAATTCTAAACCAATTCTTTCTAGT
Source organism: Mycoplasma sp. CAG:472 (assembly GCA_000437315.1). Classification (GTDB taxonomy): domain Bacteria; phylum Bacillota_I; class Bacilli_A; order RF39; family UBA660; genus UBA6448. The sequence goes on from FR899409.1 coordinate 34,735, forward strand.
TTTTCATCTGTTTCAACTCTACATAGATATATTGCTATATGTCTTGGTTTACTTATATTTGAAACTTTCTTTTTACTTTTTAAATCACTAACAGTTATTCCAAAGTAATCCGCTACTGCTTTTTGTATTTTACTTATGGAGTTATCTGCATAAATATTTACACTTAAGTAGTCTTTTAAACCTTCAATTGCAAAATTTAAATCTATTTTATCAGGAACCATCATTGCTGTATAAGCCATTAATCTATTTATTGTTCCTTCTATAAATCTAATATCATTTTGACAAGAGTTTGCTATATATTCAATAACCTCTTGATTTAATCTATTTTCTAGTGATGTATTTTTGATTTTACTATGTATTATTTTACATCTTAGTTGAAAATCTGGTGGATAAATATCAACTGGAAGTCCCCACATAAATCTACTTCTTAATCTATCCTCAATTTTCTTTAAATCATCTGGAGACCTATCAGAACTTATTATAATTTGTTTGTTTGTTTGATATAAAGCATTAAAAGTATGGAAGAATTCTTGTTGAGATTTGTCAGCACCAACTAAAAATTGAATATCATCAATAATTAATACATCTACATTTTTGTATTTATCTTTGAAGTTTTTAGCATAATTCATTGAACTAATGCCTTTTTCAATACTTGCTATTCCAGTGTAATCCTCAACAAATTCATTACTTGTAACATAAAGTACTTTTTTATTAGAATGATTAACGATATAGTTTCCAATTGCATGCATTAAATGAGTTTTACCTATTCCACTTCGTCCATATAGAAATAAAGGATTATGAATTGAGCCTGGATTTTCCGCTACTGCATGAGCAGATACTACTGCAAGTCTATTAGATTCCCCTACTACAAAAGATTCAAAAGTAAATTTTGGATTTAGGTTTGTTACCCACTCTTCATTAAAATCCTCTGTTACTTCTTTGTTAGGTTTATTTTCTTTTGTTTCTTGCAATTCATCTTCAGTGAAATATTCAATGTTAAATGTTTTTCCAGTTATATTAATAAATGCTTTATCAATATATTCTTTATAATTTTCTGAAAGCATACTTTTATGAATATCCATTGGAACAACTATTTTTAGCGTATTACCTTCTAAAGATATTGGTCTAATTTTAGAAAACCAAAGATTATAAACATTAAGGCTAACAACCTGTTCAATTTCCTCTAAAAAGTTTTTGAATAACTCATTTACATCCATACCTTACCCCACATACAAACTTTCCTTACCTACATTGTACTTCATTTTTGCAAAAAGATAAAGAAAAAATTTTATATAACAAGTTATCAACAAAAGTTATCAACATTTTTTTCTTTTAAATACTGGGCTTAAACCACTTATCAACATTATCAACAAAATGATTTGTTAGTTATTTTGTTGAAAGATAATTATACTATGTTGAATTTGTTAAAATAAAATTGTTGATAATGTTGAAATCTTGGTTAACCTATTATATTACTTCAAAATTATTGTTGATAATTTGTTAATAACTTTGTTGAAATATATAAAATAATCTAACTTTAAAATTTAATAACAAAAAATACTTGACTATTTGCTTGATTTATAGATATAATAGTAACGCGTAAGAAAAGGAGAAAGTATATATATGAAAAGAACATATCAACCAAATAATAGAAAAATGAAAAAAACTCATGGTTTTTTCTCAAGAAAAAATGGTAAAGTTTTATCAAGCCGTAGAAAAAAAGGTAGAAAAGTTTTAAGTAAATAAAAACCACTTTAAATGTGGCTTTTTTTAAAGAGGTTAATTATGAAAAAAAGAGACATTGTTAAAAGTAGTGAAGAATTTAATAAAATTTTAAATAATAAACAAAGAGTATCTAATAATAGATATATAATTTTTTATTATCCAAGTGAGGATGGTAAAAAATACTTTGGTATAAGTGCTCCAAAAAAATATGGAAATGCAGTTTTTCGTAATAAAATGAAAAGAAGACTTAGATCACTTATAGATGAATGTAATTTACTATTCAAAAATGGTAAAAAATATATTATAATTATTAAGAGAGATTTTATAAATTCTGCATATAAAGATAATTTAGAATCTTTAAGAAATTTGATAGGAGAGTTAAATGAAAAAAAATAAGAAATTTTATATCATAGTTTTATTAGTTATAACTATGTTAACAACTGGGTGTGGCTCTAATAGCTATATTAAAGATGAAAAGGGTAAATTAGTAACAAATTCTGAAACCGGACAAAGTTTACAAAAAACTATTTATTGTAAACCTTCAGAAAAAACAGAAATGTATAAGTTATATGAAAAGTATGAAGATCAGATGGAAGTTAAACTTTCAAATTTACCAAGTTGTGATAAATATAAAATAAATTCTAATAAAACAAATAGTTTATGGCAATTTTTATTTGTTAAACCACTTGCATTTATTATTTTAAAAGTAGGTTTATTATTCAAAAATATAGGTATGACTCATGCTTATTTAGGATTATCTGTTATATTAATTGGTTTATTAATTAGAATTATATTATTACCACTTACGATTAAAACGCAAACTCAAAGTGAGAGAATTAAAAAAGCAACTCCAGAAATTCAAAAGTTAGAAAGAAAATATGGTAATGATACTTCTCAAGAAGCAATGATGGCAAAACAACAAGAAATGATGATGATTTATAAAAAATATCAAGTAAATCCAATGTTAAGTTGTATTATGTCATTAATTCAATTACCGTTATTCTTTGCTTTCCTTGAGGCAATTTATAAAATACCTGCAATATACGAAGGAAGAATATTTGGATGGAATTTAGGAACAACTCCAAGTATTGGAATTTTTAAAAATCATCAATATACATTTATTATTCTTGTAGTATTAATTATTTTATCAACTTATTTTTCATTTAAATTTACAATGAAACAAACTGCATCTAGTTCAAGTTTACCAGGTGCTGAAAAACAAACTAAATTTATGTTAATATTTATGACAGTATTTATTGGTTTTGCATCATTAAGTTTACCAACAGCTATTGCATTATATTGGATTGTTACTTATGCATTTATGATTATTCAAACTTATATAATTAAGTTTATAAAAAATGGTAAAACTGATAAAAAAATAAAAAAACAAAAGAAAAGTATTAATGAAAAATTAAAGGTTAAGGAGAATTTGAAGTATGGAAAAAATAAGTAAAGTAGGTAAAAATTTTGAAACAGTATTCGAAGAAATTTTAACAGAAAATAATTTAACTCAAGAAGAAGTTATTTATAAAACTACTGAAATTAAAAAAGGTTTATTTAAATCAGCAAATGTTGAAGTAACAATTTATAAAAAGTCTGATATTTATGATTTTGTAAAAGAATTTTTAAAAGAGATAGTAAATAATTTAGGTCTTGAGGTAACATTTGAAACTAAAAAAGTAGAAGATAGAGTGGTTATTAAAATGTATTCAAACAATAATAATATTTTAATTGGCCATAATGGAAATACAATTAAGGCTCTTGAAAATTTAGTTAGACAAAAAATTCAACTTGAAACAGGTATGTTCTTTATAATTTCTTTAGATGTTGAAAACTATAAAGATAAAAAAATTAGTAGATTAGAAAGACTTGCTAAGCAAACTGCTAGAGAAGTTAAAAGAACACATATTGATGTTCATTTAGAAAATATGAATTCATATGAAAGAAGAATTATTCATAATGCTTTATCGGAATTTAAAGGTATTTCCACCAAAAGTACTGGTGAAGAGCCAAATAGACATATAGTTATAAGTTATATTGGAGAAAAATAGTCAATTTCATTTTGGCTATTTTTTATTTACATTAAATTAAAATAGTGTTACAATAACGCAAGGAAAAGGAGGCACTATGGAAGATACTATTTGTGCTATTGCTACTTCTTTAGGAGTGGGGGCTATATCAATAATTAGATTAAGTGGTAAGGATGCTATAGAAAAAGTTAATAGTATATTTTCTCGTGACTTAACAAATGTAAATTCTCATAGTGTTACATATGGTCATATCGTTTATAAAAATGAAATAATTGATGAGGTATTAGTTACGGTAATGAGAGCTCCAAAAACATATACAACTGAGGATATAGTGGAAATTAACTCTCATGGAGGATATATAACCTCAAATAAGATACTTGAAATATTATTAGAAATAGGTTGTAAATTAGCAGAACCTGGTGAATTTACAAAAAGAGCTTTTTTAAATGGTAGAATAAATTTAATTCAATCTGAAGCGGTAAATGAACTTATTAAAGCAAAAACAGATTCAAAAAGAAAATTATGTTTAAATCAAATAGGGGGAAATGTTACTAAAATAATTGATGATATTAGAGAGGATATTGTCAAATTACTTGCTAATATTGAGGTTAATATAGATTACCCTGAATATGAAGATAATCCTATTGTTACAACAAATTTACTTAATGAAAGTCTAAATCATATTAATAAAAAAATTGAAACTTTAAAAACTAATGCAAATTTTGGTAAGATTATTTGTGATGGAATTAATGTTGCTATTATTGGTAAACCAAATGTAGGTAAAAGTAGTATATTAAATAACTTTTTAGATGAAGAAAAGGCTATTGTTACAGATATTGCAGGAACAACAAGAGATATTGTTGAAGGAAATATATCCTTAAATGGAGCAGAACTTAAATTAATAGATACAGCAGGTATACATGATACTGATGATTATGTTGAAAAAATTGGTGTTAATAAAAGTTTAGAAAAATTAAATAATGCTGATTTAGTTATTCTTGTTTTAGATGGTTCAAAAGAACTAGATGAAAATGATAACAAATTACTAACATGTATTGATAAAACAAAAACAATTATTTTCGTTAATAAAAGTGATTTACCACAAAAAATTAATTTAAATTTAAAAGATAATGTAATTTATGGTAGTGCAAAAGAAGTAGAGGGACTTTCAAAATTAAAAGAAAAAATAATAGATATGTTTAATTTAAATGAAATAAACAAAGATCTAACATATTTATCAAATGTAAGACAAATAGATTTAGTAAAAAAAGCGTATTTATCAATTAATAATGCAAAAAATTCATTAAGTAATGGAATACCAATTGAAATGATTTCTACAGATTTAAAAGAATGTTATGAATTTTTAGGAGAAATAATTGGTAAAACATATAAAGATGATATAATTGATAGATTGTTTCAAGATTTTTGTGTAGGAAAGTAGGAATGATTATGTATGATGTTATAGTTGTAGGTGGAGGACATGCAGGTTGTGAAGCTGCACATATAAGTGCATTTATGGGTAAAAAAACTTTGCTTATCACTTCCAATAAAAAAAATATTGCAGATATGCCTTGTAATCCCTCAATTGGTGGTAGTGCAAAGGGTATCATTGTAAGAGAAATAGATGCTTTAGGTGGTTTAATGGGTATAGTTGCAGATAAATCACATTTTCAAATTAAAATGCTCAATAATTCTAAAGGTCCTGCTGTAAGAAGTTTAAGAGCTCAAGCAGATAAAAAAGTTTATCCAAAAGTAATGCTTGATTATTTAGAAAATACTCCAAATTTAGATATAAAAGAGGGTATGGTTGAGGATTTAATAATAGAAAATAATAATATAAAAGGTGTAATTTTAGAAAATAAAGAAGAAATTTATTGTAATGCAGTGATTCTTACAACAGGAACATATTTAAATGCTAATATTTTAATTGGCTCTGAAAATACACCAAGTGGTCCTCATGGAGAAAAAAGAAGTAACAATCTTTCAAATAATTTAAAAAAATATGGGTTTAATATAAAAAGACTTAAAACTGGTACTCCTCAAAGAATTAAAGCTTCAAGTATTGATTTTTCAGTCTTAAAAGAGGAAAAAGGAGATGATACTTATTGGACATTTTCTTTTGATACTAAACCTTTATATAAAATTAATGAACAACAAAAATGTTATTTAGTTTATACAAATGAAAATACTCATAAAATTATTAGAGATAACTTAAAAAAAAGTGCTATGTATGGTGGTTATGCAACAGGTGTTGGTCCAAGATACTGTCCATCTATTGAGGATAAAATAGTTAGATTTGCTGATAAAGAAAGGCATCAACTTTTTTTAGAACCAGAAAGTATTTACTATGATGAATGGTATTTACAAGGATTTTCAACTTCAATGCCTAGAGATGTTCAAGAAAAAATGGTTCATTCTCTACATGGATTAGAAAATGCAGTAATATCTAAATATGCATATGCAATAGAGTATGATGCAATAGATGCAATGCAAATTAAACCTAGTTTAGAAACAAAAATTATTTCAGGATTATTTACAGCGGGACAAATTAACGGAACTTCAGGTTATGAAGAAGCTGCGGGTCAAGGTTTAGTCGCTGGTATTAATGCTTCATTAAAGTTAGATAATAAGGAAGCAATGGTTTTAAAAAGATCAAGTGCTTATATAGGTGTTTTGATTGATGATTTGGTTACTAAAGGTATTACAGATCCATATAGAATGCTTACTTCAAGAGCGGAATTTAGACTACTTTTAAGACACGATAATGCTGATGAAAGACTTACTCCAATTGGATATGAAGTAGGTAGTGTATCTAAAGAAAAATATAATAATTACTTAAATAAAAAGAATAATATAAATAAATTGAAAGAAATTCTTACAAATAATAATCTGGTAATGAATGAAGAAGTAAAAGAAAAATTTATAGAAAATAATTTAGATGTTCCTAAAAAAAATATGAAGTTTATTGAACTATTAAAAAGACCAGAAATATCTATAGATTTTTTAGCAAATTTTATTGATATATCTAGGTTTACTAATGAAGAAAAAGAAGAAGTAACTATTGAAGTTAAATATGAAGGTTACATAAAAAAAGAGTATGAACAAAAAGAAAAATTATTAAAAATGGAATCTAAACAAATTCCTAAAGATATCGATTATAATAAAGTAAAAAATATTGCTAGTGAAGCAAGACAAAAGTTATCACTTGTTAGACCAGAAACTATTGCTCAAGCATCAAGAATAAGTGGAGTTAATCCTGTTGATATATCACTTTTATTAATATATTTAAAAAAGGAGTATAATAAAAATGATTAATGAATTTATTAAAAATCTTCAGAAAAATAATATTCCTTATGATGATGAAAAGTTAACTCAATTAAATATTTATTATAACTTTTTAATTGACTATAATAGTCATACTAATGTAACGGCAATTACTGATGAAAAAGAAGTATATTTTAAACACTTTTTGGACTCCTTAATGGTTTCCAAAGCAGTAAATTTATCTAATCAAAATATACTTGATATTGGTTCAGGTGCAGGTTTTCCCGGTATTGTTTTAAAAATTTTTTACCCAGATATTAAACTTACAGTTCTTGATTCAAATAATAAAAAAATAACATTTATAAATATGTTATTAGAAAAACTTAATATTAAAGATATAGTTACTGTATGTGATAGAGCAGAAAATTATATGAAAGATCATTTAAATGAATTTGATATTGTTTTATCAAGAGCAGTTGCTTATGCAGATATTATTACTTCATTATCAGTGCCATTTATTAAGAAAGATGGAGTAATTATTCTTATGAAAGGTAATTATGAAGGGGAAATTAAAGTATTAAATACATATAAAAATGAGCTTAATATTTCAAGTATTGATATTATTAATTATGATATTTTATCAAATGAAAATAATCGCTCTTTAATTGTGATTAAGAAAAATAATGAATCATCAAAAGTTGTTAATTATGCAAAATTACTTAAACAAAGCGAAAATAGAAAGAAGAAACTAAATTTGAAGTAGTTTCTTCTTTTTTTACTATAATCATTAGTAAATATACATTAAAATATAATTTAATGAAAAATTTGTAACTGACACTTGACAACTTATAGTAAATATGTTATTTTTTAATCAATAAATAATATTGAGGTATAAATGAAAAAAAGTGTTATAATTAAAATCTTTTTCTCTATAATAATTTTGCTTGTAGTTTTCTTTTGTTTTAAGAGTGTAAAAGAGTTAAAAACATCTCAAAATAATACTCAAAATTTTGCCAATGTTTGTAAACAAAATGAATTATATGAAATTGATGAAAATTATACAAATTATTGTAATGAAGTAATAAATTCATTAGAAGTTAAAATAGATTTTTTTACGTATTTATTTAACACTATAGTGTGGTATGTAAGATTTTTAAATCCTTGTGCTTTTTTAATAATTGGTATTCCAATAATAATATCCACTTGTGCACTTTTAAAAAATAAACTTATTATTAATTATTTACCACGTAAGAATTATAGTTCGTTTTTAAATTACTATTTCAAAAATGCTTATAAATTTTTGTTTATAATACCTTTAATTGGGACTATTATAATTGTTATTGGTATTGTGTTTTTTACATTAAATCCAAGTTATAGTATTAAATATACAACTTCAATATGGAGTGGTTTTGAATTTAAGCCTATATTATTTATTGTATTATATCTATTTAATTTATTGTTGTATTCTATTTTTTATATGAATATTGCATTAATTGTGTCCAGATATCAACACAAAGAATTTATTAGTATAATTATTTATATTTTATCAATCATTGGATTTGAGATTTTTTTAGAGACAATAGGAGTCCTATTTTGTAATAAAGTTATTAATAATTCTAGTTTAGCAGCAACACTTAATATTTTAAATTTATTCACCTTTAATACATCTTATGGAATGGTAAATATGGTGTCATTTCCATTGATATTATCATTGATTTCTATTTTGATTGTATTTTTAATTTATAAAAATAAGGAAAAATTAGTAATTTCTTGTGAAAAAAATAATTAGGGAGGTATAATGAAGATAGTTTTAGAAAATGTTTGTAAATCATTTAATCATAATTTAGTTTTAGATAAAATTAATGTTACTTTTGAAAGCGGTAAAATATACGGTTTAAATGGTAGAAATGGTAGTGGAAAAAGTGTACTTTTGAAATTACTTTGTGGTATCTACAACGTTTCAGATGGAAGCATTTTATACGATGGAAAGCCTATAAAAGAGGCTATTATTGCTAATAAAGTAAGGGCACTTATAGAAAAACCATCATTTTTTCCTGATTTAACTGGATTTGAAAATTTACAATTACTTGCTAAAATTCAAAATATTATTTCTGATGAAGATATTTTAAAAGCAATGGAAATTGTTAATTTATCTAGTGAAAAAGACAAGAAATTTTCTAAATATTCTCTTGGTATGAAACAAAAATTAGGAATAGCACAAGTAATAATGGAAAATCCAGATGTTTTGTTTCTTGATGAACCTTTTAATGGTGTTGACACAGTAAGTATAAAAAAAATAATCGATTTTTTAAAAGTTTTGAAAAAGGAAGGAAAATTAATTATAATTTCTTCTCATATATCAGAAGATTTAAAATTGGCTGATGAAATATACAATTTTGATAATTTCAAAATTAAAAAGGTATAAAAATGAAATATAATTTGGCAGTGTTTAGAAAATTATTTAAGTTAAAATATTATAGGTTGTTTTTATTATTTTTCCTTTTCTTTGCAATGGTAATTATAGTTGATTATTTAAGTTTTCCATCAGAAAATACAATTAATGATATAATTTTAGGTGTTTATAATAAAAATTTTAATTTTTTACATATTTTATGGTTTGCATATCAAATATCTACCTATATTTTAATTTTTTATACATTTCTTAATTATGAAATAGATAATTCATACGAATTCACATTTTTGAGATGTAAAAAATCGCAGTTATTAAGGAAAAAAAATATTTTTTTAATAATATTTATACTAATATCTAGAAGCTTAATATATTTAATTGTTTTTACAATATTTTACAAATACGCAGTTTTTTCTATCAAGTTTTTTATAGTTAATGTTTTATATTATATTTTTTTACTGTTTTTAGTTAATGATGTAGTGTTAGTAAGTTTTAATAAATAGAAAGGAGGAATTATATGAAGAAAGGTTATTTAACACTTATATTACTTGTTTTATTACTTAATATCAATTATGTTTCTGCTGTACTCAGTGGTGCTGGTATTTGTGTTGGAAATATAAAATATGCAAAACTTGGGCAAGTAGCAAGTGGAAGTAAGACAAATTGGAATAAACAAACAATTTTTTTAGAAAGAGCATCAACAAGTATGACTAATCCGTGTCCAAAATGTCAAATAGGCTTTAAACTTAAAGATAGTGATAATAATTATTATTCTGGAAGAGCGGTTGTAATGGGAGAGACAGATACTTTTCCTTGTACTGATGGTTGCTTAAAACCGGGTAATTATCAATTATATGCTTTAAGAGCAGACTTTACCTTACTTGATACCGAGGCTGATTTCATTTGGACATTTAACTAATAACAAAAATATTTTTCTTACTAACACTATTATAATATTTTTTTATTATAGGTATTGGAAAAATTATGCAATAATATCATAGTTTTTCCTTTTTATTTTTCTTCTTTTTTTGCTCTTGAAAAAATTTACAAGATATATTATGATATATATAGTAGAAGAAGGGGCCAATATGAATTTTGATGCTAATGTTTTAAATGTTGCTGTAGAAGATATAATTCCTAATCGATTTCAACCAAGATTAGTTTTTGATGATGCTTCTTTAAAGGATTTAGCAGAATCAATAAAAGCTCACGGAATAATACAACCGCTTGTTTTAAGAAGATTAGGGGAAAGATATGAGATAATTGCTGGTGAAAGAAGATATAGAGCTGCAATGTTAGCAGGACTTTCTAGTGTTCCTGCAGTTATTGCTAAAATAGATGATAAAAGTGCCCAAGAAGTAGCAATTAGTGAAAATGTCCAAAGAAAAGAATTAAACCCAATTGAGGAAGCAAAATCTTATCAAGCATTACTAAATGAAGGATTTATGTCTAAAGAAGTTTTTGCTAAAAAATTAGGTATACCTGTATCAGTATTGGAGGCAAAACTTAAATTATTATATATGCCACAGGAAGTACAAGATGCTCTTTTAGCGGGTAAAATATCTGAAAGACACGCAAAAACCCTAATGAAAATAAAAGAAAGTAGCGATCAAGTAAAGTGGCTACATGAAATTATAGATAAAAGATTAAATGTTAAAGAGTTAGAAAATGAAATTGCTAAAGAATATGGTGATTTAAATACTTCATTTAACATAGATATTGATAAATTAAAAAGTACTTCAACTGATATTAATGTGCCTCTTATACAGCCAATAAATCCTGTATCAAACACTAATGTAGGTCCAATTAATTTAGGAGAAAAAAGACAAAATAAGTTCTTTAATGACCTTGAGGATGAACAGGCTAATATGAGTACTGATGAAACTGCTAATCCATTTCAAAATTCTTATATGAGTTTTGAAAGTGATAAGGAAAGTATAGATAGTTTAGATTTTTTACCTCCAAACTAACTATCTTTTTTTGTATCTATATAATATGGCTCACTACCTTTTAAATAGTAGAATATAGCCATATTTTTTTTATCATTTGTAGTTTGTCCATTAATAGCATTTAAAGGAAGTCCTACTACATTTTCCGGCATCTCATACCAGTTATTTTTACTATCTTGTTGAATATAGGAAACTGTATTTGCCCAAACATTTTTAACTTCTCCTCCAAGTTTTAGTTCAATATTTGAATTATCATCATAACCTGCCCATGTCATCATTAAAATATTTTTATTATAACCAACAGCCCAATAATCTGTGTCTGTTGTTCCAGTTTTAAAGGCATATTTTTGATTTAATTTTTCTGCTATATTTAAAGCTGTAGGATAATTATAATCTATAAATGATGAATTTGTTGTACTTGTAAGAAGTTCATTTAAAATATATACAAAATTTGGATTTAATACTAAATTATTAGTAGGCTCGTGAGAATATATAACATTTCCTTCCTTATCAAGTATTTTTTCTATAAAATATAAGTCTTTTTTATAACCTAAAGAGGCAAAAGTTGTATAAGCGTTAGCAAAATCTAACATATTTAATTCACTTGTACCTAGTGCAAGAGATACTACGTTTTTTAATTTTTCTTTTATACCACATTTTTTAGCAGTGTTTATTAAAGTATCTACGCCTAAAAAAAGATTTGTTTTAACAGCATAAATATTATCTGAATATGCAAGAGCGGCAGCCATTGTTATTTCTTTATTACCATATAAGTTACCATAATTTTTTGGTGCATAAGTTTTTCCATCACTTAAATTAAAAGTTGTATATTGACTTAGAAAAGTTGATGATGAAGTCATACCATTTTCCAAAGCACCATAATATAAAATTGGTTTCATTGTTGAACCTACTTGTCTTTTTGCACTTAATGCACGATTATATTCACTTTTTTTATAGTTTCTACCTCCGGAAAGAGCAAGAACTTTTCCAGTATTTGGATCAATAATAACCGAAGCCATTTCAAGTTTTTCATCCTTTATATTATTAAGAAGCTCTTCTTCCATCTTTTTTTGATAATCAAGATTTAAATTAGTATAAATTTTATATTTACCACTGTTAATCATTTTATCATCAAAACCAAGTTTATTTTTTAATTCAAAATAAACAGCATCTTCATAATAATCAAGCATCTGCAGGTTATTATCATTTTTTTTGCCATAAATTTCAATTTTATTTTTAAATAAGTTATTATATTTTTCACTTGATAAAAGTCCATTATTTACCATTGTTAAGGCAACAACTTTAGCTCTTTGAATACTTTTATCATAGTCTGATACTGGGTTGTAATGACTTGGACTTTTAGGAATACCCGCTAAAATAAGAGATTCCTCTAAAGTTAAATCTTTAGGTTTTTTATTAAAATAGTATGCTGATGCTTCAGCAATCCCATAATTACCCAAACCAAAATTAATTGTATTTAAGTATGCCTCCAATATTTCGTTTTTATCGTAATGAACCTCTAAATTAAGTGTCATTAAGGCTTCTTTAATTTTTCTATCCCAAGTTTTGTCAAAATCAAGATAAGCATTTTTAATATATTGTTGAGAAATTGTACTACCACCCTCAATTATTTTCTTGTTTTTCAAATTATTAAATAATGCTTTTATAATTCTTAAATAATCAAATCCATTATGAACATAAAAATTTTTGTCCTCAACTGAAACAACAGCATCTTTTAAATTTTGTGATATTTTATTAATATTAGTCCATCTATTATTTTTATTACCCTCATAGAAAACATTTTCATCTATATCATATAATTCATAAGTATGGTAAGAATTTAACTGAAGTTTTGGGGAAAAGTATGAATAAGAATATAGCCCAATTATTATAATAATTATTGATAAAAAAGAAAATAAAAATATTTTGTATATAAAATTTAATATACGCAACTTTATTCACCCTTATTTAGTATCGTAAAAAAATTAAAAAATATGAGTGCATTTTTAGATATAGTATGCTATAATGTTGTAGAAAAAACGAGAAAGACCGGGAAAGGTGGTAAAAAATGAAAGAAAAATTAATTAAATTAATTACTGATGCACTAAATACTTTAGGTATTTCTGAGGACAATATTTCACTAGAAATTCCTAAGAATAAAGATAATGGTGATTATAGTACAAATATAGCATTAAAAAATGCTAAAAAGATTAATAAGAGTCCAATGGAACTTGCAAATAGTCTTAAAGATTTAATTCATAGTGAATTTATCGAAGAAGTTAATGTTGCTATGCCAGGATTTATTAATTTTAAATTAAAAAAAGATTACTTATATGAAAATTTAAATAATGTTTTGACTTTAAAAGGTGATTATGGAAGACAATCATTTGGTAATAATGAAAAAGTTAATATTGAATTTGTATCTGCAAACCCAACAGGTATACTTCATATGGGTAATGCAAGAGGTGGTGCTTATGGTGATTCTCTTGCTAGAATTATGTCTTTCTGTGGATACGATGTTACAAAAGAATATTATTTAAATGATGCTGGTAATCAAATTAATAAATTAGCAAACTCAGTTTACAGTAGATATTTAACATTATGTGGTATTGAAAATGAATTTCCTGAAAATGGCTATCCAGGAAAAGAAATTTATGATATTGCTGAAAAATTATATAGTGAATATAAGGATAAATATGTAAATAATGATTTTAATTTTATAAAAGAATTTTCTACTAAATATTTAACTGATATTATTTTTGAACATTTAAAAGAATATAGAATAAACTATGATGTAATAACTTCAGAGAAATCTATATATCAAAAATATAATTTTGAAGATGTTATAAATAAAATGAGAGATAATGGTTATATTTATGAAAAAGATGGTGCTATTTGGTTTAAAAGTAGTGCAATATATGATGACCAAGATCATGTTTTAATTAAAAGTGATGGTACAAATACTTATTTACTTCCGGATATTTTATATCACGAAGATAAAATTAAAAGGGGATTTACTCAAATAATTGATGTACTTGGAACAGATCATCATGGTTATGTAGCAAGACTTAAGGGAGCTATTAAAGCACTTGGATTAAACGATAATTATATTGATATTAAACTTTTACAATTAGTAAGAATCATTCAAAATCACGAAGTTGTTACTATGCATAAAAGAACAGGTAAAGTTATTACTTTAAAAGATTTAATTGATGATACGTCAGTTAATGCAGTAAGATTTTACTTTTCTAAATATTCCCTTGATACTCAAATGGATTTTGATATTGATTTAGCAAGATCTAGTTCAAATGATAATCAGGTATATTATATTTGTTATGCATATGCAAGAATATGTTCTATATTAAATAAATATAATAAAGAAGTTAGTAAATTAGATGATTATAATTACATAACAGGTGATAGTGCTCAAAAATTACTTACATTTATATATAAGTTCCCAGATGTAGTTAAAAGTGCTGCACTTAAGAAAACACCACATATACTAGCAAATTATAGTTATGAACTATCATCACTATTTCATAATTTTTATGAAACAAATAAGATTATTACTGAAAATGATGAGCAAACTAAAGAGAATATCTGTTTAATAAAAGCAGTTAAAATTACTTTATTTAATGCTTTAAATTTAATAGGCGTAGTGCCAGAAGAGAGGATGTAAAATGAAAAATTTAACAGATGAAGAAATTGAAAATTTAAGTTATGAAGAACTTGCAAAAATGATACTTGAAAATAAAAAAGGTAAAATGAAAATAATTGATATTTTCAAGAAAATATGTGAGTTAAAACATTTAACAGATAAGGACTTCGAAGATAAAATAGCTGATTTCTATGAACTTATTTCTACGAATAAAGAATTTATAGTATTAGAAAAAGGATTTTGTGATTTAAGAATTAATCATACTCCAAAAGTAATAATAGATGATGAAGAATCTTCAGAAGATGGTTATGAAGAAGATGAAGAAGAAAATGATGATTTAGAGGATGAAGAAAACGATGATATTTTCTATGATGGTTCCTCTGAAGAAGATGATGTTACAGAAACAGATGATGAATTATCTGATTTTGTAGTAGTGGATGAAGACGAAGAAAATAATATATAAAAAGAAGGTGAAAATATGATAGATAGATTAAATGCAATGCTTGAAAAGTATGATGAACTATCAAATAAATTAACTAGTGAAGAAGTATTAAATAACTATGAATTATTAAAAAATATTTCTAAAGAGAAAAGTGATTTAGAGGAAACTGTAGATACTTATAAAGAATATAAAAAAGTAATCGATGACATTGAAAATACTAAAGAAATGCTTAATGATCCCGATTTAAAAGATATTGCAAGTGAAGAACTTACTTCTTTAGAAAATAGAAAAGAAGAGTTAAATAAAAAATTAGAAATACTTTTAGTACCAAAGGATGAAAATGATGGTAAAGATGTAATTATGGAAATTCGTGGTGCTGCAGGTGGCGATGAAGCAAATATTTTTGCAGGAGATCTATTTAGAATGTATTCTTACTATGCCGAAAAAAACGGTTGGAAAATTGAAGTTTTACACTGCATCGAAGGCACAAGTGGAGGTTTTTCACAGATTGAATATATAGTTAAGGGAAAAGATGTTTATTCAAAATTAAAGTATGAAAGTGGATCTCATAGAGTTCAAAGAGTTCCTGAAACTGAAAATCAAGGTAGAGTTCATACTTCGACTGCTACAGTACTTGTAATGCCAAAATATGATAATGTTAGTATTAATATTAATGAAAATGATTTAAAAATTGATGTATATCATTCATCAGGTGCTGGAGGACAAAGTGTAAACACAAGTAATTCTGCAGTTAGAATTACTCATGTTCCTACTGGGGTTGTTGTAACTTGCCAAGAGGAAAGAAGCCAGTTAAAAAATAAAGAAAGAGCAATGGAACTTTTAAAAATTAAGATTAATTCCGCTTTAGAGGATGAAAAGAATAGTAAAGAACAATCTGAAAGAAAAAGTAAAATTGGTACTGGAGACCGTAGTGAAAAGATTAGAACATATAATTACCCACAAAATCGTGTTACAGACCATCGTATAAATTTTTCAATTATGGAACTAGATAGAGTAATGGATGGCTATTTAGATCCTATTATCGAAGCCTTAATTAATGAAGATATGAGGTTAAAACTCGAAGGTTTAAAATAAATGGTAAGTGATTTTGATAAGTCTTTAGTGGAAAAATATATTCCAGTTAATAAACAAAGAAAAGCCTTAAAAAAATTAGAAAAAAACTATCCAATTCAATATTTAGTTGGTGATGTAGATTTTTACGGATGTAAGATTTTAGTTAATAAAAATGTTTTAATACCTAGATTTGAAACTGAATCTTTAGTGGACAAATTACTTAGTTATATAAAAAAATATAATTTTACAAATCCTAAAATAATTGATATGGGAACAGGTTCTGGATGTATCAGTATTTTTCTAAAAAAAAATATTGATTGTGACGTATTAGCAATAGATAAAAGTTTAAAAGCCTTAAAAGTTGCTAAGAAAAATGCTAAATTAAATAATACTGATATTACTTTTAAACATATATCAATAGAAAAATTTAAAAGTACTGAAAAATTTGATATTTTAGTATCAAATCCTCCTTATATTGACATTAATGATGAAGTAGATATAAAAACTAAATATGAACCTCAAATGGCTTTATTTGCCCCTAAAAAAGGATTATATTTTTATGAAGTTATTTTAAATAATGCAAAAAGTTATTTAAATGATAAAAATATTATTGCCTTTGAAATTGGTTATAATGAGGGAAAACAAATAATTAAGATAGCAAAAGAAAAATTTCCTAATGCTGATATTTATTTAGAAAAAGATTTAGATAATAAAGATAGATTTATATTTATAGTGAATAAATAATCTATCTTTTTTTCATAATTAAATTGGTGAACAAATGAAAAAGATTATTATATGTTTATTTGTAATAGTAGTTTTTATGTTATCTTTTACAAAAGAAAATGTTATAATACCCAAGGAAAGTATTAGGTATAGGATTGTAGCAAATAGTAATAACGAAATAGATCAGTATAATAAACTTAAAGCAAATGAAGTAATATTTCCAATAATAAATGATATAATGAACAATTCTAATAATATAGTAGAGGCTAGAAAAAATATAAATAAAAATATTCCTCTTATTGAAAATAGTTTAAATGATTTAAATATTAAGTATAAAGTATCTTTTGGCCAAAATTATTTTCCAACAAAAACATATTTAAATAATACATATAGTGAAGGTAATTATGAATCATTAGTTATTTATTTGGATGAGGCTAGAGGAGATAATTTTTGGTGTGTTATGTTTCCACCGTTATGTTTAATTGATATTAATAGAGAAAATTTAGATAAAGTAGTTTATAAATCTTATGCAAAAGAAATCATAAATAGATATTCAAAATAATATAATTGAAGTATGAAAATATTATCAATAATATTAATCGCAGTTTCTTTATCAATGGACACTTTTTCTCTAGCATTATCTGTAGGAACATCTCTAACTAAAAGAAAAGATATACTATTTTTATCTTCTTTAGTTGGTGTGTTTCATTTTTTTATGCCACTTTTAGGAAATGCATTTGGTAATGAAATAAAACAAATTTTCAACATAAATCCTAATTTATTATTATTTTATCTATTTATGTTTATAGCAATTGAAATGGTAATTGACTTATTTAGTAAAAGCGAAAAAGCATTTTCTTTATCACTTTGGCAAGCAATTTTATTTGCTTTTTCAGTTAGTTTAGATAGCTTTACTATTGGAATTGGTCTTAAAAGTATTACAAATGATATTATTTTTGCATCATTTATATTTATGATAATATCAGCATTTTTTACTTATTTAGGTTTAAAAATAGGCGTTTATTCTTTTAAAAAGATGGGAGAAATTTCAAAAATTATTGGTATATTAATAATTTTATTTTTAGCATTTAAAAATTTATAACTAAAAAAATGAAAATCTAAGTATTATAAGACTTTCATTTTTGTTGTTTATTATTATCTAGATTTGCTCATTTCAGCAATTGCTTCTTGTAATTTAGGATGTGGGTTTTCCCAACCATCCGGTTTAATCACTTTACCTATTTCATTGTAATGTGGTTTACCATCTGTCCATAGTTTGCTCATGTTTGCATGTTGTACGATATCAAATAATACACCAGGATGAACTCCCATTTCTACTAAAGTGCCTAAAGCAAAATAAATTGTATCTATCATTGCATCTGCTTGTTCAACGATATCTTCAGCTTTAACAGCATCAAGAAATTCATTTATTTCTTCGAGTATCCAAGCATATCTTTTCTTAGCTCTATCACTTGTCATTGAAACTGGTACATCAGAATGTGGATGCCCAAATGCAGTATGAAAATTCTTAACTTCTTCATATTGATAATCGATCATGTAATCTTCTTTTGTTTTATCAATTGTTAAACCATTTTTCATTAAATTTACTGCTTCTTGTAATTTAGGATGTGGGTTTTCCCAACCATTTGGTTTAATTACTTTACCCATTTCATTGTAATGTGGTTTACCATCTGCCCATAGTTTGCTCATATTTGCATGTTGCACAATTCTAAATAATTCATCTGGTTGAACTCCCATTTCTACTAAAGTGCCTAAAGCAAAATAAATTGTATCTATCATTGCATCTGCTTGTTCAACGATATCTTCAGCTTTAACAGCATCAAGAAATTCATTTATTTCTTCAAGTATCCAAGCATATCTTTTCTTAGCCCTATCACTTGTCATTGAAACTGGTACATCAGAATACGGATGTCCAAATGCAGTATGAAATTCTTTTACTTCTAAAAATTCTTTGTTCATTTTCAAAACCTCCCTTAAATAACGATTTTATTATATAATAAATAGTTAAATTATACAAGAAAAAATAAAAATAATCGCTTATCTTCCTTTTTCTATATTCCCCTTACATGGAAAACACGAAACTTCTCTTTTGGAACATTACAATCTATTATTTGTTTATATTTTGGATCAAGATATTTTTTAAAATCATCATATATATCCTTTTTAAGGATAGCTCTTTTTTGATATTGTAAGCCATACATATAAGGATAGTAAGAAGATTCATCAACTAATCCTATATCACCTATTCTACCTGTTTTTATAATTCCTGCACCATTATTAGTTATATAAATAACTGTATTATCAAACAGATAAAGTGCAAGTCTACCATTACCATAATAATCATTATAAAATTTATTAATAAATTCAGCATTATCTAAAAGTTCATCTAATCTCATATATTTTTCATAAAAATTTTTTTCATAGGTTAAAAATTCATCAACTTCGGTTTTTTGACTATCATTTATATATTTTCTTAAAAAATGAATAAATTTTCCATCTTTGAATAGTTTTATAACAAATTCAGGTATGTCTTTATTTGGCTCTCTTGTTATAAAAATTTCATAATTATCATTTTCTTGGCTTTCGTTCTTATCATTAGCATTTTCAAAATCCACCTTGACTTTAAAATCCAATTTTCTAAGACTTGATAATGTTACTTTGTTTAATTTATTTTCTTTTACAAGTTGTAATTTTGCTAAAGCATCCCTTAATATATCTAAAGAAGTTTGAATTTGCTCATTATCAGTAAATTTTAATTCTTTCATTCTATCATTAAAATTTACCAGTATAGCATTATAAGTTTCTTCAAGTTCTTTATCTAATGCTTCTTTTTGCATAATCATAGTCATTATCTCGCAACGAAGTCGATTAGCTCCATCTTGTAAACTAATCTTATCCTCAATGATATCACTTAAAATAGTCGCTTTTATACCAAGTATTTTTTCTAAAGTATTAGCACTGATTTTAACCTCAAATGATTGAACAACATCATCTAATGATTTTTGTATTTCATCATGCTCTTTTTTGATATTATTTATTTTTCCAAAAAATTCATCTATTGTTCCAACCATGTCTTTATTATATTTTTTCAAAAATCTATCAGGAATATTACCTAAAATGCTTTTTCTATAATCTTTTAAAATAGCATTAACTTTTAACAAAATGTTATTATAAGTGGTATTTAGTACATTTTTATCCGAAGTTAATGGTAAAGTTTCTAATAGTTCATTAATTTTGTTAACACATTTATATTCAGTACTTTCAACTATGTAAACTTTTTTACTAACAAATCTTTGTAATTTATCTTTTAAATTATTAAAATACGATAGATCAAAATTAGTTGATTTACCTTTTAAAGCATCATAAGCATCATTTACTTTTTTCATCATTTCATCACTACCACCCATATCTGGATGATATTTTTTTGATAATTCTAAATATTTTTTTCTTAAACTTTCTTCAGTAAAACTTCCTGTAAAACCGAATAAGTTTAATGCTTCATTATAGTTCATAATAACCCCCTTAAAAAAACTCATTGATTATACAACGAGTCCAATATTCACTTTTTTTGCAACCCTCAACCCCCATTGCTTAATCAGTGATTTAATCACTTATAGCACGAAAAGCATTAAATGTCAAATATGTGTAAATCATTAAAAATAAATCAATGATTCAGCTAAATAGCATAAAAAATGGGACAAAAAAATTTTCACTCCATTTTTACATGCCAATTTTACTGGACTATTGACTAGCGAAATTATTCATCTTCCCTTTCTACTTGACGTATATACCCTCTTTTTCGAAGTATTACACTCTATTGTTTGTCTATATTTTGAATCAAGACATTTTTTAAAATCATCATATATATCGTTTTTGAGAGCATTTTTATTATAATATTTAGAACCATACTTATAAGGATAATAAGAATAGTTATCCATTAATTCCAAATCACTTGTTCCGCCCACTTTTATAGTTCCCATACCATTATTGGTTATATAAATAACTGTTCCATAACACATATAAATTACAAGTAATCCATTAATATAATGTTTATTAAAGAAAACAGCATTATCTAAAAATTCATCTAATTTCATATATTTTTCATAAAAACTACTTTCAGAGGATACAAATTCATCGACTACACTTTTGTTACAATCATTTAAATATTTTTTCAAATAATGTATCCATTTTCCATCAGTAAATAACTTTATAACAAATTCAGGATCATCCTTGTATACATTTCTTGTTATAAAAATTTCATAATTATCATTTACTTGGCTTTCACAATTATCATTTACTTTCGTTTTAAAATCTAATGTTCTAACCATATCTGGATGGCATTTTTTTGATAGTTCTAAATTCATAATATCCTCCTTAAAAAACTCATTAATTATATAATGAATCTCACTTTAACTTTTTTTGCAACCACTATTGCTTAATCAGCGGCTTTATTATAGTACATAAGGTGTTAAACGTCAATATGTAAAATGCAAAAATAAAAAGATGCGTTATATCACAATTCAAAAAAAAATTCTATTTTTATTAAATAACAAAACCTAAACTAAAATAAAAAAACTTTTATCTTGTATTTATAAAACTATTGATTTATAATATGTACTCAAGTGGGGTAACAATATGTATAAATACTATGAGAAATATGGGGAAAAGGTAATGTATTATGAATTTTATTCTATAAATGAATACATAGAATATCTTTTACATGCTAAAAAAAATCCAATATTTACTGGAAATGCAAGTGAAACTGGAGATTTTGCTTTTACAGATACAGGTAGTTTTGAAGAAGCGATAAATCTCGCTAAATATGGGTACCATGAAGATTTTGATAAAATGATGGAATTAAAAATAAAATTGGATAAATATATAAAATATTCTAATAATAATAGCAAACAATATAACTATTATGTTGGATATGCTCCTGATGTTAAAGCATATTTAGAAGGTAGTCCACTTTCAATGCTTAATAAAGGTAGTAAAATCAGAAAAAAAATAGATTTATATGTTCAAAGTGCTTATTCATGGATAACAACAAAAGAATGTATATATAATAGGGGTGTAATAGTATTGTCGTTAATACAAATTTTAGAAAACCTCGGTTATAATGTTAATCTTCATTTATTTAGTTTAACTACTGATGATAATATAAATTCTTACTTTTATTGTGACTTTATACTAAAAAGAGAAAATGAAAGAGCAAATCCACAAAAATTATATTTTCCGTTATGCCATCCATCATGGATTAGAAGACTTGAATTTAAATTAAAGGAGTGTACTCCTGACATTACAAACGATTGGTCTAATGGTTATGGTCGTTTATGCAATTGTAATGAAATAAGGGATTTTTTAAATTTGGAGGATAATGATATATTAATTCCTGAGCCAAGATTTTTAGGCATAAATGGGGTTGATTTAATAGATGATATAAATAAGGTATTTGATTTTATAAATGAAGCTGAAACTCCAGAGAATTTGAAATTAGATAAAATTGAAAGGGTGAGAAAAATATGAGTTATAGATTTAAAGATTTTTTAGTAAATAATTGTACAGAAGATGAATATATTCAAAAAAAGTATGCAAGTAAATATTTATTAGATAAAGAAGAAACCGAATATAAAGTAAGAAGTATTAGACCTTGTGGTAGATATATTTTTTCACAATTGGATATTAAAGATTACTGTTTTCCAGGATATTATTGCAGAGCAAATGAGTTGCAAGAGGCACAAGTTTCTTGCGTGGTAAATGGTGATAGAGATGTCCTTGTTAAGTTACTTGCTGAGTATAGAGAACCTAATGATTGTTTTGGATGTGATAGTATTATACAATACATATATCTAAAACTAGGATTTAAAGCTCTTATAGAAGAACTTAAAAAATATGGATTTGAAGGCTCCTTTGTAATGGATGTTGGAAATAATAAGTTGATGTGTGGTAATATTGGTAAAACATCGCATTTGTATTATGGTTATGATAAATTTGAGAAGATAATGTTTGCTGATAATAAAGAAAGTATTATGGAAAAAACGCCAGATAATTCATATAATGTTGCTATGCCTGATAGTTATTATGATGGTAAAAAATTTTGTAGTATAGGAGAAAAATATGGCCCATTTGCATTAATGGATGATCCTATTAATGCAAGAAGCAAGGTTGAAATGAGAAAGTTAAGAGAAAGTATTAAAATGTTTTTAATGGATGGAAACTTAAACTTAAGTGAGGTACATGGTAATGGGCATTTTTTGTTAGGTGCAATGAACAAAATATTTACCACAAATAATGCTAAATATATTTATATGATAAATTGTTTAAATCAAAGTAAGTTAACTGAATTATGGGAAGAAAAATTTAAAAGTAATAAAATAGTTACTGAAGATTTGGTATTACCATATTTATATGATAACTATGGAATGAAATATACCATTAATTTATTAAATGAAAATGGTATTGATTGCTCATTTGTTATTATGAATAATGAAAATGGACTTCTTTCTGCTGGAAAAAGTGGTAAAGGAAACTTATATTATTCCTATAATGCAGATGGTAATGTATCATTTGGAAGTGAAGAAATATTTTTATCAAATTTTAAAAATAAAACAATAAAAATGGAAGATGAATTTTATGATAAAGGAGAATTTTATAAAATGAACGAGGAACTAAAAGAATCTAAAAAAGAAAGCAATGATAAAAAAGAAAAGGTTGAAAACAGAAAAGATGTATATGAAAGCTTATTAAAAGAAATGCCTAACTTCATAAATGAAATACTGAATGGTATGGTTAGTGATGAAATTCGTGACAAAATCAAAAAAATTCTTGAAGATTATTTAGCTGGTGATGAATTTAAAAATAAAATAAATGATTCTATTAATGGAAAAATTGATACAGAATTAAAAAAAGAAATTCTTAAAATAGTTCGTGATGAAATTAAAACTTTAGGAAGTAAACCACGAGTGCAGGAAAAAAACGAGAAATCATTAAATAATCTTGCAAATAATTCTCAAAAAGAAGTTAGTGTACCAAGTGTCCACATACTTAATTCTCATGGTGAAGAAATAGGAAAAACTGAGCCAGAACATTTTCATGAAAAATTTGAAGAAATTCTTAGTCTTGTAAATTTAGATGAACCTGTTATGCTGATTGGACCGGCAGGAAGTGGAAAAAACTATTCTATAGCACAAGTATCAAAAGCACTTAATAAACAAATGTATTATACTAATAATGCAAGTAATGAATTTAAGTTAACAGGATTTATCGATGCCGGAGGTAACTATCGTGATACTGAATTTTATAAAGCCTTTAAAAATGGTGGAGTATTCTTTTTAGATGAAATAGACAATTCCGATCCATCTGCATTAATTGTAATTAATTCAGCCCTTGCCAATGGATATATGGCATTTCCTCATGAAACAATTGATAGACATCCAGACTTTAGAATGGTGGCAGCGGCAAATACATGGGGTAAAGGTAGCGATTTTCAATATGTAGGCCGTAATGCTCTTGATGCATCAACACTTGATAGATTTGATAATGTATTCTTTGATTATGATATGAGCCTAGAGGAAGAATTATATCCTAGTGATAATGTACTTAATTTTATGTGGGCATTTAGAGAAGCAGTAGAAAAATCAAGAATACCTCATATAGTATCGACTCGATGTATAGGTAAAGTTTATAAAAAAGAGATAAATGGATTTTCACCTGAAACAATATTAAGGGTAAATGTTATTCGTAATTTATCACAGGATGATTTAAATACAATACTTGGCAATATGGATAATTTAAAGAATAATAAATATTATGATGCTTGTAGAAAATTAACTATTAGATAGAACTTAAGTAGGAAATGTAGAGTTTCTTACTTTTTTAAATAGTTAAAAATTTATGATTTTTTGTTGATTAAATCACAAAATTGTAGTAAGATTAATGTAGAATAAAGAGGTGTGAGTATGAAAAAAGATGACATTAAATTAGACGAAGGTTATGAAACTTTTAGTGAAGGACCAAAGTTTGAATTTCCTAGAGAAATATTTTCTCTTACAAAAGAAAGTGAAGATTTATTAAAAGATAATAAGGACAATAAAGCAAAAAGTACTGATTTTGAAAGTCTTTTATTAGAACTAAATAAACAAGTTTCTGATGCTGACACTTCAGTAGCAGCTTTAGTATCTCAAAAAGAGGAATTAAATAACCGCAAATTACAAATTGAAGAAGATGAGAAAAAATTATCAAATGAAAGATTTAGTTTTGAACAAGAAATGAAAAATGAAAAACAAAAATTAAATGATGCAAAAATTGATTTTGAACAAGAAAAGACTAAAATCTATGCTGATATAGATTTCAAAAGACAAGAAGTTATTAATTCTAAAAATGAGTTTGAAAAATATCGTGTTGAACAAATGAATCTAATTGAAAAGAATAAAGCTCAACTCGAGGATAATTATGCTAAATTTGAAAAAATAGTTAGAACATTTATATCTAAAATGAATAATAAAGGTGAATAATGTCACAAAAAAAGGATGATGTATTTGAATTAAACTTTGATGATTTTAATACTGGATTATTAGAAAAAAATTTAGAGGAAAAAGGTACTAATGAGTTTTTAAATTATTATATTAAGTTAAATAGTGATTTAGAACAAAAGAAAAAAGATTTAGAAAAAGATAAAGAACAGTTTGCAAGTAATATAAAAAAAGAGATAGATAAACTTAACCAAAAAAAGGCAAAATTAACAAAAGATTATGAAAAGATGAAAAAAGAATTATTTGATTATGAAGATTATCTTGATGATTATAAAGAAAGACTAGAGAAAGCTCAAAAAACCTTTTATGAATATCAAAAAAATGAAATTTCTAAAATAACCAAAGAAAAAGAAAAACTTTCAAAAATGCAAAGTGAAACTGAAAAAAGTTCAAAACAAATTAATAAAAATTATAATTCTTTAAAAGAAATAGTAAGTAAATTTGAGGGCACGGTAAATAAAGCTCAAAAATAATTTACTTTTTTTTGTAAATAATTAACAAGATATTTGACTATAAGACAAAAAAAAGGTAATATTAAATTGTATATGTTATTCATAACTATGATTATAAATACATAAAGATATAATGAAAGCATCTATTTTATAGATGGTGTGGTGAAAGTATGAAATATATTAAAATAAATGGTGGTAAACCACTTCAAGGGGAAATTTCTATTGGAGGAGCAAAAAATAGCGCAGTTGCATTAATACCTGCAGCCCTTCTTGCAAATAGTAAGTGTAGAATTGAAAAAATACCTGATATTTCTGATAAAGATGCATTATTTGATATTTTAAAAGTATTAAATGTAGATTTTAAATTTAATGATAAAGAAGTAATTATTGATCCTACAAATTTAAAAAATGTTTTAATACCAGAGGATTTATCTAATAAACTTCGTGCTTCTTATTATTTTATGGGAGTACTTCTTGCAAAATTCAAAAAAGTAGAAATATTTTTCCCAGGGGGATGTAATATAGGTCAAAGACCAATTGATTTACATTTAAAAGGTTTTGAGGCTTTAGGGGCAAAAATATCTCATGATGAAGATACTCATAAATATACTTTAGAGGCTAAAAATTTAAAAGGTACTAGAATTAATTTAGATTTTGCTTCAGTTGGTGCAACAATCAACATTATGTTTGCGGCAAGTATGGCTGAAGGCATAACTACAATTAGTAATGCTGCTAAAGAAATTGAAATAATAAATATTGCACAGTTCTTAAATAAAATGGGAGCCAAAATCGAAGGTGCAGGAACAAGTGTTATTACTATCGAAGGTGTTAAAAAACTTAATGGTGCAAACATTGATGTTATTCCTGATAGAATTGAAGCCGGAACATATTTAATGATTGGTGCAATGATTGGAAATAATTTAACAGTAAGTGGAGTTATTCCAAGTCAAATTGAAGCATTGTTTGATAAGTTTGATGATATGGGTATTAAATATTTAATCGAAGGTAATAAAGTAACAATTTCTAAATGTGATAATATAAAACCAATTAATATAAAGACACTTGTATATCCAGGATTTCCAACTGATTTAGGACAACCTATTTCTGTATTACTTACTCAAGCAAACGGAACATCTTATTTTGAGGAAACAATTTGGGAAAATAGAATGCAGCATGTTAAATATTTAAATAAAATGGGCGCTAATATTACTCTTAAAGATAATTCTCATTCAATAATAATTGGTCCCTCAAAACTAAAAGGTTGTGAAATAAATGCCACAGATTTAAGAGGAGGAGCAGCTTTAGTAATGGCAGGATTAATTGCAAGTGGTACAACAAAAATAACTAATATCGAATATATTTTAAGGGGTTATGAAAATCTTGCAAAAAAATTAAAACAAGTTGGGGCGGACATAGAAATTATTGATGAAGATTAAGCGAAGATATAAGTTAATTTTAATAATATTATTCGCAGCAATTTTAATAATATCATTGTACTTTATTTTAAATAAGAAAAAAGAAGTTATTTCTCTATCAATTGGTGATTACATATCAATGAATAAAATGAATTATTTTTATAATAAAACATATGATAATCTTTATTCCAAAGATGTTATATGTAAAGAAATAAAAGAGCCGTATTTAACAAGTGACAAACTATTAGAAAAGATAACTAATAATGAAGATAATATTCAGTTTTATATAAAAAATGCTAATTTTATAAATATTAATGTAGGTAATTACGAACTTAATAATTATAAAGAATTAAACGAAGAAATAACTATTGAATATTTAAATAATATGTACGATATTTTGTATCAAATAACAAAAATAAATAAAGCAAATATAAATTTAATAAATATATATGATGATAAAGGAGATTTTAAATTAATTAATAAAAAGTTATCAGAATATAGTAAAAAATTTAAAATAAATTATATTGATTTAAATAAACTTGATAAATCTTACTTTACATATTTTGATGATAAAGTATACATAAATAGTAAAGGAATGTATAAAATTAATGAAATTTTAGCAAAAAATTCTTGATAAGTTTGAAATATATGATATAATACTAAAGAAGTTAAAAGGAGAGGAAAAATAATTATGAAAGCAAATATACATCCTGAAATGAAAGAAGCTACAGTAAAATGTGCATGCGGAGAAACATTTAACGTTTTATCAACAAAAGAAAATATTAATGTTGAAGTATGTAGTAAATGTCATCCATTCTACACAGGAACTCAAGCAAAAGCAAAGAAAACAGGAAATGTAGAAAAATTTAATCGTAAATATGGATTAAATGAACAAAAGACAGCATAGTTTTTTGTTTTTTTATGATATAATAAAAAAGGAGATGGTTAATTTTGAAGGTATATATAGGAACAGATCATAGGGGTGTAGAAACACAAAATAAAATAGTAAATTATTTAAAAGATTTAGGAATTGATATAAATATAAGTAAATTAAAACATAATGATAATGATGATTATCCTGATTTTGCATTTGATGTTTGCAAAAGAGTTATAGATAATAAAAATAGTTTAGGCATATTAATATGCGGAACAGGAATAGGTATGAGCATTGCGGCAAATAAAGTTAAAGGTATTAGAGCGGCAAGATGTGTCAATACTGATGATGCCTTTTTTGCAAGAAATCATAATGATAGTAATGTTCTATGTATAAGTAGTAATAATGACATTAATAATATTTATGAAATTGTTGATACTTTTTTAAATACTAAAACCTCTGAAGAAGAAAGGCATCATAAAAGAGTTCAAAAAATCATAAATTATGAAAATGGTGAATATAATGAATTATAAAGTGTTAATTTATGTATTAATGCTTTTTGTATCTATTTTTGCTTTAAGTGGAATAAATTTTACGGGTTTTTTTAAGAT
This sequence comes from Mycoplasma sp. CAG:472, assembly GCA_000437315.1. Taxonomy (GTDB): domain Bacteria; phylum Bacillota_I; class Bacilli_A; order RF39; family UBA660; genus UBA6448. The sequence goes on from FR899409.1 coordinate 63,914, forward strand.
TAAACATGAACTCGAAGCAAAAATATTTGTAATGCTTGCATCGTTTGGTCTTGCCTATGTTTCTGCAGAATTTTTAATAAAATTAATTGAATTATTTTAAGGAAAATATGGATAAAGAAAATAAAATTATAATTATTTTAATATTGGTTATATGTTTATTAATGGGAAGTTTAAATAAAAGTACTTCCTATTTTTTTAATAATGAAACAAAAAATATTGTTATAAAAGAAACTTCTGATCCAATGGAGGATTATTTAATCGGAGTAATTGCTTGTGAAATGCCAGCATCATTTAATGAAGAAACATTAAAAAGCCAGGCAATTGCCTCCAGAACATATGCGTACTTTCTAAAAAGTAAAAATATAGAGCCGACTAATGATACTAGAACCCAATGTTTAATTACTAAAGAAAAAATGAAAAGTATTTGGAAAGAAGATTATGATTTTTATTATAATAAAATAAAATCTGCGGTAGAAAGTACTAAAAATTTGGTATTAAAATATGATGGAAAGATAATTCCTGCATATTATTTTTCAATGAGTAATGGCTATACCGAAAATAGCACATCTGTATTTAGTGAAAGTTATCCTTATTTACAAAGCGTTTCTTCAGAATATGAAAAAGAAAATATAAATTTTGAAAAAGAAGTAACTATTCCAAAAGAAAAATTTTGTAATAAACTAGGTATAACTTGTAATGATATAATTATAAGTAATGTAAAAAGAAATAGTACAAATAGAGTTGAAAGTATTATAATTAATGGAAAAAAATTCACCGGTATTGAAGTTAGAAAAATACTTGGACTTCGTTCTACTGATTTTGTTATAAAATTAAATGAAAACGATATAAATATTACAACATATGGTTATGGACATGGAGTTGGAATGAGTCAATATGGTGCTAATTATTTAGCAAATCAAGGTTTTAATTATGAATATATATTAAAATATTATTATAAAGATGTAATTATTTCTAGTATAAATTAAATTTTTTTGTTCATACTTCTTTATAGGAGGAATGAATGAAGAAAATGAAGTTAAGAAAATATGTGTTACCAACAATTTATGTGCTTATAATACTTGTTACTTTTTTAAGTGTATCACTTATTAATAACCATCTTTTAAAAAATGTTACAAATTATAATTATTCTAAATCAATTATGAAAGATGTAACTGAAAATGTTTTAAGTGAAATATTACCAGATAAATTTGAAAGACCGTATTTAAGTGAAAATGTAAAATTATTATCAGGTTTTTATAGTAAAGATTATGATGATGAATCACAAAAAAATTCTTTAATAGTTTATCAAAATACTTATATGCCCTCATCTGGAACATTTTATGCATCTCAAGATGAGTTTGATGTAGTAAGTGTTTATGATGGCAAAGTAAAAAGCATTAAAAAAGATGAAATGCTCGGAGATACTGTGGAAGTACAGCATTCAGATAACTTAACAACAATTTATTATTCTTTAAAAGATGTTACTGTAAGAGAAAATGATGATATCAAAAAAGGTACAATTATTGGTAAGGCTACCTCAAATAACTTGGTAACAGATAAAAATGTACTATTTATCGAAGTATATTTAAAAGGTAAACAAATAGATCCTGAAAAATTTTATGAATTAAACCCAAATGAAGTTAAATAATATAATATATTTTTATGAGAATAATGTTATAGTAAGATTTAATTATAATATTTATTATTTAAAATTAAATGAAAATATTCTTA
>FR899410.1 GCA_000437315.1 Mycoplasma sp. CAG:472
AATTAATAATATGTAATAAATTATAATAAAAACTATACTTGTTTTAGGAATAATTATTTTAGTAAAATTAACTATACTTAAATAATATGCTACTTTTTCCATTATAAAAGTTAAGAATGTAAATATAGGATTTAAAAATTTAAATAATACTGTAACAAGAGCAAAAGGAAATAAAATATAACTTACAAAAGGAATAAGTAAAAAATTAGAAACAAATACCATTATATTAATTTCATAATTTAAACTTACCGTAATAGGTAATGTAAAAAGTGTCATATAAAATGTAATAATAACTAAATTTTTAAAATAATTTTTATGTAAATATTTATTTATTATAATCATTGTAAAAAAACAAGCAAATGAATATAAAAAACCTACATTAGTAATAAAAAATGGATTAATTAAAATAAGAAAATATAGTGATAAAAGAAAGACTTTCATTCTAGATAATTTAAAATCATAATCTTTATTTATGCTATTAATTATAAAAAATACTACTACCCTAAGAATCGATGCAGTAAAACCAGTTATAAAAGCATAAAAAAGTAAAACAATACTAATAAATTTATTCTGACTTTTTTTAGAAAGAAAAAATAATATTTTACGCATTATAGATACAAACACGCCAACATGCATACCACTTATTGCAAGAAGATGAGCAACTCCAATATCTTTATAATAATTATAACTTTCATCTATATCTTTTTTATCTCCAAGAATAAATAGTTTTAAATATGGATTAAATGAAACTTTTTTAGAAAGAGAACTTTTTAAATTATTTAAGATATTATTATTTTTCTTAATTATTTCAATTTTATTAACAGTACCTACTTTATAAATACCATTATTATATAAATATTTTTGATAATTAAATGTATTTGGTATAGTATTTTTTTTCGGTGTACTAAGTAAAACATTTACTGTTACTTTATCACCCTCATTTAAATCAAAATCATCATAATAAAACATTTGAATATTTTCCTTTTCTTTTAAAACAAAACTCACCTTTTTTTCACTTAAAATTACTTTAGAAACTTTTCCAGTTAATGTATACACCTTATCTTGATAAACTGATTTATATTTTATTATATATACTTTTAAAATAACAAAAATGCTTAGGATAATTCCAATTATTAAATAAAATAGGAAAGAGTTTAAAACTTTTTTCATATTGTAATAAACTCTTTGATTTGTTCAAATAACTTTTCTGATATGCCTGTTACATTTTTAAGATCTTCGATAGATTTAAATAGTCCATTTTCATTACGATAATCAATTATTTTTTGAGCTTTAGCATCTCCTATACCTGATAATGATGTAAGTACTTCTTTTGTAGAGGTATTAATATTTACTTTATTATTTTCCGTTTCACTTTTACTATTAGGAACTTCTTCGGGTTTATCTTCATCACTAGTTATAATTGATGCTCCCTTATCAGTGCAGACAGAAATATCTTGTTTTGGACAATTACATTCATAAGTTTCCTCTTTAGTATTAAGTAAACTATATTCATAATTTGTGTAAACATAGATTACCATTTCTTTCGAAACATTTTTACTTAAATTAATATTTTTAGTATAAGCATTATTTTTTAAACCACCAGCCATATTAATAACATCATTAATAATATTATCACTAGTTACCTTAAATACTCCAGGACTATTTACTGCGCCTTTAATTTCTACATAAAACTCTGAAAGTTTTTCTTTTTCATTAGAATCATTCTTAAAAGTTTCAACAACCTCTTGGACTTGATTAATATTATCACTTTTAAAGCCTTTTACATAGTAAAAATAAGCAAATAATCCATACTGAATAATAATAAGTAATATAACAAAACTTATTAGAAAAGTATTTAAATATTTCTTAATCATAAAATCCTCCTTTCATATATATTTATTACCGGAAAATTTCTGATTTCCTCCTTTTTTTGAAAAGTTTTTTTAAAAATTATAAAAAATGTCTAATTTTTAGCATATATTAGGCAAATTATTTTTTGTAAAGTGTTTACATATATAATTGTAAAGTAATGTAAAATATAAAAAATCAGTATTTTTACATACTGATTAATTTATTTTGACTCTTAATAAATCATTTTCATTTAAATGTGTATCAACTTTTAACTTGATTATCATTCTAGGCATATTTGCTTTTTCAATTAATTCATCATTCTCATTATATATTTCATTTACTGTGTAATCAAAAGTTTCTGTATTAGGTCCAAAAAACTGAATATTATCTCCTTTTCTAAAGAAATTTCTTTCTTCGATTACCGCAATATGAGTATTTTCATCATAAGATTTAACAATACCTAAAAAGTCTTGATTACTTTCTTCATCACGAAGATTATAATATTGATCATTTACACTGGGAAGGTTTTTAAAAAACTGTGGAGCACTATCTCTATTTGCAACCCTATTAAGAATTTTTAAATAATATGATTTATCATTTTCAGTTAAATTATTATTTAATATTTTATCAATAATTTTACGATAGCATAGTATAACTGTAGAAATATAGTATATAGAACGCATTCTACCTTCGACTTTAAATGTAGTTACTCCCAAATCAATCATTTCTTTAATGTTTTCAATCATATTTAAATCTTTCGGTGTCATTGTAAATGGAGTTTTATCTTCATTAAAAACCCATCTACAAATTTGAGCACATCCACCCCTGTTAGAGTCTCTTCCTGTCATAAACGAAGATAATATACATTTACCAGAAATGCTCATACACATTGCCCCGTGAACAAAACATTCAAGTTCAAGACCAGTTTTACCCTTTATAGCTTTAATATCACTTGTTAAAGCCTCCCTTGCAAGAACTATTTGGTCTACACCAAAGTCTTTATAAAACTCTGCAGTAAAGGAGTTAAGTGTACTTGCTTGAGTAGAAAGAATTACCTTTGTTTTAAGTTTTAAATCTTTAATCATTTTTAAAACTACAATATCACTTGCAATAATTCCATCAACATTAACATTTTCAAGGTATAATAAATAATCCTTTAAACCCTCAAGGTTTTCATTATGAAATACAATATTTACCGTAACATATACTTTTTTATTTAAACTATGAGCATACTCTGTGGCTTTTTTGATATCATCTAAATCAAAATTTTTAGCATTAGCTCGAAGTGAGTAATTTTGACCACCAAAGTAAACTGCATCTGCACCATATAAAAAAGCAAATTTTAATCTTTCAAAATCTCCTGCTGGAGCAAGTAATTCTATCATTTCTTGTCCCCCTTTATTTTATAAATAGTTTTATTATGTAAAAATCCATGATCTGTTTCTACATTTATTTTTCCATTTACTAAATCTTTTAAATCATTTTCACTTAAACATATTGGATGATATATTGCATACTTAATATCTTTGTTTAAATTATTAAGTCCATTAAAATAAGGTAAATGATAAAAATATGTACCATACTCATTTTCAAATAAAATAAATTTATGATTATTATTTTCTATAACCAAAGGATTTTCATACTTAACATTTTCATGTTTACTATAGTTTTTAATTAAGTATCTTCGTGAATAAGCACTTCCAATAAGTCCAAAAGCATATAAAGAAACCTTTTTCGAAGATTTAGATATAATTTCCTCTACTTCATCCTCAGTTATATCAAAGGGAAGTACTACACTATCTACATATTCATTATAAATATTAACACTTTCATAATTACAAGCAAAATGACTTGGCATTAATATCTTTTCTATTTTAACATCTTCGATCATTTTAATAATACCCACATCGTCAAAGATAATCCCTTTTATATTACTTGGAAGATTATGAAGTAACATATTTAAGTTATTTGCACTTTCCTCATCAAGAACTCTATTTACAAATAAATAACTATTTTCTTCCTTAATTTCACTTAAAGAAAATTCATTTTCTACGCCAACACAAAATGAAAAAAGTGGATAAACAAAATTATCTATCCCATTTTCCTTAAGTAAATTAATTTCTTTTTCACTTTTAATAATAAAAAGTTTATTCATGATTTCTCTTCTTACTAACTGAAAGTCCATCTCCTATATCATAAAAGGTTGTTTCAAAATCAGCATTGTTTTTTAAAAAATCTATATAACTTTCAATTTTTGATACTAGTTGGCGTAAATTTTTACTTTCAATTGTATCACTTTTACCTACATAACCATGAAATTTTAAATTATCAGTTATAATAACACCTGTATCCTTTAAAAAATATTGATATTTTTCAAAAAATCTTGTGTATTGTCCTTTAGCGGCATCAATAAAAATTAAATCATATTTAGCCTCCACTGGAATATTTAACTCTAGAGCATCTTGAAGTGCAACATTAATTTTCTTATCAAGACCACATTCTTTAATATTTTTAACACACTCTAAATATCTTTTTTCATCTCTTTCAATTGTGGTTACATAAACATCATCTTTAGCACTTGCCATAAGTATAGCAGAATAACCTATTGCACTACCTATTTCTAATATATTTTTTACATTATTATCTTGAATATATTTCATAATAAATGCTATTGAATTTTTTTCAATTATGGGAACACTATTTTCTTCCGCGTATTTTTCTATTTCCTTTAATTTTTCTTTCATTTTTAATTTTCACCTAATTTCTTTTGAATTTCATAAAACCCTTTTATATCCTCGGCAAAATAAACTTTTCCTGTATTTATATCAGCATAAAAGTATTCAAAGTTTGTATCTGATGGATTAAGTGCTGCATTAATACTTTCAAGTGATGGGTTACATATTGGACCTACAGGAAGACCAATAAACGATAAATTTCTTGTATTATATGGATTAACTGCATTAAGTTCTTTAGTCGTAATTGTCTCTTTTAAAGATAAATGAGATCCATAATATGCTGTAACATCCATTCCAAGAGCCATCTTTTTATCAAGTCTTGTATAAATAACTTGACTTACTTTTTCTCTATCTTCTTTATTAACAGCCTCTTGTTCTATAATCGAAGCAATTGTAAGAAGTTCATGTATAGAGTACTTACTTTCTTTTAAATCTAAAGTACTTAATTTCTTTTTAGTATTATTAAGCATTGTTCTAACTATTGTTTCAAATGATGAATTTTCATAAAACTCATAAGTATCTGGATATAGATAACCCTCTAAAGAGTAGTAAATATCTTTATTTTTTATATCATTTGTTATAAATGAATAATCTTTAATTAAACTATCTAAAAATTTTTCATCTTTTAAAGTTTTAATCATATCATCATAGGTAATATCAAAATTAGCCTCAATTTGTTTTAAATAAGTTTCTATGCTTTTACCTTCGACAAATGTAATATTAATAGTTTTAATAATTTGATCTATTTTACCATCATTAATTTGATTAATTATACTTATTGCATTTTGTTTTTTATTAAATGTATATTTACCTGCTTGTAAGTTTAAACTTGGATTTATAAATACATAAGCAAGAGTTGTAAATTTACTTTTAATAAGTCCTGCTTTTTTTAAATTTGATACTATTTTTATTTTATTATCACCAGCATTTACACTAAATGATACTAAAGCATCCTCTTTATGACCTGTAAAAAGTGTAATGTAAGAAAATACTCCAATAAATAAAATAACCACTGCTACAGCTATAATTATTATATTTTTCTTTTTCATTTTGCCCTCTTTATTTTATCTAATATTCTATTTGCTATTTCAATTTCTTTATCAGTTAATTCATTAATAACTAAGTCATCTTTAATTTTACCAATGTAAGCATAAGTTAATCCTTTACTAGTTTCTTTATTATCAGTGTATACTATTATAGTTTCATCATTTTCATTTTCAAAAGTGAAAAGAACATTATACTCTGATTTAACTTTACCATTTTCTAATATAACTTTAGCCTGCATTCTTACTCCTTATATATGTTTCAAGAATTATGGCAGCCGCTTGCATATCAACTTTATCTTTAATATCTTTTGCATGTTTACCATTAGCAAGTAAAATCTTTTGTGCCTCAACTGAGGATAATCTTTCATCCACTAAAGATAACTTTATATTAAGTGTTTTTAGTAGCTCACAAAAATTATAAGTTCTTTGAGCAGCAAATCCCTCACTTCCATCCATATTTTTAGGAAGCCCAATTGCTATTTCAGTAATGCCTTCTTTAGCAATTATTTCCTTAAGTTCTTGAAAAGCAGTTTCATACTCTTCACTTTTAAATCTAATAACTTTATAAGGCGTAATAATTGTATTTGTTCTATCAGAAATTGCAATACCCAATGTTTTTGTACCTAAATCTAGGCCCATATATCTTGTTTTCATCGTCCTAAATACCCATTTATAATTGCCATTAATACTTCTTCGCGAGAAAATTTAGCAATCTTTTTTCTAGCATCTTTGTATGATGTTATGTAAGTTGGATCTCCAGATAATAAATATCCAATTAATTGGCTCGTAGGATTATATCCTCTTTCCTCGATGGCCTTAATAACTTCATTAATGCTTATCATAATTAACTCCTGTCTTAAAACTTTTAAATCAAATATTGAAGTCTTGTCACAGTTCATTAAAATCTCACTTCCTTGCAACTTTATTTTATCAAAAAAAAAGTTAAACTGCAACTAAACACAGTAACTTTTAAAATATACAAACTTTTGTCATTGATACGTGTTATACCTGATGTTTTAAAATATAACACACATTAATTCACTTTTAAATTAAAGCACCTTCATAATATAACTAACATTAAATTTAATATCAATATTACCTATTTAGATTTTTTTCTATTAATAGTTTTATCATAAATAATATCAATACTAGAAAGTAACATACTTGAAAGAAGCGCTCCTCCGAATACATCTGAAAAGAAATGTGCTCCAAGATATATACGAGATATTCCCACCAAAAGAGGTATAATACCTAAAATAACACTAAATATTATTTTATATGTTTTAGAAATTTTACTTTTTAATATAAAGTAAATTAAAAATCCATATAAAGTAACACTTGCCATTGTATGACCACTTGGGTAAGAAAAAGTATTTTCCACTACAGTAATATATTCTGGTCTAGGTCTTCGAACAATAACTTTAACAATATTATTTATTAAAGTAGATATAATTAAAATACCAGCACATTTATAAGCATATTCTTTTTGCTTTTTATAAAGTAAAATAACAAATATTAAAATGCATAATCCAATTATAAACGGTGTACTACCTAAAAATGTAAATATTTTCATAAATTTAGTGGTCATTTCACTAGAAAATCTAATTATAAAATTATGAATACTTTCATCAATACCAACATATTTATTATCAATAACTAAAATACTATTAATAACAAAAAGTGCAAGTAAAGTAAATGGTATATAATATTTTTTATTTTTCATGTTTTTCACCTACAAAAATAAATGTTCTTTGAATAACAAAGTTTACAACAAATAAAACTATATCAACTATTAATTTGATTACCATCGAACTTATGTGAGTTAATTTAACTATATATTCTACAGCAAGTCCTGATACAAACATTTGAATTATACATAAACAAGCATATTTAATTAGAGATGAACTATTTCTATTTTTAAATACTACATTAGAATTTACTAAGAAGTTATACATACTTGATAATACTCTTGCACATATTGTTGAATAAAGTATTGAATTAGTTCCCCCAATAATTAAAGAGAAAATATAAAATAATAGATAATCTAATATAAATGAAGAAAGACCTGCTAAAATAAATTTAAAGAATAATTTATAGATTTCAAATGAATCCTTAACTGGATTAAAATGACTTTCACTATTACTATTTTCTAAATAAATTGTTTCAATAGGAACTTCAATAATAGGTATTTTTTTATTCATTGTTTCAATTAACATATTTGTTTCATATTCAAATCTATCACCTTTAACAGTCAAAAGACTACTCATAACTTTAGTTGGATAGCCCCTTAAACCTGTTTGGGTATCAGTAATTGAAAGTCCTACAAAAGTTTTAAAAACACCCCTGGTAATTTTATTCCCAAATTTATTTCTTGTAGGAACATTTTCACTATCAAAATCACGACATCCAAGTATTAAACTATCTGGATGTTTTAATATTTCATTACTAACTTTTTCAATATCTTTTATACTATGTTGACCATCACTATCTGCAGTTACTACACCTTTTAATTTAGGGTATTTTAATAATAAATAATTAAATGCATCTTTCATTGATCTACCTTTACCTAAATTAACATAATGATGTAAAACAGTTATTTTTTTCTTTTCAAGTTCTTTGAAAAAACTATCATATTCTTTATTACATCCATCATCATAAACTAAAACATTTTTAGTACTTTCAAGTAAATTATCTAAAAACTTTTTAAATATTTCAATATTAGGATTTAGTGTAGGAACCACTACAAAAATATCTTCCATTAATTATCACCTTTCGATTTCATAGTTATTAATCTATATGCTCCATCAATATAAGCATAATAGAATGTATCATTTAATGTATCAACCCTTTTTTCACCATTAACTAAAGTCATATTCTTTTCTAAATAAATATCTACGCTAAAGGCATTTTCATTATACACTGTAAACCCATTCATTTTTACATTAGTAAATGTATCTTTATCAAGAGTATGCATTGAGGTAAATGTTATATCTACATTTGTTGCCCAGCTATATGCTCTTTTATATAGTGCTGTTCCTTCGACTAAATTAGGTGTCAAAGTATAAAGCCCATATCTTTCTCCGGGTAAATCTGCAGTTAAGAACAAACTCCAATTTTTAGCAAATGTTAATGGATCATAATCTTTATTTGTAAGTTTTTCAAAAGCAGCATCTTTATCATCAGTTTTAAAATATGTTACCCCATAATAATTAGACTTTTCATTAGTTACTTTTACTTCATTATTCCCATTCATTACTTTAATTTTAGGCTTTTTAGTTAAATTAGTTATTTTATAATGATTTTCATATGGTAAATCAACTTTATCATAAACTTCAGAATATTCTTTAATTTCCTCTTTACTTAAAAGATCATCATCACTAACTTTAATATCATTAATATATAAATCATAATTACTATTTACATATACATCAATATTATAAATACCATTTTTACTATATGTTTCTATCTCTTTAATAGAATATTCTTCGAAAGAAAGAATTCCTAATCTTCTTACCTTTTTACTATCTAAAGTTACACTAGCAACCATAGTATCATCTGCATAAATATCATAAGTACTTTCTTTATCATTTTTCTTATAACTTAATTTACTTTCATTAAATAATTCTTTATATCCCTCTTCGAAAGAAGAATTTTTTTCATATTTACTTTCAACTTTATTATAAGATAAATATTTATTTATATTTCCTACTTTACTTGCAGTTTTCATATCCTTAATTAAAGATGTCATATACCCTTCGATATTACCTTTTTCATACATTTTTAACGTAGTAGAAACATATATTAAACATGCTTCACTAGCAATCAATAATAATAAAAACCATATAAGCAAGGATTTTTTATACCCTGTCATTTTCTTTTTTCTCTTACTCATTTTATACCTACTTTTCTATAATAAATGCCTCAGGTAAACGCCAAGATGAATTTGAATAATATAAGGTTACCGAAGTCATTAAATATTTATCTTCGTAATACATTGTTGAGGATGAACCACCATCAAGATTCGCAGCATTTACAGCACCATATTTTTCCATAACTTCAATTAGGTCTGATGCTGTTGCACCTAGATGACCTGAAGCACCTCTTCCATCTGTAACAAGAAGTAAGACTGTTCCATCAGCTTTTTGACCAATTGCTGTACGAGGATTTGCTCCACTTCCAAGTCCATTACTTTCTCTTTTTTCACCATTAATAATAAGTTTTACAAAGTGATTATTTGCATCACTTGCTTCCTCTTGAAAAGTAACTGCATCTCTTATTTTTTCCTCTTTTACAAGTTTTTCTACTCCATTTTTATCAAGTCCTTGTAAAGGAAGTATTTTTAAAATATTATTTTCATCAAAACCAATTAAATGATAACCAACACCATTTGGACTATTCCAAACAATTTCACCTTTTGAAACAACAACACCCATTGGATACCCACCTTTATTAAGAGTAGATACATAAATACCACCATTTACTCCACCAATAGCATCATTTTCCTTAACTATTTCATCAAGAGTTTTACCATATTCAGAAAATGGTGCTGTAGTTGCTACTTTAACTCTTGAAGGATCACTAATTATCATCATAGTTCCATGAAAATTACTACCATTAACCTTTTCGATTTTAATATCTTTTTTATTTTCATTACTAACATCAATTAAATTACTATCAACATCTTTATTTAATTCTTTTAAAGAGTTACTATTTACTATTTCATTAATGGTCTTATTAGGAAGAACTAAATGAACAACAAATTTAAAAGCACCAGTCTCTAAAAATGTTGTTGTAAATATATTTCTTGCTGACTTACTAGGACCATAACATATAAGAAGTAATGATGCATATAAAGTAAATACTATCATTAATATAAATACTCCAATAAAAGATAAAACTTTCAAGATATTTTTTAAAACTTTTTTCATAATAAACTCCATCCTATAACTACAATTAGTTTATCATACTTTAATATGAAAATAAAGAACTTTCTTACCACTTTCTTTTTATTTTTATATTTGATAAAATATTATTGAAAGGATAGATTAAATGAAGAAAATATTTTTATTAATTGCAGTTTCATTATTACTAATTACCGGTTGTAAAAAAGAAAACAATATTACAAAAATGAGTTTAAAAAGTATCTTAAAAGTCTCAACTAAAGGAGCCCAGTTACCAGATAATTATATTACTAAAATTACAAAAGATAATTTTGAGGACTATTTTGGTAATGCTGATATTGATTTTAAAGAAGCAATAGTTTCCGAAGCAAATATTAATGCAATAGCCTATATGATAGGAATAATTAGATTAAATGATAATGAAGATGTTCAAAAAGCAGTAGACACTTTAAAAAAATCAGTTGATCCTAATAGATGGATATGTGTAGTTCCAGATAGTGTAATAATTGATAATAATCAAAATGTAATAATAGTTATAATGGATGAAAAAAATAATGCTGATACTATTCATAATAATTTTAAAAACATAAAATAACCCAGTATAAATTACTGAGTTTTTTTACTATTAACAGTGTAAAGTTAAATAACAAGTTATTTACTAAATAATCAAATAATTATATAATTTAGATGGTGATGATATGAAAAAATATATATTTAGAGAATATGATGTAAGGGGTATCTACCCTACTGATTTAAATGAAGAAGATGCATATACTTTTGGTCATGCTTTTGCTTCATACATAAAAAATAATAAAGTAATAATTGGTCATGATAATAGACTTTCCTCTGAGGGATTAAACTCTTCTTTAGTAAAGGGGCTTTTACAGGGAGGTGCTCACGTAATTGATTTAGGATTATGTACTACTCCTATTTACTACTACTATAAAAAACTACTTAACGTTGAAAATGGCATTATGATTACTGCCTCTCATAACCCTAAAGAATATAATGGTTTTAAATTTTCTTTTTCAATAAAGGGAAATGCCTGTGGTAAAGAAATATATGATTTTAGAGATTTTCTATTTAATGGTAATTTTAGAAATGCTCAAGGATTTTATCAAGAATATAATGATAATTTTGAAAGTTATATAAATAAAATTACTGAAAGTATTGATTTAGGAAGTAAAAAAATAAAAGCAGTATTTGATCCAGGCAATGGTACAGGAAGTATAATTTTAGAAAGAATACTTAAAAAATTTGATATTGATTATAAAATAATTAATGGAATTAGTGATGGAAACTTTCCAGCTCATCATCCAGATCCTTCAGTTGAAGAAAATATGCAAATGTTAAAAGAGGAAGTTACAAATAATCATTTTGATATAGCTCTTGGTATAGATGGTGATGCTGATAGAGTTGGTGTTGTTGATGATAAAGCAGTATTTACTCCAATTGATAATGTAATGATAAATATGTATAAGTATTTAAATCCAAATTTAAAAAATAGAAATGCAATAATGGATGTTAAATGCTCTAGAGCAGTTATTGATGAAATGCGAAAAATTAACTTACCTCTTACAATTTATCGTACAGGTAATAGTTATATGAATTTAAAAATAAATGAAATGAATTTAGATTTTGGTGGAGAGTTTTCTGGACATCTTTGGTTTAAAGATAAATGGATAGGAACTGATGATGGAATATATAATGCTTTAAGAATAATTGAAATGCTATCTAAAAGTGATAAAACGTTTAGTGAAATGAGTCAAAGCATTCCAAAATACTACCATACTCCTGAAATTAAAATTGAAGTAACCGAAGAAAATAAATCAAAAATAATTGATAAATTAAAAGAATATCTTGATAATGAAAATATTAAATATAATAATATTGATGGCATAAGAATTGATTATGAAGATGGATTTACATTAATAAGACAATCTAATACAGGTCCTGTTCTTACAGTAAGATTTGAAAGAAAAGACGAAGAATCTTTAGAAAAAGAAAAACAAAAATATTTAGATTTAATCAAAAAAATATCATTAGAAATTAACTAATGATTTTTTTATTCCATAATACTTTTCCATTTTGCTTTCAAAGTTATATTATCAAATATTAAAGTATTTTGATCAAATTTTTTATCATCATAATACCAACCTTCAAAAGTATACCCCTCTTTTACAGGAGTTGGTGGTAATTCAATTTTTTGAGCAGGTCTAATAGATATAGCTTCATAGGTTTGTGCTCCATCAGTATCAAAAGTTACTGTGTATGACTTAGTACACCAAAGTACTAAAAAAGTTAGTAAAACAGCAATCATAATACCTAAAAAAATATATGTAAACTTATATGCTTTTGTCACACTTTTCACCCTTTTTTCTATTTTCTATCTATTAAAATAATATAATATTTTTTGCATTTAGTCAATGAATAACCATTATGTTTTTTAATAATTTATCTTCCACCTTTAACTTTATTTTCTTCAGTGGATAATAAATTATGCATACTTTGGCTATATATACACAAACTATCCAATAATTCTTGCTTATTTTCTAAAAAATTAATTCCAATAAATTGAATTTTTGGTGTATAAAGACTTTTTAATTTGGTATTTTTACTTAAAACATTATTTCCAATTGTTTCAACTTCCGGAAGACTTAAATATTCTAAACTTTGATTATTTTCAAGGAAACTATTATCAATATCCTTAAGCATCGGCACATAAAGTTCTCTTAAACAAGTGTTTTCTCTTAAAAAACCGCGGCCAACTTTTAAAAGTTCTGGCAAATATGCGCTTTCAATAGAGTTGTTAGCTTTCAAAAAATAAACTCCTACTTTTTTTAGTTTGGGTAAATTAATTTCTTTTAAACTAGAATTATCTTTTAGAAAAAGTCTTCCAACTGTTTCTAAATTTGGCATATAAATATTTTCAATAAGTTTGTTATATGTAAGAAATTCATCTTCGATTTTCCTTACATTGGGTAGACTTATACTTTTTAATAATTTAGCACTACAAGCAAACATATCACCAATTGTTTTACATTTTGGTAAATAAAGATATTCTAAATCTTCACAGTCCGTTAAAAAATAATCATAAATTTCAATTGTGTCTTTTGATGAAAAAGTTTTAATACTTGAACTATTTTCTAAAAAACACGAAGGAATTATTTCTACCCCGTCCATAACAACACTAATTATTTGATTATATTTATTTAACTGAAAATATACTCTTATATCATCTTCACAAATAATATATATACCTTTTGTATCTCCATTATTTTCTATTTTAATAGATTTAATATTACTAAAAACTGTCTCAGCAGCATCATAACAACTGCTGTCATAGTTTTCTAGTTTTTTATCTACCAAATCAAGAAGAAATCCATCAAATAAAATATATTTTCCTTTTGGAAAAGAAACTTCTTTAAAATTATCCACTACAATGTTATCAGGACAATAATATTTATTATTTACTTCAAAATTATATCTATAGTATTTCCCATCAGCTGCTCTCACATAATTAGGTATTTCAAAGTCACCTTGTGCATTACTTTGTTTAATACCTAAACATTTTTCAAATGAATAAGTTAAACCCTCAGCTATATTTTCTAAATTATTTTGATATGTTGCATCAGGATTTTTAACAGTATGATTGTATCTATTTTTAATTGATAAATAATTGGTATCTATAGTAAACTGAAGTGAAAGTACACTTGTACCATATTCATCTTCCCTTTTGGGATCACTTTTTCTTTTAATTTCTAAAGCATTATCTTTAACCGCAAAAAATACTCTATTAGTTTTAAGTCTATCACTTTTAAATGTACAAAGTTCTTCACCTTTTTCATAATATTTTTTATAAGCTAAAATTTCCTCATTAGTATGGCATTCTTTTAAAGTATAGCCTTGCTCCTTAAAAAGTTCATAAGGTGTTTTTTCAGTATCAATAACACTGTCTAATTTTTTATTATACTTATTCATTACAAGTCTTTGAAAACTTCTAACTCTATCATATGTTATTAAATCATCATAAAGAAAATGACTTTCTTTGAATAAAGATGTAATAATTGAAACTAACTCGCCCTCATTTTCAAGTATACTTGGAAATAATTCTCTACATAATTTACTAAAATTTTCACCATATTTTTTCTTTAATATTTTTAAATCACTATTCATAGAACCACCAAAAGTAATTCATACTTTAACACATTATCTATTCTTTTGCAAATTATTTCCCTCAAAAGATAATAAATTAGGCATATAAATATTTTCAATAATCTCATTGCATGTAAGAAATTCATCTTCAATTTTTCTCACATTAGGTAGATTTATGCTTTTTAATAATTTAGAACTATAAGCAAAACTATTACCAATAATTTCACATTTCGGCAAATAAATATATTCTAAGTTTTCACATTTTGTTAAAAAATAATCACCAATTTTAATAGTGTCCTTTGATGAAAAACTTTTAATACTAAAACTCCTTAATAAAAAGAATGAAGGAATTATTTCTACACCATCCATAACAACACTAATTATTTGATTATATTTATTTAACTGAAAATATACTCTTATATCATCTTCACAAATAATATATATACCTTTTGTATCTCCATTATTTTCTATTTTGATAGATTTAATATTACTAAAAATTTTTTCTGCACCATCATAACAACTTTTATCATATTTTTCTAATTTTTTGTCTACCAAATCAAGAAGAAAGACATCAAACAGTATATATTTTTCTTTAGGAAACGACACCTCATTAAAAGAATCTATAATGATATTATCTGGACAATAATAGATATTATTACATTCAAAATTATATCTATAGTATTTTCCATCAGCTGCTCTCACATAATTAGGTATTTCAAAGTCACCTTGTGCATTACTTTGTTTAATACCTAAACATTTTTCAAATGAATAAGTTAAACCCTCAGCTATATTTTCTAAATTATTTTGATATGTTGCATCTGGATTATTAACTGTATGATTATATCTATTTTTAATAGATAAATAATTTGTGTCAATTGTAAACTGAAGTGAAAGTACACTTGTACCATATTCATCTTCCCTTTGTGGTTCGCTTTTTCTTTCAATTTCTAAAGCATTATCTTTAACCGCAAAAAATACTCTATTAGTTTTAAGTCTATTATCATTAAATGTACAAAGTTCTTCGCCTTTTGCATAATACTTTTTATATGATAGTATTTCCTCATTAGTATGGCATTCTTTTAAAGTATAGCCTTGCTCTTTAAATAGTTCATAAGGTGATTTTCCTGTATCAATAACACTATTTGTTTTTTTACCATATTCATTCATAACTAATTTTTGAAAACTATAAACCATATTATATTTAATCAAATCATCATAAAGAAAATGACTTTCTTTGAATAAGGAAGTAATAATTGAAACTAAGGTTCCCTCTTCCTCCAAAATACTTGGAAATAAATTTCTACATAATTTACTAAAATTTTCACCATACTTTTTCTTTAATATTTTTAAATCACTATTCATAAAACCCCCATAAACAGGTTATATTTTAACATATTATCTATTTTTTTGCAAGTCTTTCCCTCAAAAGATAAAATTGATTTACATTTTTATTATTTTACATTTATATAACTAATTTAGGTGTTATTTAAATATATAATAATTTATATAC
>FR899411.1 GCA_000437315.1 Mycoplasma sp. CAG:472
TAATTCTAGTGATTATTCTATTACTTTGAGTAAATAATAAAAAAATTTTTACAAATTTACAAAAAGGACTTGATTTATGATTATGATTTGTGATAAATTTATAATAGAAAGGAGATAGGAAAACAAGATGGAAAAGAAAAATACTTTATTGTTAACTGTTATCGCAGTAGCTACATTATTAGTAGCAGTAGTAGGAGCTACATTCGCATACTTTGGATCATTTTCAACTAAAGTAGATAACAAAGCTGGTGTAAATGTAACAACTGAAGCTGCTAAATCTTCTGCGTTTTTAACTGAAGCTGCTCAACTTAAATTAAATGTTGCTGGTGCTGAAATGTTAAAAGGTGAAGGTACTGCTACTTCAGTAGGTACTTATGAAGGAGATAAAGCTACACTAACAGTTAAATTAAATGCTACAGACCCTGCAACTAAAACTACTTGTACTTATGACATTTATTATAAGTATGATGATGCTTCTGCAGTTTATGGTGTTGCACCAACTCCAGTTACTGATGGTACAGCTAATAAAGAGTTTACTTATACACTAACTCCAAGCACAGGAATTACAGTTGAAACTGCTTATGTTGCAACTGAAGAAAAAGATTTTAGCGTTTTCAAAGATGCAACAGCAGAAGTTAAAGTTGCTAGTGGTACTATTGAAGTTAGTAATGGTGATGCATCACAAACTCTAGATGTTAATGTTAAATTCTATAATTTCCCAATAGTTGACCAAACTGCTTTAGCAGAAAAATCTTTTGCTGGTAAATTCTATGTTAAACAAGAATCTGTAGTATGTGGAACAACTAAAGTTGGCGCTTAGTAATAAAAACAAGTTAACAATTTAATAATATAAATTACGGCCTTAGTGGTCGTTTTTTTGTGGATTATATGTTAAATAGCGATATTTACACAATAGCTAAAAAATATTATATATTTATAAAATTTAATATTGATTATTCTCTAATATCTAAATTATGTAATATATTTATAGTAGTTTTAATTATTATATCTTCATTATTAATAGTTTTAAAAAGAAATGAAGTACAAGAATATGTTGCTAGTAATAGTTATTCATTCTTACTTAAACATTATGATAAAGATGATATAAGACTATATTCTATTATGGAAGATGGTGGCTATGGTATGTTTTTAGGTGTTAAATCATATTTAGATTGTAGGGCAGAATATTTTATTAAGTATAATAATAAGAAATATGATATTTTAAAAGAATACTTTCTATTACAACATAGTAAAATTAATATTAATGAATTTTTAGATAAATATAAATTTACTCACTTACTTTTAAATAGTGGTGATATAATGTTTAAACTTTCTGAAATAAAGGGGTATAAACTAATATATATTGATAAAGAATATGAATATAAATTATATGTAAGAGAGGATTTAATAAAGTCTGATACTCCAGAAATAAAAGAATTATATATTAGAATATGATAATGGTAGTTAAAATAAATTTATTAAATATCTTAAAATATTATGGTTGAAAGTCTTAAAATTGTACGGTTAAAAATCTTAAAAGTGTATGGTTGAAAGTCTTAAAATATTACGGTTAAAAGTCTTAAAAGTGTACGGTTACTATAAAAAAAATAATAATAAATATTATTATACTAATGTTGCTAAGCAAAAAAAATGGTGCTAAAATACATTTGAAAGGAAAAAGAGTATGAATGTAAATTATGATAATGTTTTTAAAGATATAGTTAAAAATATAAAGGGAACTCCAACTGTACTTTTACATAGTTGCTGTGCACCATGTTCTTCACAGGTACTTGCTAGGTTATCAGATTATTTTTTAGTAACTGTTTTATACTATAATCCCAATATTGAACCATTTTCTGAATATGAAAAAAGAAAAGAAGAACAAAAAAGATTCATAGAAACTTTTCCAAGTAAGAATAAAATATCAATTTTAGATTGTGATTATGAAAATGAAAAATTTAAATGTATTGCTAAAGGTTTAGAGGATGCTCCTGAAGGGGGAGAAAGATGTCATAAGTGTTATAATTTAAGACTTGAAAAAACTGCTATATTAGCAAAAGAGAATGGTTTTGATTATTTTTGTACAACTTTAACAGTAAGCCCATTTAAAAACTCTCGTATATTAAATGAAATAGGAAGTAATTTAGAAAAATTATATGATGTAAAATACTTATATTCTGATTTTAAAAAAGAAGATGGTTATAAAAAATCAATTGAATATTCTAAAAAATATAATTTATATAGACAAAATTATTGTGGATGTATTTATTCAAAAAATAATTTAAAATAAAAACTCGCTTAAGTGCGGGTTTTAGTTTGTGTATTTTTACCTAGAATGCCACCTATAACTGAGGATGATAAAAGTATTAAGTAGTAAAGCAGTGTAGTATAACTTAAATGTCTAATAAATAAAATAAGTGTAATAATAAAAAGTGTTAAGATAAGTATTAGTCCATTAATAAGGCCACATATAATACCTTTTTTATTAGTGTGTTTTCCTTTGATAAAAGATAATGTAAAAAATAGAGAAATATTTATAAGAAAGGAAATTAAACTTGTTATATATGAGGATACTCCAATAAGATTAAATAATCCTAAAATAAATGAAATAAATAATTCAATAAGTATAAATAAACCAATATATTTACCATAAACTAATAATTTTTTTATAATAATCACCTAATAAATTGTATGATGTGATTAAAATTATATTACTTTAAACATAATAATAATGGTGATAAAATGGTTTTATTTAAGGTAGTTATACGTACATTATTCTTTTATTTTTTTATAACAATATCATATAGGTTAATGGGAAAAAGGGAAGTAGGACAGCTTGGTGTAATTGATTTAATAGTTTCTATCTTAATTGCGGAACTTGTAGCTATATCAATTGAAAATCATTCAGATCCTATGTATTTAACAATAATTCCAATTTCTATTTTAGTATTACTTGAAATAGTTCTTGCTTATATTTCAATTAAATGTAGACATTTAAGGCTTATACTTGATGGCAAACCCTCACTTATAATTTCTCAAGGAAAAATAAATTATCATGAAATGATTAAACAAAGGTATACACTTGATGATTTGCTCTTATCTTTAAGACAAAAAGAAATAAGAGATATATCTGATGTTGAATTTGCTTTTTTAGAGCCTAATGGACAGCTTTCAATATTTAAATATAAACCTCTTAAAATGAAAGGTAATTATCCAATGCCAATTATTATAGATGGAAATATTGATATAGATGCTTTAAAAAATATTAAGAAAAGTGAGTCGTGGATTAAAAATGCTTTAGAAAATGAAGATATTTTACTAAGTGAAATATTTTATGCTTTTTATAAAAATAAAAAACTTTATATCATAAAAAAAGGTAGTTAATCTACCATTTCAAAACGATATTCTTGTTCAGCACTTGGATATTTCTCTTTATCAACCTTAGAGATAAAGTTATCATAAGGTCTTACCCATATTTTACCATCATGATTTGATTTGTAAATTACCACTTTTACGGGATTACCATTTTCATCAGTTTTCTCACTATCATTTCCAATAAATAATACTTTGTAAACATTTCCTTTAAAATGTCTATATGTTTTATTTTCCTCAATTTCTCTCATTTTTTTATCACCTAATAAATATTATACAATTTTTGCTTTAAAATATCTAGATTTTATTATATAATTATATAGAAGGTAGGTTGATTATATGAAAGTATTATGTGTAGGACAGTCTACATTTGATGTAACTACAAAAATTGATAAGTTTCCTGAGGAAGGTTCTGTAACAAATTTTAGTGAAGTCTATGAGTGTGGTGGAGGAAGCTGTGCAAATGCCGCTTATTTATTAGGAAAATATAAAGTTGATTCTTATTTAGGCTCAATGGTAGGAGATGATACTTTTGGTAACACTATTCGAAAAGAACTTGAAAAAGTTGGTGTACATACTGAGTATATGGAAATAGCATATGAAAAAAGAACATCACTTTCATATATTTTATTAAATGAAAAAGAAAAGAAAAGGACTATTTTAAATATTAATAAAGAAAAACTTCTTATGAAAAAAACTGAATTTCCAATGGATCCTGATCTTGTTTTGGTCGATTCATTTGATTATGGTGCATCACTTTCTGCATTTAATAAATATGCAAATAAAATAACTATTATTGATGCAAAAATTGCAAATTCTGAAACAATTGAACTATGTAAGTATGCAAAATATATTATAGCAAGTAAAGATTTTGCTTCATATGTTTCTGGTGTAAAAATCGATTTTAATAATCCAAATTCTTTAGTAAATTGCTATTCAGCATTATTAAATAAATTTCCAAATAGAAATATTGTTGTAACTTTAGGAGAAAAAGGAGCAATGTATTTAATGGATAATCAAATAAAAGTTATGCCAGGCCTTAAAGTTAATGAAGTTGATGCTACTGGTGCAAAAGATATTTTCTGTGGTAGTTTTGCTTATGCACTTTTAAAAGGATATGATATTGAAAAAACTGTAACTTTTGCTAATATTGCCTCAGGTCTTTCAGTAGTAAAAATTGGTGGAAGATCATCAATACCAGAATATGATGAAATAATGAAATATTTCTTACAAAAATATCCAGATGAAGGAACTATTCAAAAAGAAACTCCTCCGGTTATAGCAACTGAAGCTGGAATGTAATGATTATTACTAGTAAAACACCTCATCTTGATTTACATGGAGAAATAGAAAGTATGGTGGAGGTACTTGTAAATGATTTTATTAATGAAAATATACTATTACATAATGACGTAGTTGTTATAATTCATGGTAAAAGTACAAATATTTTAACTAAAGAAGTTCATAAAGTTTTAAGTAATAATAAACGAATAAAAAAATATTATTTAGATAACTGGAATTTAGGACAAACTATTGTAGAGCTTAAAGATAATCTTTAGGCTTTTAATTTGACAAATTATACCTATTTAAGTATAATAATGTTGTTTTAAGGGGGAAAATATGACTGATTATTTAAGAGAATATAAAGGTTATTGTTTAACTTGTAAAAATTATGATTTGGAACGTAAAAGTGATGCTACAACAAGAGGTTTTAGATGTACATATCATGGTAGACCAATGGCTATGGATGAAAAATGTCCACATTATTCAAAAGATATTGTAAGAAGCAATTCATTTATTGATTCTCAAGTAAGGTGGATGAATAGACATGGTTATGATCCACGAAGAGATAAAGATACATTTTGTTATATTACTACAATGTGTTGTGATATATTAGGGCTAAGTGATAATCATAAATATTTAGAAAGTCTTCGTAAATTAAGAAGTTATTTAATAACTTTTGATTTTGGTAAAAAAATACTTTTGGATTATGATGTTTATGGTGTTTTAGTTAGCAAAAAAATATATGAAGATTATTGTAAGGATAATAATAAAACTTTAGAAATGATAAATAATATAATAGTTCCATCATTTTTAGAACCACTTTGTGTTTTAATAGATAATAATGATTTAGATAATGCAGTTTATTTATACATAAAAATGACATTTGCATTATTAAACAAATATAAAATAAAATATTTACCAATAAATGAAAGTGATATTGATGTAAATAATTTAGGCCATGGTTATAGTAGAGAAAGAAAGTATTTTGTAGCTAAGTAAACTATAAATGCAATAATACTTATTTAAAACTAGAAAATTTTACTTGACAAGCATATAATAATGGTGTAAACTAATTTTAGTTAATTAAAGGAAAGAGATTTTTATCCACCTGACTAGTAATAAACTGGTAGGTTAAAGGCCGATGTGAGAATATGAGCTTTTAAGGTGGATAATTGTATCCATCTTTTTAATTATAAGGAGGGAAAGAGATATAGCAAAGATTGAAGAGTTACCTATTAATAACCAAATCAAAGCTGATGAAGTTATGGTAATAGGTCCAAATGGGGAAAAAATGGGTATTAAAAAATTAAGTGATGCACTTACTTTAGCTGGTTATGCAGGACTTGATTTAGTACTTATGAATCAAGGTAATGGTGTTGCTGTTACCAAAATAATGGATTACAATAAATTCCGTTATGAAAAACAAAAAAAATTAAAGGATGCACAGAAAAAACAAAGAGAAACGAGTAAAGAAATTAAAGAATATCGTTTATCAGTTACAATTGATGTTGGTGATTTTGAAACTCGTCGTAGAAATGCTGAAAACTATTTAAAAAAAGGACATAAAATTAAAGCATTTATTCGTTTTAAAGGTAGACAAATGGCTCATACAGAACTTGGGATTGATGTATTAAATCGTTTCGCTGAGGCACTTTCTGAGGTATCTACAGTTGAACAAAAACCCCAACTCGATGGTCGTCAAGCATATATGTTGCTAGCTCCAAAAAAATAGAAAGGAAGTTTAATTATGGGAAAATGTAAACAAAAAACACATAAGGCAAGTAGCAAAGTATTAAACAAAAAGAAAAATGGTACTATTACTTTCAAAATGGGTAATGGTAATCACAAAACAGGAAAGGATAGCTCTAAAGCAGTACGTCAAAGAAGAGGTACAACTACTTTAGGTAAGGCAATGGCAAAAGGCCTTTCAAAAGTTATATAGTAAGGGTGGTGTAAAATATGGCAAGAGTTAAAGGTAGCGCTGTTTCTAAAAACAGAAGAAGAAAAGTTTTAAAACAAGCTAAAGGTTATTTTGGAAGTAAACATAGACTTTATAAAACAGCTCAAGAACAATTATTCCATAGTGGTGCTTATGCATTTAGAGACCGTAAACAAAATAAGAGAAACTTTAGAAAACTTTGGATTACAAGAATTAATGCAGCATGTAGAGAAAATGATATAAGTTATTCTAAATTTATCAATGGATTAAATAAAGCTGGTATCGAAATCAATCGTAAGATGCTTTCTGAACTTGCAATCGATGATCCAAAAAGTTTCACTGCTTTAGTTGTTACTGCTAAAAAAGCACTTTTAGGTGAAGAAATTAAAGCTGAAGTTAAAGAAACAGTTAAAGAAGTAAAAAAAGAAACTGAAAAGGTAGCAAAAGTTGTTAAAGAAAAAATTGAAGAAGTAAAAGAGGACTTAGAATCAATGAGTCTTGCTGATTTAAAAGCTTTAGCAAAAGAAAAAGGCCTTAAAGGTTTTAGTACTTTAAAAAAAGATGAATTAATTAAAAAACTTAAATAGTTTAATTCTACTTAAGTTTTTTTATGATAAAATATTTCATTAATTTATTTTCATAAGGATAAGTCTATTTAATATCAATTTTTTTATATAATTAATATAATATTATTTATAATTCTTAAATATGGTAGGGTATTTTATGCATAGAGCAGCGTGCTTCTAACCATCTGAGCAATATATTTTTAAAAAAGTAGTTGATTTTTAGAAAAATATATATTATAATTTAAATTGTTGTTGGACCTCTAGCTCAGTTGGTTAGAGCACGCGGCTCATAACCGTGCGGTCATAGGTTCGAGTCCTATGAGGTCCACCATTTCATGCAGGTATGGCGGAATTGGCAGACGCGTTAGACTTAGGATCTAATGGATTACTCCGTGGGGGTTCAAGTCCCTTTACCTGCACCAATAAAAAGTATGAGGGATGCATTATGATTTATTAATGCGTCCTTTTTTTATTGGAAAATGAATGGTGGACTTCTCGACCTATGACCGCTGGTTATGAGCCTTTTTAAAACAACAAAAATTTTCATAGCAAAGGAGGATATAAATGCAAGAAGAAAAATATGAAAAATTAATAACAAAATTTGAAGAGATTACAAGAAGGGGATGGATTAAAGGTGTAACTGAAGATGAAAGTTCTGTAGGATTAACTTTTGAAAATGAATTAGGCAAGGAATTTGATAGTATGTATTTTCCAGATTATTATGGTACGGAGATTAAATGTACTACACGTTATAGTGGTTATCCTATAAGTTTGTTTTCCCTTTCATTTGATGGAAAATACTTGTATCAAATGAATTTACTTTTACAAAAGTATGGAATAAGCGATCATGAATATCCAGATAAGAAAAGATTAATAGGAAGATTGATTCCATTTAAAAAGATTAAAATAAATGATTTTTATTTTAAATTAGCACCAGAATTTGAGGAAGATAGGCTATATCTAAAAGTTTATGATGAAAATGAAAGATTTTTAGAAAGTGATGCTTATATTAATTTTAGTACTATAATAGAAAGAGTTAAATTAAAATTAAATACATTAGCAGTTGTTTATGCAAGTAAAAGAATAATTAATACAGAGCAATATTTTAGATATTATAAAATTATTATTTATAAATTAAAGACACCAGAAATATTTTTAGATTTAATTGCAAGAAATAAAATAACAGTATCAATTATTGGTAGAGTCTCTCGTTCTGGAACTGAGGAAGGGAGACAAAGAAATAAAAATTTAACTTTTTCTCTACCAAAAGAAAATATTGAACTTCTTTTTGATAAAATATTTGAACTTGATGTTGATAATAAATCTTAAGAAGTATATAATAGTCTATATATTTTGGAGGGTTTATGGATGTTTTAAATGAATATAAGTCATATGTTGGAAATTTTATAGATGATGACAAAGTAAATGAAATAGTTATGGGTTCTTTAATTTTTAAATCTCAACTGGAAGATATGCTTAAAAAACATTTTGAAGTAAATGATGAAGCCTCAATAATGTTATCTATTCCTGATGATTTAGATTATATTTACACTGAAGAAAGCACACTAGATACATTAGTACCATTTACATATTATGGCAAATTATTTTATTTTAGCAAATTTATAATAATTAAATTATTTTTTGGTATAGCAGATATTTCTTTAGATTATATTCAGTATAGCGAACTAAATGAAGAAACAAATCTTTATGAAATGAATGTTGTTCCAGTAATTAAAATATTAGCAAACAAAAATAACTTTTGCAAATTTCAAAGGAGATAATAAATCCTTTTATTTTAAAAGTTCTTAAAGTGTAATATACGTAAAATAAGTTAATATTAGTGATATAAATTTCATAGAACAAAAAAGTTTGTATATACTATAATTGACAAATAATATTAAATATGGTATTATTTAGTCACTGAAGCGGTATGCTTCGTAGTGCGAAATTCTTCGTACTGGCTTAAGTGAATTATTTCACTATAGTTAGTAACTCTGTAAAGTCGAAGTCTTACCATTATTGGCAAGATACTTAGTAGGCGATATGGAGTTATTTTTTTTGGAATTTTTTTGTTAATGTTTTATCTAATTCACTATTTTTTGTTTTGAAAAGCCAATGTCTATAAGGGTCTAGCCATCTGTTATTTACATTTCCCCTTGTACTAGTTGAAATTCCAATATTAAAATTAGGGTAGATTTCTCTAATATTTTTCAAAATAACCTTATATAATTTTTCTTTTGCTATAGTTGTTTTTCCTCTTCTTTTAGTCCCATTTAGTTTAATTTTATTTAGATTATTTAATCTGAAATTTATTGATCCTAAAATTATGTCCATACATTGTTGAATAACGTGTTCTTTAGAATTTATTTCTACAATATCTTCTTTTTTTATTGTAATGTGTTCATCAAATATATTATTTAAGTATAAGATATGTTCTTTAAATTCACTATTTTTTTCTTTTGTATCTGGCAATTGGTCAAAGTATAGTTTTAGAATGATTTCATCATCACTATTCTTAACACAATAATCCAGTCCAAAAGCATGTTTAATAAATTGATAATATAAAAGTTGAAATTCATTTTGATATTTTATTTTATCCAATTGTTTAAATACATAAGCATTTTGTTTAAACATAATTCTAATTTTTATATCACCAATTTTTACATAAGTAAAAAAAAGATTTATTATTTCAATGTATTTATTTAAATAACTTTCACTAACTTTAGACCATTTTATTTCTCCACCAAAATTTAATTCCTTTTTCTTATTGTTTAATATTTCATTAATTTTTTGAATTTTGGAGTAATCAACTAATGCACCACCATAAAAATTACTATAGTAACTGCCACGCTTGTAAGATTCGTCCGAGTAAATAAGATATTGTTTTTTCATAAGTATAAGCTCTCTCCTTTTATTTTGTCTTTATTTAATAATAAAGTCTTTATTTATTTTAATAAATTGTAAAATTCTTTCATAATCATTTTCAGTTAAAAATTTAGTTTGTGGAATTATTTCCTTTTCTTTTAAAAGGTTTCCAAATGTTTCATATGCACTTTGGTAATCAAAATAAGGTTCTGATGGTAAAGGCCCATCATTTTTAGCTATTCTTTCATTTTGATATCCAGCAAGATATAATAAATCACAGCCAAATAAATCTGAACATTTAAAAAGTAAGTCTAAACTTGGCATATTAAATCCATTTTCCCAATTTGCTACATTAGAACGACTAATATTAAGCTTTTTAGCTAATTGATCTTGTGTTAAGTTTAATCTTTTACGTTCTAAAAGAAAAACATTATTTTTCAATTAAATCGCCTCCATATATATAATAACACACAATGTCATAAAAGCAAACATAAATATTAAAATGTTACAATTACTGACAATAAATTATTATATTAAATATAAAAAAATGATTGCAAAGTATTTTAAATTATTAAATGATAACAATCCAAAAAGTAGTATATAAAGATAAAATAATAAACTAAAAAATTAAACAAAAATATCTTTTGCAATGTAAACAAGTGTCAAAGATAGTAGTCAAATACTTCCTTTTTTTGTATAATTGTTTAGTGAGGTAAAAAATATGAATGAAAAAATAATAAAAAATATTGCTAGTGATTTGAATGTTAAAGATAGTCAAGTTGCTAGTGCTTTAAAACTTTTGTCCGAGGGAGCAACAATTCCATTTATCGCAAGATATCGTAAAGAGGTTACTGGTGCTTTAGATGAAGAACAGCTTCGTAAAATAAATGAAGTATATGCTTATGAAGTAAATCTTTTAGAAAGAAAAGAAAGTGTAATTAAATTAATTGATGAAAAAGGATTACTTACTGATGAATTAAAAGAGAAAATTTTAAATGCTGAAAAACTTGTTGAAGTTGAGGATCTTTATAGACCATTTAAGGAAAAGAAAAAAACAAAGGCAACAGATGCAATTAATAATGGACTTGAACCACTTGCAAAAATGATAATGTCATTTCCTACGAAAGGTGATATTACATCTTTAACCTCAAAGTTTATAAATGATAAAGTTAAAACTGTTGAGGAAGCAGTTACTGGTGCAAGTTATATAATCGCAGAGTATATATCAGATAATGCTTATTATCGAAAATGGCTTCGTAATTTCATATTTAAAAATGGTTTTATAATTTCTAAAAAGAAAAAAGATGCTGAGGATGAAAAAAAAGTTTATGAAATGTATTATGACTTTAAAGAGGAAGTATCTAAAATAAAATCATATAGAGTTCTTGCTATTAATCGAGCAGAAAAAGAAAAAATAGTTACAGTTTCAATTGATATTGATGATGCAAAAGTTCTTTCATTTTTCGAAGAAAAGATAATTAAAAATAAAGAAAGTTTTGCTGTGGATATTGTAAAAAATGCTATTAAAGATAGTTATAAAAGACTTATATTTCCAAGTGTAGAAAGAGAAATACGTGCAGCATTATCTGAAAAAGCCGAAGATGTTGCTATTAAAAACTTTAGTGAAAATTTAGAAAATTTACTTTTAACACCACCGATTAAAGATAAGATGGTATTAGGATTTGATCCAGCATATAGAACTGGTTGCAAACTTGCTGTTTTAAACCCAGTAGGAAAGGTACTTAAAATTGAAAAAATATATCCACATCCACCTGTAAATAAATATGAAGAAGCAAAAGCAAAAACAATTGACTTAATAAATAAATACAATATTGATATTGTAGCAATTGGTAATGGAACAGCTTCCAGGGAAAGTGAAAAATTTATAAGTGATGTTATAAAATCTATTGATAGAAAAGTTGATTATATAATTGTTTCGGAAGCTGGAGCATCTGTTTATAGTGCATCACCACTTGCAATAAAGGAATTTCCTGATTTAGTAGTCGAAGAAAGAAGCGCAATAAGTATAGGAAGAAGACTTCAAGATGCTTTATCTGAACTAGTAAAAATAACTCCAGAAAGTATCGGCGTAGGTTTATATCAACACGATGTTAATGCTAAAAAATTATCATCATCATTAGACTTTGTTGTAACAAGTGCTGTAAATGAAGTAGGTGTAAACATAAATACTGCAAGTCCTTCGCTTTTAAAATATATATCTGGTCTTACTAAAACATACATTGATAAGATAATAAAATATCGTGAGGAAAAAGGCAAAATTTTATCTCGTGAGGAAGTTTTAAAAAATAAATTATTAAGCGAAAAAGTTTATGAACAAGCAATTGGATTTATGAGAGTTGAAGGTGGAAGTAATATATTTGATACAACTGATATTCACCCTGAAAGTTATGATATTGCTAAAAAAGTAATGGAAATTTTAAATATAAATGCTGATGAAATTGGTAAATGCTCAGATAAACTAAAAGACATTAATGCTAAAAATCTTGCTAGTGAACTAGGTACAGATGAATATACAATTGATACAATTTTAAAAAGTTTTGCTAAAGCCCATCGTGATCCCCGTGATGAAATGGAAAAACCAATACTAAAAAGTGATATTTTAGAAATTAAAGACTTAAAAATTAATGATAAACTCGAAGGAACAGTTC
Source organism: Mycoplasma sp. CAG:472 (assembly GCA_000437315.1). GTDB lineage: Bacteria > Bacillota_I > Bacilli_A > RF39 > UBA660 > UBA6448. The sequence goes on from FR899411.1 coordinate 12,696, forward strand.
GCAATGTAGTGGATTTTGGTGCTTTTGTAGATATTGGACTTCATAATGATGGACTTATTCACATTTCTAAAATGAGTAAAAATTATATAAAACATCCAAGTGAAGTTTTAAAAGTTGGTGACATTATTAGTGTATATGTAATTGGAATAGATAAAGAAAAAGAAAAAGTACAATTATCACTTTTTAAGGAAGATTAAAAGTCTTTCTTTTTTCATATAATTAAATGGTGATAATGTTGAATATTAAAAATACAATAATTGATTTTTTATATGATAAAAATTATTTTATTACAATGTATGAAAACTTTTTATATATTTATAATTTTCAAGAGATAATAACATTAACAAATAAACTTATAATGCTTTCTATAGAAAATTTTAAAATTAAAATAACTGGTAGTGATTTAAAGATAAAAAAAATAAATAGTAGTGAACTTTTAATCGAGGGTAATATTATTAGCATAGGAAAAATTTATGAATAGTTATATCCTTATTAAAAGTAAATTTAAAATAAATGATATTATACTTAAGTTAAAACAAATTAATATTGATATATATTTAATATATACTGAAAAAGGTTATACATTTGTTAAAATTAATTATATGGACTTTCCAAAAGTGCAAAAGTATTATAAGTATTTAAATTTTAAAGTAGTAAGATTTTATGGTAAAAAATATTATTCATTTATTTTAAAAAAATATTATTTAGTATTTATAAGTTTTATATTAATAATAGCTTTTGTAAGTTTTTTATCTTTTTTTATAGTGGATATTAAAGTTGAAAATGAAAATCCTAAAATAGTAAATTTAGTTATTCAAGAATTATCTAATAATAATATTGAAAAATTTACTTTTCGAAAAAGTTTTCAAAAACTTGAAAATATTAAGAAAAAAATTAAAAATGATAATAAAGACATAATTGATTTTATAGAAATTGAAAGAAAAGGTATGATATATATTGTTAAAGTTACAGAAAAAGTTTATGAAAGAAAAAACGAAGAAAAAGAGTATTGTAATATTTATGCAAAAAAGTCTGGTATAATTAAAACTATTACTGTTTATAAAGGAACACCTCTTATAAAACCTGGAAGTTATGTTAAAAAAGGTGATTTAATTGTAAGTGGAGATATCCTACTTAATGAAAATGTGGTATCAACAGTATGTGCAAGTGCAAAAGTTTATGCAGAAAGCTGGTATACCGTTAATGAAAAAATACCTTTAAAATATACGAAAGATACAATTACAAATAAGAAAAGAAATAATTTTATAATTAATTTTAAAGATAAGGATTATGTTATTTTAAAAGATAGACTTAAAAATTTTACCTCAAAAGAAAAACTATTATTTTCTGGTTTTGGTATAAAAATATATAAAAGAATAGATTATGAAATACTAAAAAAGGAGGAAAAATATTCCTTAAAAGATGCCGAAAAGAAAGCATTGGAGTTAGCAAAAGAAAAGGTACTTTTATCCCTTGATGAAAAAGATGAAATATTAACAGAAAAGGTTTTACAAAAAAGTATAAATGATAGTATAATGAATATAGATATTTTTATTACGACTAAAGAAAATATTGCAACTCTAAGTTAAGGAGGTACTATGATTTCAAATCTACTAAATAGCAGTTTAAAGCATGTTTGGCAGGCACTTGTTATAATTATTGTTACAGTACTTGCAAGTAGAATTTCATATAAAATATGTAATAAACAAAAGATAGTTTTATATGAAGAATTTTATATACTTTTAAGTATAACATATTTAATTATGCTTTATGAACTTGTTACTAGAGTAGATTATAATACTTTAGGAGGTGGAATAAATATTATTCCATTTGCTGAAATACTTAGATATAAAATTAGTAGTCATCTATTTTTACTTAATGTTATTGGTAATATTTTATTATTTGTACCTTTTGGGTTTATTATTTCTTCGTATGTTAAACCAAATAAGTTTTATTTACCGGTTTTAATTTCATTTTTAGTAAGTATTACAATTGAGTTTGTTCAACTAAATATTGGTAGAAGTTTTGACGTTGATGATATCATTTTAAATACAATTGGAGCAACATTTGGTTATTTAATTTATAAAATTATTAATAAAATGCCTATTTTTAAGAAAAAATACATTAATTATTTGATTTGCATAGGAATTTTAGTTATAATATTATTGTATTTTTTGAAGGTTATGGGGAATGTATGAATAAATTTAAAATAACAGATACAGTAAATTATAAAAAATATGGTATAGTAAAAAAAGTATTAAAAAGATGCTTAAAAATGGAAGGTGTTCATAACTCTTTTTTTGAGGTCATTTTAGTGGATAATAATACTATTCAAAAAATTAATAAAGAGTATCGTAATATTGATAGAGTAACTGATGTAATATCGTTTGCTTTTGAGGATAATGATAAAGATTTGTATAATGGCATTAGAATGCTCGGAGAAATTTACATATGCATTCCAAGAATGAAAGAACAAGCAGTAATGTATGGACATTCTGAGACTAGAGAGATTGCTTTTTTAGCGGTTCATGGGCTATTACATTTGCTTGGCTATGATCATACAAAATCAAAAGAAGAAGAAAAAATAATGTTTGGGAAACAGGAGTTGGTATTAAATGGATTTAATAAAACGAAAAGGTGAAAAAGTAGGACCTATTAAAGATGTAATGCATAAATTTAAATATTCATTTCAAGGATTTTTATATTGTTATACGCACGAAACAAGTTTTATATTTGAAACTATTGGTGTTATAGCAATAATTATATTTGGCATTATTTTTAAAATTACTTTCATGCAATGGATTTTTGCACTTATAAGTATGCTTTTAATAATGGAAATAGAGTTTTTAAATACAGCAGTTGAGGCAACAGTGGACCTTGTTACACAAGAGTATCATCCACTTGCAAAAATAGCTAAAGATTGTGGTTCTGCTGCAACATGTATGGCTACATTTATGGCTTTAATTGTTAATAGTATTATTTTTATTCCTTATATTATAGAACTATTTAAGTAGGTTTATTATGCGAAGTGGATTTGTAAGTTTAATAGGAAGACCAAATGTAGGTAAATCTACACTTCTTAATGCATTAATTAATGAGAAAATTGCGATAACTTCGGATAAAGCTGGTACAACAAGAAATGTAATTCAAGGTATTTATAATGAAAAAGATTATCAAATAGTTTTTGTTGATACTCCAGGTATTGCTAAACCAATTAATAGACTAGGTAGAGTACTTAATAAAAAAGCCAAAGAAATGGTTGATGATGTTGATGCAATACTTTTTGTAATTGATGGAAAAAAAGGTATTGGTCCTGGTGATAAATATATCTTAAATATGCTTAAAACAGTTGAATTACCTGTTATTTTAGTTATAAATAAGATTGATCAAATATCTGATGAAATACTTCTTTATACAATAAATGAATATAAAGATTTATATCCATTTTCAGATATCGTACCAGTGTCTGCGGTTACTCATGATAATACAGATAGATTAATTAAGGTTATAAAAAAATATTTAACTGATGAAGTAAAATATTATGATGATGATATGATTACCTCGAATACGATGAGTTTTATGGTCGGAGAAATTGTTCGTGAAAAACTTTTAAATGATACTATTGAAGAAGTACCTCATTCAATTGCTTGTAACTGTATTGGTTACCATGAGAAAAAAGATGTTGTTAATATTTTAGTTGATATAATCGTAGACCGTGATTCAATCAAAAAAATAGTTATTGGTAAAGGTGGAAGTAGACTTAAAAAAGTTGGTATTGAGGCACGCGAGGAAATAGAAAGATTAGTAGGTAAGAAAGTTTATATAGAACTTTATGTTAAAACAATTAAGAATTGGAAAGATAAAGAAAAGTACTTATTAGAATTAGGTTATTTAAATAATGAATAAAATTTTATATTTTTCATCAATATATAATTAGAAAGGATGAAAATATGAAAGCAAAAGAGGCTTGGGATAAATTTAAAAATTCTGGCAAAATTGAAGATTATTTAAATTACAAAAAAGAAAGTAAAGGAAAATAATATGCTACTGGAAGTTGAGGGTATAGTATTAAGTGAAACACCTTATGGTGAAACAAGTAAAATAATTAATTTATATACAAAAGAAAAAGGGCTTATAGGAATAATGTGTAAAGGCGCTAAAAGTATGAAATCTATGTTTATGGCAAGCACACAGGTATTATCCTATGGCGTTTTTAATTTGCATTATAAAGAAGGTAAACTTTCTACTTTAACAGGGGTTGATACTATAGATCCCCTTATAAATATTAAAGAAGATTTAAAAAAGATTACAACTGCATTTTATTTAATTAAACTTATTACCCAAGTTTTAAAAGATACTCAAGATCCAAAAATTTATGATTTATTTATAAGTACTATTTTAAAAATAAATGAAGGTTTTGATGAAACAGTTCTTTGTAATATTTTAGAAATTAAACTTCTTCCTTTTTTAGGGGTCACTCTTTGTCTTGATGGTTGCATTAGATGTGGTTCTAAAAAAGAAATTGTAACAATAGATGCATCATATGGTGGCCTTATTTGTAAAAATTGTTATCGAAATGAACAAATTATTGATTTAAGGGTAGTAAAACTTTTAAGAATGTATTATTATATAGATATAGGCTCGATAGAAAATATTAAAGTAGATGCCAAGTTAAAAAAGATTATCAATAAATTTTTAACTGACTATTATGATTCTTTTACAGGGCTTTATTTGGATAAAAAGGTGTTAGAGTTTAAGGAGTAGTAATGACAGATTTAACTTTATTTTATGGGACAATGGAAAGTGGTAAAACAACAAAACTTTTACAAGATAATTATAATTATCGTAAACACGGACACAAAGTTTTAATTATAAAACCTTTGATAGATTTAAAGGGTGGTAATACAGTTGTTAATAGAACAAATGAGTTTGCTCCAGTAGACATACTTTTAGCAAATGATGAATCAATATTTGATGATAAATATTTACCGCTTATTAAAGGTACTGAGGTTATTCTTGTAGATGAAGCACAGTTTTTAACAGAAAAACAAATAATTGAATTTTGGATGCTTGCTCATAAAATAGGTATTACAGTTATATGTTATGCTCTTAAAAGTGATTTTAAAGGAAGACTTTTTAAAGGTACACAAGCTTTAATTGGATTTGCAGATAGAAAAAATGAACTAACAGTTAATTGTAGATGTGGGGATACCGCTGTATTTAATGCAAGAATGGTTAATGGTAATTTTGTTTTTGATGGTGATGAAGTTGCTATTGATGGTCTTGATAACGTTTCTTATGTTCCACTTTGTTCAAGCTGTTATTTTAATGAAGTTATGAATTGTGAAACAAAAGAGAAGGTTATTACATATAAAAAAGTTCTTAAAAGATATAAAAAAGATGATGAAAGTAAATGATATGAACCTCGTTTCTTGGACAAAATAGAAACGAGGTTTTTATATGGAGTAAATTTACTTTTTGTAAAATATGTGCTATAATTATTTTAGATTGAGGGGTTTTATGGAAAATAAAATTAATGCATTAAAATGCGAAAAATTTAAAGAATTTATTCATCCTATGTTTATGCCAATATTAGCATCAAAAACAACAGGTAAATTACATCTAATAGGGAGTTTTCCTGAGGATGATAATTATTTAATTGTGGCTAATCACGTTTGTATCGAAGATATTCCTACTTTAGGAGAAGCAGTAAAAAAACATTTCTATTTATTAGTTAGTGATGAAGATAAAGGTACTTTAGATGGACTTGCACTTGAACTAAATGGTGTTGAGTGGGTTCATAGATTAGACAAAGAAAGCCGAAAAAATGCCTATGAAAATATTGTAAAAATATTAAAAAAAGGTAAAAATTTTGGTATGTACCCAGAAGCAACTTGGAATTTATCTTCGAATAAATTTATAATGGATATGAATTATGGTTGCATAAAAATGGCTTTGGAAGCAGGCAAAAAAATAGTTCCAGTTGTAACTTATTTTTCTGAAAAAGATAGATATACAAAGATTGGAAAACCTTTAACACCAACAAGTGATTTATTACAAAGTATCAGCGATTTAAAAGATGAAATGTCTACAATGTATTTTGAACTTATGAACTTATACTATGAAGATGAAATAAAAAATGGTAGTAACAATGTTAATGTATCAGAAGATGGAAGTTATTATGAAAATAGGGCAGATCTTCCTGAAGATTATTGGGACAGATATGTTGAATCAAAATATGATGCTTATGGTAGAGCCAAAAATGATATGGATGGAGTAAGAAGTTTTGAGTCTAATTTTATATTCACACCTAAAGGTGATGCTTATGAATTTTTTCAAGAATTTAACTCAATTATTAGAAAAGACAATAATGGAAATTTAATTGTCAAAAGAATTTCTTCGGAGAAAAATGGATTTAATGGTAATACTTTCGGAGAAGTAAGAGAAAAGGGTAGTTTTGGATTTGGTTATAATGAAGATGTTTTAAAAAGAAGTTTAAAAAGATAGTGAGGTATATATGAATTTAATTCTACCAATTTTTTCTTTATTTATTTTAGTTTTATTGCAAGTGGTGTTTTATATAAAACCAAGATTGAATAATGTTGAAACTAATATTTATAAATATTTATTATTAATTAGCACACTAAATATTTCATTTAATATATTAGGTATTTATAATGGTTATACGACTAGAAATATGTTATTTTTAAATATTATAAATCATTTAGATTTACCATTATATTTTTGGTGGGCATCACTTTTATTTTTATACTTGTATAATATATATACAAGGAAAAATTATAAAATAATAAAAACAATTGTGTTATGGTTAAATTCAATTTTTACATTTTTAACAATAATATTACCTTTTGAAGTGGTTGTAAATGAATTTGAGGGGTATGCAAAGGGAACTTGTGTTAATTTTGTTTATATAATATGTGCAATTTATATATGTTTATGCGTATTCTTTGCTTTTAAAATTTTAAAAACAGGAAAATTTAAAAAAACATTGCCAGTATTTGTATTACTAATTTGTGGAATATTTGCTGTTTTAGTTCAAAAGATAATGCCTAATTTAATAGTTATACCTGGAATAATTGTATTTATAGAATTAATTATGTTTTTTACGATTGAGAATCCAGATTTGAAAATATTAAATGAGTATTCTAAAAATAAGGAACTGTTAGAGCAAATAATTGAAGAGAAGAATAATTTATTATTCAAATTATCAGAAGATATTGTTATTCCGTTACAAAAAATTAAGGAGGAAAACATTAACTTATTGAAAAAAGAAAATATAAAAAGTATTTACAAAGTAATTAATGAAAATAATTTAAGGTTAAATGATGTTATTAATTTAATAAATGAAGTTTACAATATATCAAATATAAATAGAAGTTTTGCAGAAATAAAGGAAAATAAGTATAATGTTTATAATTTATTAAGTCAAATTATATTAATTGTTAAAAATAAATATAGCGATAATTGTATTTTTAAATATTGTGTTAGTGAGTCTTTACCTGAGTATTTATATGGTGATGATTTACATTTAAAGCAAACGATTATTTCACTAATTAATTTTTTAAGTAATGGTAAACAGTGTATAATAGATTTTGATGTGTCTACAATAACAAGATATAATATATGTAGGCTAATTATAACTATTCATTGTTCAAGTTACACTATTTCTTTACAAGATATTAATAAAATTCTTGAATATAGTGATAACATCACAAAAAATGAAATTGAAAATATTAATCTAGAGGACTATAAAGCGGATTTGAAAGTTATAAAACAAATAATTAATTTTTTAGGAGGAACACTATTAATAAAATCCGATAAAGAATGCGGTACAGAATTTAAGATAATTATTAATCAAATGATTTACGAAGATACTAAAAATAATAAGTTATTATCTTATGAATATACAAATAAAAAAAGAATATTAATTGTTGATAGTAATTTAAAGGAATTAAATTCATTAACCAAACAGATGCGTAATTATAATTTCATTGTAACTTCAACACTTTATCCTAATGAATTAATTAGTAAACTAAAAAGTAAAGAAAAATATGATTTGGTATTTATAAATGATGATTTAAATGATAGTAGTGCGGTGAAAGTAATTAAGCAGTTAGAAAATATAAATTTAAAAGATACAAAAATTATTGTAATGCTTAATGAAAACAAAGAACATATTAAAAATCATTATTTAACTGAATATAAATTTTATGACTATTTATTAAAAAATGATTATGACAATGAAATGAACCGTATTTTAACTAAATTAAAATGGTAATCAAAAAAGTCAATTTAAAGTTAAAACTTGATAACTTATACTTGACTTTTTTTATAGTTTATATATAATACAAATCAAGGAGGTTTTATTAATGCCAAGTGAATATAGTTATGTACATGGACAGCCTGGTTATTGGAAAGTAAGATATGATAGTTGGAATGGTTGGGAAGCACCACACATTCACGCAATGCAAGGTGACAGAGAACTTCAAGTTTACACAGAATCATTAGAAATTAAAAATCAAAAAGGTAGATTTTCTTCTGATGAAATTGAGGAAATAAGAAATATTGCAAGGTCTTACGCAAATAATTATTGTTTATCTGTTAATGAAAATATGTTTGAAACAGATAACTTAAATAAGTTAATGAAATTAAATGAAAATTTAATTTCAATGATTGAGAATCAGGGTTATGCAAGATAAATATAACTTATTTAATAATGAAAAAGTCGATGAATTAACATCGACTTTTCTAGAAAAAAAATCTTATGAATCAAATACAATGGAAAAGTTTATTGCTGAATTAATTCAATACTATGATTTAATGGATTTTTGCACTGATATTTTCTTTTGTGAGTATAACAATCAGTATTTAGGTTTATATAATTTTAACCAAAGAAAAATTTGTATTAACTATAAGAGAATAATTGAATTATTAAAAAGTGTTAGCAATGATAATTATTTTATACTGGCTAATGTTTATCGAATTATATTACATGAATTTAAACATATACTACAGCATAAAATGATGCAAGTTAAAGATTATGAATTATTTAGATTGTTTTTTGATGAAATATCTATCGGTGCTAATGAAGGTATTAAACCATCAGAAGTTAATGCTGAAATTGAATCATCAATGGTAATTATAAAGAATTATAATCACGGTAATTCTTTATATGAAAAGCAACTTGCTTTTTCGATTAGATTGATTAGTTCATTTTTTTATCCTAACAAAATAGTAGAAAACTATTGTATAAAAAATAAAATAATTTTACCTAATATAGATAAAATTGATGAACTACTATATGGTATAAATGATGAAATATTAAAAATAAAAAAGAAATAATTGCAAATTTTTAATTTAAATGTATAATATTGATTAGGAGAATGAATATGAAATATATAATAAAAAGAAATATTAATTTATTTGGAAAAAACAATATCATAAAATTTGAATATAATGTTACTTTAAATAAAAATAATAATGGTTTTGAAGATTTTGATATCGGAAATGAAGAAATTATGATTAATGATATACTAACAAAATTGGATGCTGAAACCATAAAAAAATTTAATGAAATAAAACCAATTTATGTATCTTTATCAACTTATTTTTTTGATAAACTTAATAATTTATTTGCGATTGAATATGAAACAATAGATTCTGTTTCTAAAATAACTAAAAAAGAATTATTACATTTATGATATATTTATAGTGGTGGTATTAATAAATGAGTTTTATCAAAATAATTTCAAAAATTGCAAAAAATTCAAGAAGTCGTGATTATGATGAACCTCTTAGTTGGTTAGAGGCAAGTAATTTAGTTTTAACTTCTTATAGAGTAAGCAGGCCTTTAATTCCTCTTAAAGGATATGTTGATTTTGATTTTTATAAACTATTTATTAATGATATAGGATTATTAAATCATTTTCTAGAAATTAGAAATTCTGATATTATAACTGATAATTTATCCTTATTCAAAGGTGCTATTGTGGAAAATTATGTTGCTACTCAATTTGCAAGTAATGAGATTAGTTTATATTATTGGTTAAGTGAAGGAATTGTAGAAGTTGATTTTCTTTTATATAATGAAGATGGGATTATTCTAGTTGAAGTCAAGGCATCTGATTATACACAATCTAAAAGTTTAAAAATGTTTATGGAAAATTATAACCCTAAATATGCAATTAGAATAAGTACTAAAAATTTTGGATATAACGAAGTAAGCAAAATAAAAAGTATACCGCTTTATGCTGTATTCTTACTTAAATAGGAGGAAAAGATGGAGCAAATATATAATAAATTAGTTAGAGATAAAATTCCGAACATAATAAAAAATAATGGTGGAGAGCCTTATACAAGGATTTTAAGTAATGATGAGTATATTGAAAATCTTAAAAAAAAGTTAATTGAGGAATGTAATGAAGTAGTATCTGCCAAAACAAAAGAGGATACTTTAGAGGAACTTGCAGATACTTTTGAGGTAGTAAGATCACTTGCAAAAGCATTGGGTTATTCTTATGAAAACTTAATTGATGCAGTGGAAAACAAAGCCACTAAAAGGGGTGGATTTAATAAAAAAATATTTCTAGAAAAAGTGATAGAAAAGGACTAAAAATTGTTGTAAAAAAACAAATAATAGTTTATAATAACTTTAGCGATGACGGGGTTGGAATCCTAGAGCTATAAATTATAAAAGTGATTCCTTTGGGAATAATTAGGGTGGAACCGCGGATTATATTCGTCCCTAAATTATTTTTTAAAGGAATTTTTTTGTTTAATGGAGGTATTATGGAAAATTTAACAATGGAAAAGCTTACTAATTATTGTAAGAATTATGGATTTATATTTCAAGGAAGTGAAATATATGGAGGTTTAGCAAATTCTTGGGATTTTGGTCCTCTTGGAGCTGAACTTAAAAGAAATATTAAAAATGCTTGGCTTAAAAAGTTTGTAACTGAGGATGAAAACAATGTTTCACTTGATAGTGGAATACTTATGAATCCTAAAGTTTGGGAAGCAAGTGGACATTTAAAAACTTTTGCAGATCCTTTAGTAGATTGCAAACATTGTAAAACAAGATATAGAGCAGATAAGTTAATCGAAGACTATACTAATGGAAAAGAAACTGGCGATGGATGGAGTAATGAAAAACTTGTTGATTTCATTAAAGAAAATAAGATTACTTGTCCAAAATGTGGTAAATGTGATTTTACTGATATAAGACAATTTAATTTAATGTTTAAAACTTTTCAAGGTGTAACTGAGGAAGCTAAAAGTACAATTTATCTAAGACCTGAAACTGCTCAAGGTATATTTGTTAACTTTTTAAATGTTCAAAGAAGTATGCGTCTTAAAGTACCTTTTGGAATTGGTCAAGTAGGTAAGAGTTTTAGAAATGAAATAACTCCAGGAAACTTTATATTTAGAGTAAGAGAGTTTGAACAAATGGAACTTGAATTTTTCTGTAAACCAGGTACTGAACTTGAATGGTTTAAATTTTATAAAGAAAAATGTGTAAACTTTTTAAAGGAAATTGGTATAAAATCAGAAAATATTCGTTTAAGAGATCACGCCAAAGAAGAACTATGTTTTTATTCAAATGCTACAACAGATATTGAATATAACTTCCCATTTGGTTTCGGTGAACTTTGGGGAATTGCCTCAAGGACTGATTACGATTTAAAACAACATGAAAAATTCTCTTGTGAAAATTTAAAATATTTAGATCCTGAGACTAATGAAAAATATATTCCATATGTTATAGAACCATCACTTGGTGTTGAAAGATTATTTTTAACAGTACTTTGTGATGCTTATAATGAAGAAGTTTTAGAGGATGGTACAACTCGTGAAGTACTTAAACTTCATCCATATTTAGCTCCATATAAAGTAGCTGTACTTCCACTTGTAAAGAAATTTCATAGTGAAAAAGCTAGAGAAATATATAAAAAGTTAATTAAAGAATTTAACTGTAGTTATGATGAAACAGGTAATATTGGTAAACGTTATAGAAGATCTGATGCTATTGGGACACCTTTTGCAATAACAATTGATGATGAAACAATTAATAATAATACAGTTACTTTAAGAAATCGTGATACAATGGAGCAAATTACTTTAAATGTTAATGAAGTTGCTTCATATATTAATGAAAAAATAAAATTTTAGAAAGGAAAATATTTATGAATAATAAAATGACAGAAAAAATTACACCAAGAGATGTAGATTATGCACAGTGGTATACTGATGTAGTAAAGATAGCAAGATTATGTGATTATACTGATGTAAAAGGTTGTATGATTTATTTACCTAATGGTCAAGCTATTTGGGAAAATATTCAAAATAATATTGATAAAATGTTTAAGGAAACTGGAGTTCAAAATGTATATCTTCCAATGCTTATTCCAGAAAGTTTACTTCAAAAAGAAAAAGATCATATAGCAGGATTTGCTCCTGAAGTTGCTTGGGTAACTATGGGTGGAAATGAAGAACTTGAGGAAAGAATGTGTATAAGACCTACAAGTGAAACTCTTTTCTGTAACTATTGGCAAAAAGAAGTTAAATCATATAGAGACTTACCTAAAATTTATAATCAATGGTGTTCTGTACTTAGATGGGAAAAAACAACTAGACCATATCTTCGTAGTCGTGAATTTTTATGGCAAGAGGGTCATACAATTCACTCTACTAGTAAAGAAGCTATGGAAAGAACTTTACAAATGCTTGATGTTTATACAACATTTTGTAAAGATTATCTAGCAATTCCAATGGTTACTGGTCAAAAGACTCCGTCTGAAAAATTTGCTGGTGCCGAAAATACTTATACAATGGAAGCAATGATGCATGATGGTAAAGCTTTACAATCAGGAACAACACATTATTTTGGACAAGGATTTGCCGAGGCTTTCAATATAAAATTTTTAAATAAAGAAAATAAACTTGAAACTGTTTATGAAACTTCTTGGGGAATATCTACTAGACTAATTGGAGCTTTAATTATGGTTCATGGTGATGATAATGGTTTAGTTCTTCCTCCAAAAATTGCTCCAGTTCAAGTTATTATAGTTCCTATTGCCTCTCATAAAGAAGGTGTTATGGAAATATCTAATGAAATTTATGAAGATTTAAAAGCAAAAGGAATTAGAGTAAAACTTGATGATAGTGATAAAACACCCGGATTTAAATTTAATGAAAGTGAAGTTCAAGGAATTCCACTTCGTATAGAAGTTGGACCAAGAGATTTAGAAAATGGTGAAGTTACTTTAGCAGTTAGATTTACTCACGAAAAAGAAGTTGTAAAACTAGAAAATATATGTGATGAAGTAACATCTAAACTTGAGGGAATTCAAAAAGGAATGCTTGAAAAAGCAACACAGTTTGTAAATAGTCATATTTATGAAGCAAAAACAATGGATGAAATGATTGAAATTGCTAGCACTAAAGAAGGATTTATAAAAGCAGATTGGTGTGGAGAAGAAGAATGTGAAGATAAAATAAAAGAACTTACTGGTGGTGCAGGAAGTAGATGTATTCCTTTTGAGGATAAACTTCTTACTGGAAAATGTATTTGCTGTGGTAAGGATGCTAAACATAATGTAATATGGGGTAAATCATATTAATATATTTTATAGGGAGTTTGAATGTTTAAAAAGAAAATTTACAATTATAAATTAAATACTTTAGGAATAGAATATTTTAAAAGAGTAACATTAAGAAGTGGTGAGATAGTGTTTATAAAAACTACTATGGATAAACCTTTTGAAATGATTCTTGATGACTTTAATGAGTTTGGTAAGAAAACCAAAATATATAATGGGAACAAAAAATATTTTATGGATTGGGTAACTGGTAGAATTATTCCAGTTATGTATGAGGAAGATAAAGTTATATTAGGTCCAAGTATGGTAAGTATTCCTAAAGAAAATTTATCAGTTTGTAATGATGCAATTGCTAGTTCAATTAAAATTATTTCTTCTGAAGAAAATGTAAATCATTATGATGCTTTAACCGAAGATATTATTATTAATACATTTTTTTGTAAAAGAATAGCGGAAAGGTTAAATATTGAAGTAATTCCTTCATATCTTGTTGAGGAAGAAAGATATGCTTATGAAAAAATAGTTGGATTAGAAAAAGAAAAGTCAAGATAAAATTTAAAAATCTATTTTAGCATTATTGCAAAGTAGATTTTTTTTTAGTATAATTAAAGAGATACTAGGAGGGCTAAATATGGCTTTTAAATTTAAAAAATTATTTGAAGATAATGATGATGAAATGCAAAGTGTTAGTGAAGATGAATTTTATAGTATAAGTAAAGAAGATGCTGTAAAAGAGGCAGATAAAACTGGAAATAAAATGATTCTTTTAGAACCACGTGCATATTCTGAATCTCAACAAATTGCTGATCATCTTAAAAATCGTAATTCTGTTGTAGTTAATTTAAAAAGGGTTACTGCACCACAAGCAAAAAGAATTATTGACTTTTTAAGTGGATGTATTTATGCAATTGGTGGTTCAATGCAAAAAATTGGTGTTGGTATTTATTTATGTACACCTAAAAATGTAAATGTACAAGGTAAAATAACTGATGATTCAGAGAAAAAAGAAAAAGAAGATTACGAAGAAATAGATTTATAGAAAGGCACATAGTCCATGGTTAAGTTTAGAACAAATATCTATGGTTACAATAAAAGTGATGTCGCTAGTTTTGTTAAGGAAGTAGCAAGTGAATATGAAAGTATCTATGAAAAACTTAAAAATGTTACTTTAGAGGCTGAAAGTTTAAGAAAAGAAAATGAAAAATATAAAAGCCTAGAAAAAACACTTAACGACACTCTTTTGCTTGCTCAAGAAACTAGTGCTAATGCTCAAAAAGCTGCTTATGCACAAAGTAAATTAATTGTGGAGGATGCTAGAAATAATGCTTCGAAGATTGTGAATAATTCATTAATTAAAGCACAAAATATTGAAAGGGAAGCTGAAGAATTGCAAAGAAAAGTTATAAGTTATAAAAAAAGATTTATTGCTCTTGTTGAATCACAAGTAGATGAGATGGATAAGTTTGATGAAAGGCTGTAAAATGAAGACAAGAATTATTAGTGCGGTAGTTGCAATAGCTATCGCAATTCCATTTATTTATTTAGGAGGTTATCCATATAAAATTGCCATAGGCCTTATAGCATTATGGTCGTATAAAGAAATAATTAGTTTAAAAAAAACACATGAAAAGTTGCCAACTGTACCTATGTTTTTGGGACTTTTAGGGTTACTTTTGATTGTATTTGCTAACACAACATATTCACTTTATTACAGTGGTGTATCATATATATATTTATCTGTATTATGTTTTGGACTTATTATACCAACATTATTTTATGATAATTATTCAATAAAAGATGCTTTTCATTTAATTGGGTTGCTTCTTTTTATTGGGCTTGGTTTTAATAGTTTAATATTAGTTAGAAATTTAGATTTAAAATTATTTTTATATTTAGTTTCAATTCCAGTTATTACCGATTCATTTGCTCTTTTTTCGGGAAAATTTTTTGGCAAAAATAAAATGTGTCCAAATATTTCCCCTAAAAAGACTTGGGAAGGATGTATCGGAGGAAGTCTTTTTGGAACAATAATTCCCTGTATTTTATATTTCATACTATTTAAAGAGTTTAATTTTATGATTATCTTAATTACATTTATTTTAACAATAATGGATCAATTAGGTGATTTAATATTTAGTAAATTAAAAAGAGAAAATAATATTAAAGATTATTCAAATATAATGCCTGGTCATGGTGGAGCACTTGATAGGCTTGATAGTACTCTTGTTATATTTTTAACATATGTAGTACTTTCATTAATATTATTATAGAAAGGAGAAAAAAATTATGCTTCCAAGTATAGGTTTATTTATTATAAAAATTTTATTATTATTATTTATTTTAGGAATAATAATATTAGTTCATGAATTTGGTCATTTCATTTGGGCTAAAACATTTGGAGTTCATATTTATGAATTTTCAATAGGAATGGGGCCTTTATTACATACCCATAAAGGAAAAAAAGATGGTATTAATTATAATATTAGAGCAATTCCTATAGGGGGATTTGTATCAATGGCTGGCGAAGTTTATGATTCTGGTGAGGTTGATGAGAACAACAAAAAGATAAAAAAAGACAAATTAATGTGTAATAAAAAATGGTGGCAAAGACTTATCATTTTAGTCGCAGGTGTTGTTAATAACTTTATTTTAGCAATAGTAATTCTATTTATTTATACACTTATTTGGGGTGGTGGAGCAATTACTCCAAAAGTATTAAATGTAGTTGAGGATAAACCAGCGGCAGCTGCCGGATTAAAATCAGGTGATGTTATAACAAACATTAATGGTTATAATGTGTCATCATGGGATAAAGCACAAATTATTTTATATTATAAAAATACTAATGAATATTATACGTTTGAAGTAAAACACACTGATGGAACTAAAGAGGAAATTAAAATTAAACCAGAGATTATTAAAGATGAAGAAACTGGTGCAGAATCTAAATTATTTGGTATTCAAATTGATGCTGAAGATACGTCAAATGTATTTAAATCATTTGTTTATAGTATAAGAAAGTTTAACTCTATTATAAGTTCAATGGTTTATACTATATGGGGATTAATTTCAGGTAAAATTGGTTTATCTGCTTTATCAGGACCTGTAGGTATTTACGAAGCAGTAGGCGAAACAATTAATTACGGTATAAATTATTTCTTATATATTTTAGCATTCTTATCAATCAATGTTGGATTTATTAATATATTACCATTCCCAGCATTTGATGGAGGACACGTATTATTTTTAATAATTGAAAAAATTAAAGGTAGTCCAGTTAATGCTAAAATAGAAAATACTTGTCATTTAATAGGATTTATATTAGTTTTCCTTTTAATGATTGTAGTTACAATAAGCGATATAATTAAGTTATTTTAACTTAGTTATATTTTTTTTGATAAAAATTTTACATTTGCTAATTTTTATGATAGAATACTTGTAATTTAGGGGGTTAATATGAATATTTATGATTTAGAAAAAATAAGATTAAATTTATTTGTTACTTCTGATGTTGATGAAAAAAACTTTGAATACTTTTTAAAATATAACAAAATAACTAAAGAGGAATATACATCTTTATTAAATGATTATAGACAGTTTTTAAAAAGATATAAAGTGTTAAATGAAGAACTCTCTTTTAAAGAACCTATTTCAATATATACTTTATTTGTGTATATGTA
Source organism: Mycoplasma sp. CAG:472 (assembly GCA_000437315.1). Lineage (GTDB taxonomy): Bacteria > Bacillota_I > Bacilli_A > RF39 > UBA660 > UBA6448. The sequence goes on from FR899411.1 coordinate 29,995, forward strand.
TAAAAATGGTTTCTTATCTAAAGATAAATCTATCGAATTTAAAGTATTTTATAAAAAATATTTAGATATTATTAATTTATATGGAACAAATATATTTAGTGGTAAGGGAGTATGTAGACACATAGGTTCTATGCTTACAGATATTTTAAGAGAAAGTAACATAGAAAGCTATAATTATAGTAATTTGTGTTCAGTACCTTTATTATATGGACTTATTCAAAAATACTATAGGGATGTTTATAATTATCAAGGAAAACTTGATTATGTTATGAACCGCTTTTTAGTTAGATTTTTAAAAGTTAATTATATTTATGCACCACATTTAATTTCCTATGCAAGTTATGATGGTAAAAATTATTTTTTAGATCCAACAAACGAAAGAGTATTAGATTCATTTGAATTTGGTATTACTGATGACAAAGGAGTAATGCTTCCTATTTTTAAGGGAAATGGTCGTTATGATTTACTCAATGATAGAAAAAGAATGTGTGATTTAATAAATAAAAATAATAACACATTACCTAATGAAGAAGTACAAGATATTTTAAATGAATCAAATGCAAAAATATTATTACATAAAGATATGTGTGAGGACTTTTATAATGAGAATAAAGCATTTTATGAAGATATGTCTTTAAGACTTACAAAACATAAGTAATTTACAAAATGGATACTTTTGTGGTACCATTAATATGGTGATAAAAAATGGAAAATAAAAATAGTAAAAAAGAAATAGTAAAAATGCTTTTAAAAAAAGATATTAATGTAACTGATGAAGAAGATTTAATAAATATGCTTATTAATGAACCAATTAGTGTTGATACAGATAAAGAAAGTGATTTAAATAGAAGTTTTGGAGACTATTTAGCAGATAGAATAACCGAAATCGCAGGTAGTTGGCCATTTATAATTGGACTTATTATATTTCTACTTTTATGGATAATTCTTAATATATTTATTTTAACAAATGCAGATCCATACCCATTTATTCTTTTAAATTTACTTTTGTCTTGTATAGCGGCTCTTCAGGCGCCAATTATTATGATGAGTCAAAATAGGGAAGCAAAAAAAGATAGACTTCGTAGTTCAAATGATTATAAAACAGATTTAAAAAGTGAATTAATGCTTGAGGACTTACATAATAAAATGTCTCAAATAATTAAAAATCAAAATAAAATAATTAATATTTTAACTGAAGAAGATAATAAATAATCGTATCTAAATGATATGATTTTTTTTAATTTTAAAATTAATTAGAATGTAAATTACTTTACATAAGAATATATGTAAAATACATGTAAATAAAGAAATTAAAAAATGTCAAAAATATGTAAAATTTTAACTTTTTTTAAGAAATTTAACAAAAAAAGGAGGAAATCAGAAATTTTTCGGTAATAAGTATAGTGAAAGGAGAAAAATGATTATCTGAATCAGTAATATAATATGAATCAACAAAAAATGTATACAAATATAACAAGACAATGGCTTAATAATAATCAAAAAACTAATAAATTAATTGTTCACAAAAATGGTGATATGTTTAAATATAAGGGTAAATCATTTTTAATTGATAATCATGATATAGTTTTAGATTTTAAAAAAGGTGAATTAGAATTTGCTGAATGGCTTTCCTCAATGACTTCAAAAAGAATAGAGGTGTTTCCACGATTTAACAAGCCAGCTAATAAAAAATCCGCTGATTTTAAAATTGGTAAAGAATATTTTGATTATAAACATACTTATGGGTGCAGTAATCAATTAATATATCATAATTTAGAAAAGGCGAAGGGTCAATCATATAACTTTATTATAAACGTTACAAATAATAAAATTAATAAACATAATATTTTAATGCAACTAAATTACACTTTTAGAAGATTAAAATGGGTTAAAATCATAGCGATAAAATCTAAGTATGGATTTTATGTATATAAAAGAAAAAATCAGTAACCGTAGTGAAAAAGGTCACCGCGATTACTGATTACAAATTAATTATATAATTTTAATTGTGCTTTGTCAACAAGTTTAGAATTTATTAGAGTGTAAATTGATTTACATAAAATTATATGTAAAATATATGTAAATAAGAATATTAAAAAACGTCAAAAAAGTGTAAAATTTTAACTTTTTTTAAGAAATTTAACAAAAAAAGGAGGAAATCAGAAATTTTTCGGTAATAAGTATAGTGAAAGGAGAAAAATGATTATCTGAATCAGTAATATAATATGAATCAACAAAAAATGTATACAAATATAGATATGACATAGAAAAATTTTAAAAGTGTCAAAAAAGTGTAAAGCAAAAATTTCAGCAAAAAAGGAGGAATTAAAAATGCAAGAAATTAATCAAAAAATTACATTTTCTACAACTGGAGATGTAGACTATGAAAAAGTAAGAACTGGACAAATACCTAAAGAAATTTTAAGTGAGGTATTTGATAATATCTTAGAGCATTATGATGTGCCAAGGGAGAATTGCCATGAAATTGGTATTAGAATTAACGAGATAGAACCACCAGAATTTATCGATTATGACGATGATGAAAGATTCTTTGAACTTTTAATCAAACTAATATTTACTAAAAAAGAGGAGGAAGAATATGATGATAATTAGACTTTTAATGAAACTTATTCGAAGATATAATTTTATAAGATTTATTTAAACAATAAGTTAATTGCAAAATAAAATAATAAGTGCTATACTAGGCATATGAAAAAGAAGTTTGAATGTTTTATATTAAGTTTTATTAGTGCTTTTACATTATTTTTAAATTTTAAAAAATTGTATTTAGGAAAAAACCCATTTAGTATTTTAAATATAGTTTTGCTAGTTTTATTTACTTTTATATTCTATATTTTTTATGCTAAAAATGATTATAAAAATATTAGTAAAGAAGATAAAATACTTTTACCAATGTTTTCTATATTTGTTTTAGTCGGTCAAAGTTATAGAGATGTTGGCTCTCTTAGTATCTTATTTAGAAAGTATATGTTCTTTTTTACAATAATAAGATTTATTGGATTTTATAATATTTTAAATCTATTTATGATTTATATAAAAAAGACTATTTCAATTTTTGAAAATAAATTTAATTTAAAAGATAATAAATTTATAAAATTATTTAATAAACATCCATTTTTAGTTAGTCTTTTTGTACTTATATTCTGTTATAGCATTTATTATATAGCATATTATCCTGCAGTATTATCGCCAGATCCTAGTAATCAAATAAAACAGGCATTTAATGTAAGAACAAAATATGTAGATTATTCAATTCAAATTGATCCAAAAGTTAATTTAACTAATCATCATCCAGTACTCCATACATTGATGTTAGGTTATTCAGTTAAACTTGGAAGACTTCTTGTTAATGATAACTTTGGCTTATTTATTTATACTTTTTTTCAAGGATTGTTTTTAGTTTTAACACTTTCTTATTCAATTTCTTATTTAAAGAAAAAAGGTGTAAGTAATAAATATTTACTTTTAATGTTATTATTATACGTTATAATGCCTTGTTTTTCATTTTATGCAATTAATACAAATAAAGATGTTTATTATTCAATTCTTATGATTTGGCTAACAATATTTTTAATTGAATTTATTGAAAAATTCAAAAATAAAAAAATTGAATTTAAATGGTTAATATTATCTTTTGTATTAATGATGTTTATTTGTTTATTTAGAAATAATGGTATTTTCTTAGTATTATTATTACTTCCATTTATGTGTAATTATAGTAAAATTAATAAAAAAAGAATAATTTGTTTAGTATTTGCTATATTTATAAGTTATATTTCTTATTCTAAAATACTTTTACCTGCACTTCATATAACTGGGACAACGGTTAGGGAAGTATTATCAATTCCTTTTCAACAAACTGCTAGATATATAAAATATCACGAAGAAGACTTAACCGAAGAGGATAAAAAAAATATTTCAGGACTTCTTAACTATGATATTATTAAAACTAAATATAAACCAAAATTATCTGATCCAGTTAAAGCAACTTTTAACAAATATGCTACAAAAGAGGATTTTGTTAATTATGCTAAAACTTGGTTTAAAGGATTTTATACTCATCCATTTACCTATATAGATGCAACACTTAATAATATTTATGGTTACTTTGATATTGGTGATTTAAATTGGTATTTATACACCAAATTTGATAAAAGAATTACTGAAAATAATTTAGTAGATTATCACTTTAATAGTTTTAAACATTTACGTTCTTTCTTATCTGGATATGGAAATGCTTATAGATGTTTACCTGTTATTGGCTTATTTGTAAATATTGGCTTTAATGTTTGGATAGTTATAGCTATGAGTGTTTATTTGATAAAAAATAATAAAAAGAAATATTTAATAGTCATAAGCCCAATGCTTGTTGCAGTATTTTTCTGTATACTTAGTCCTGCGAATAACTATTTTAGATATGCACTTCCATTTATATTTCCAATGCCCCTTGTTGTAATGTATTTACTGAATTTAAAAAAGATAGAAAAAAGTTAATAAATAATTTCTATCTTTTTAATTTACTAAATATGCGTGAACAACAAGTCTTGATGTATCACTTTGACAAGTTGATAGGGTAAGTATTTTTGCATTTTCATCAAGGCTTACATTAAAATCATAAATACTACGATCCTTAATAAGTTTTATAAAGTTTAATTTTTCTTCATTACTTTTAAAATTAGTGGTTAAATAATCAGTTGTTGTTGGAATAATATATATTGAAAATATTTTATATTTATATGAACCATATAGGGTATCAAACGTAATTGTTAGGTTTTTTTCATTTGTATACCAATTTTTATATAATACTTTATTTAGTGTTCCAAACATAACACCATTTAAAAATCTATTATGTCCGTATAAAATTATATTATCATCAATTTTTGTAGCATTATTTGTATAATCCATATAAATCCATCCGTTTGGATCTTTTTCTTTATATAAATTATGAGTTAAATAATATTCATTATCAATACTTTTAGTTACAGCATAATCAATGTTAGTTTCATTAACTTTAACCCAGCCAACAACATCAGGATTAATTGTGGTAAGAGAGTACAAATAATTATTTTTTATTTCTAAACCATTTAATGTTCTATTAGAGTTTTCTTCGTTTATATCTTTAGCATTGATATAATCAATTACTTCATTTTGAATTTTGCTTACTTTCATCATTGACCTATAATTATCATAAAAAACATATATAAAAGAAAATAGGATTATAGCAAGTATTACTAAAGCAATCATTCTAAGAACTGCATTATTTGTTTCACTAGCAATATTATTTTCAATATATTCATTAGAATATTTTAATTTAAATGATATTTTATATTTCTTTTTTATTAATTTATTATTCTTTTTTAAATATTCAATTACATTTGGATCATGTTCATTACCATGTAAAATTATTTTAATATTTTTTTGATTATTATTTTTAAGTATTTTTATTACAGTTTCTAAATCCTCTTTATTAAGTTTATTAATATGAATTATTTTTAAATTTTTATTTATATCACAAAATGTATTGAAATTTTGAATGTCTTCATTAGAAAATGGAAATTCTAAATAAATATTATTTTTATAATATATTGATGAGTATGTATTAAGATTATTTGTTTCCATAAACTTTGAGGTAAATAATATTTCACTTCTTGATTCTGGAATATAACCATGTTTATCAAGTAATTCAAACATATATTGAGGAATGTATTCAAAACTAATATATTTTATATTGTTAATTTTACATAATTTTTCACATAATTTATAAGGCATTATTTCATCAGATTCTAAATATAATGAATTAATTTCTTTGAATCTTGATAAAAGTGGTAAGAATATATAAAGTACTTCGAGTGATTGAAAAGATAGAGTAGTAATAGAGTAAGTTTTTATTAACTCATTAAAAAAAGTACAAATTATTTTTTGATTTAAGAAAATATATTCATCACTAAATACTAGTTCATTGTTACTAATTACGTTAGTATTAAGCATATTTTTATAATCTGGATTAAGTTTTTTTCTAGTAATAAAACATAATCTATCGTTTTTAATCTTTACTAATATCTTCACAAATAACCTACCTTATATTAATTATGATAACACAAAACTTTACATTTTAATATAATTTTTTAAAAAAATATATTGTTTTTTGGAATTTTATGATATAATTAGGTCATAATAAAGATAGGAGAGTTGATGGATGAAAAAGTTTTTTAGTTATTTACTAGTTATGGGAGCCTTTTTATGTATGCCTTTAGTTGTTAGAGCAGCTTACAAAGAAACAATTAATGTTCCAGGTAATGCAGGTGATTTTACTACAACTACACTTTCTTCAGGAGATGAACAAAGAACTTACAAAATTATGATTATTCTTGAAGATAATACTGAAAATCATAAGGTTACTCAAAAAACTGTTAAATTCACTTTAGGAAAAGCAATTACTGAAGCTAAATGCTCTGACTTTGGTGAATACGTAACTGATGGTGGTACTGTTACTAAAAATTCAGATGGTACATCTACATTAAGTTGTACATTTGATAAAAATGGTTCAACTGATACTGGTAATAATTTCCAAATTGGTTCATTAGTAGTAACTGTTAAAAAAGATTCTGCTGATGAAGATTGTTCAATCGGAGTTGAAAATGGAAATTCTACTGGTACTAAAAATCCAGAAACTGGTGCTAGCCTTCCTTTAACAATTGTAGCTATAGGACTTGCTGTTGGTACTGGTGTATATTTTGGAACTAAAAAAAGAACAAAACTTTATAAAATTTAATTGATTTGTAATTTTTAATCTACCTTTATGGTAGATTTTTTTATGAAAACACTTTATATATAAAATAATTTATGTTAAAATAAACGAGAAGTGGTGATATTATGGAAAGAAATTTTACAGAACAAGAATTAGTTAGAAGAAATAAACTTGAAAATTTAGTAAATCTAGGTATTGATCCTTTTGGACATAGATTTGAAAGAACTGGTTATGCTTTAGATATAAAAGAAAAATATCAAGATATTTCTCATGATGAATTTGAAAATAGAAATGATATTGAGGTTGTTGCCGGAAGAATTATGTTCATAAGAAAAATGGGTAAAGCATCATTTTTCTCAATTAAAGATAGAACTGGTAATATTCAAATATATATTTCAATTAATGATGTAGGCGAAGAAACTTATAACTTATTTAAAACAGCTGACCTTGGTGATATAGTTGGTGTTAAAGGTAAAGTTATGAAAACCGGTACTGGAGAAGTAACTATTAAATGTTTAGAATATACTCATTTAGTTAAAGCACTTAAACCATTACCAGAAAAATTTCATGGACTTACTGATATTGAGGAAAGATATAGACGTAGATATGTTGATCTTATTATGAATGAAGAATCAAGAAAAGTTGCCTATACTAGACCTAAAATTATTAGATGTATTCAAAACTTTATGGATAACCTTGGTTTTACTGAGGTAGAAACACCTGTACTTCAAACACTTCTTACTGGAGCAAGTGCAAGACCATTTATAACACATCATAATACACAAGATATTGATATGTATTTAAGAATTGCTCTAGAACTTCCTCTTAAAAGATTACTTGTTGGTGGTATGGAAGCTGTTTATGAAATAGGTAGAACTTTTAGAAATGAAGGTATGGATCCTAAACATAATCCAGAGTTTACTTTAATGGAAGCTTACCTTGCATATTCTGACCTTGAGGGTATGATGGATATGACTGAAAAAATGTATCAAGAAATTGCTACAAAAGTAATTGGTAAAATGGAATATAATTGGTGTGGTTATGATATTAATTTAACTGGACCATGGAAAAGAATAAGTATGGTTGACTCTATTAAAGAGGTAACTGGTATTGATTTTTCTAAAGAAATGACAGTTGAAGATGCTTTAAAGCTTGCTAGTGAGCATCAAATTGAAGTTCAAGAACATGAACATACTGTAGGACATATTATAAATTTATTCTTTGAAAAATATGTTGAGGAAACTTTAATTCAACCAACATTCCTATATGGTCATCCAGTAGAGATAAGTCCTCTTACAAAAGCAAATCCAACTGATCCAAGATTTGTAGAAAGATTTGAATTATTTATTGGTGGTAAAGAATTTGCTAATGCTTATACAGAGTTAAATGATCCAATTACTCAACTTGATAGATTCGAAGAACAATTAAAAGAAAGAGATCTTGGTAATGATGAAGCAAATGATATTGATATGGACTTTATCGAAGCTCTAGAATATGGTATGCCTCCAGCTGGTGGAATTGGTTATGGTATTGATAGACTTGTAATGTTATTTACAGAACAAGATTCAATTAGAGATGTAATCTTATTTCCCACAATGAAAAATATTAATAAATAATGTAAGATAAAAATTCTTACATTTTTTTATGAAATTAAAAAATATCTAAAACCTTTACAAACCCAGTATTTACCTTGTTCGTATTTTCTTAAATTATATAGATATAGGAAAAATTGATGTTCAATTTATGGGATAAGGTACTAGATTTTTTAAAAAATTAATGGTATTATTTAATAGTAAAATACGTAAATATGAAGATAAGTTTTCTTAAATCTATATAATTTAAGAAAACTAAGGCTCCTATTTATGTAGGATTGGGGTATATATGAATAAAAAAATAAAAATAGGACTATTTGCATTAATTATTTTAGGAACTATTACATTATGTTTAACTTATAAAAGTGATGATAAAATAATTAAAACTAAAAAAAGAAAACAAAATAATTTAGCTATAATGATTAAAGAAGATGGAGCAACTGATTATACAAAATCGAATTCAAAAGATATACCTAAAGGAGATTATGTATTAAATAGAGCTAAAAGTTATTGTAAAAATAATGGTAAAATTGGTGATTATGATAGCTCTTTAGGTAAGGTAAGTTTTTCATTTATAGGTACTGATAGTTGCTTTTTGTATTTTGATTATGATTCTGAACCCAAAGGTTATGAAAAAATTCTTTTGGATAATGGAAATGGAACAACAACAGTAGCTGAGGCAAAAGCATATATTGAAGGAAAGGGTATACCAGATTTTAGTACTACCGCTACAACAAATGAAGGAATGTATGCTTCCGATGATGATTATACTGCCACTACTGGAATGAAATCATATTATTTTAGAGGCGCAGTAAATAATAATTGGGTAAAATTTGGAAAAGATAGTAGTGGAAATCCCATCTACTGGAGAATAATAAGAATAAATGGTGATGGGTCAATAAGAATGATATATTCAGGAACAACGGCTCCAACAAGTAGTACAGCAACAGTAATGACAGGAACAGGAACACAAATCAATGCGACGACATATCGATTTTATAGTAGTTATAATAATCCATCATATGTAGGATATATGTTTACAGAAGGTCAGCAACATGGTAATGGTACACCAAGTACAATAAAAACAGCAATAGATAATTGGTATAAAACAACAACATT
>FR899412.1 GCA_000437315.1 Mycoplasma sp. CAG:472
AAGTTAATAGTAAATGGTAGAAATACATATACATGCAGCGGAAATAACTGTAATATTTTTACTCAAAATAAAACTTATAATGGAACATATAAAAATATAAAAATTAATGATATAAATCAATCTATAGGTACATTTAAAATTATTGATAAAAATGGAAATGAAACAACTTGTCCTGATAGTAACAAACAATATCTTGATTTATATTTGGATAATACAAAACCTACGATTAGAATTAACTCAATGTCTTATTCAAATGGATCTTTAAATGTAAATGTTTCTCTAAGTGATAATGAAAGTGGTGCTAATGTTGCATACATAAAATTTAATGGTAATACTTCTTCTACAAAAAGTTGCGATGGAACTTGTGATATAAGTTTAAAAATTGGTTCAATTACATCGGGAACTGTATATGCATATGGTACAGATGCGGTTGGTAATATAAATAATGCTACAAAAAATATTAATAATTATTCAAGTTATAATGAAGGTGAAAGAGGTTCTTCGAGTTCCTTCTCACAAAATTTAAGTATTAGTGGCACAACATTATATTATAATGCCTCTGCTTCAGTTGGAAGTGTTTCTTGTTATTCTTCGGGTAGTTGTACAGTTACTCCAGAAACTACATCAACTTCATGTACACTCGAGGAAAGTCCTAATACAGCAGAAGCTTATTATGATGATTGTGAAGATGGTGGATATTTAAATGGTCGTGGAATGTGTGATGCAAGCTCTCAAAATTACACAAATGATTCAGGTTACTGCTATTTTAGTAATGGTAATTATAGTGGTGATGACTTTGATTTTGGATATCAATGTGATTGTTCATGTACCTACGGAAATAGATGGTATGATGGCTATGTTGAATATTGCTGTAATGATTGTTCTCAATATGTAAGTTGCTCAAATAGTGGTAATGTTTGCTATAATATAGCGGGTGTAAGTAATTTTGGTAATTATACTGGCTATAAAGGTATTACTGCATACAAAACATGTTATTATGATTCTTATGAACCATATTCATATTGTCCTTACGGATATGAACAAAGTGGAAGTGATTGTTATAGTTGTGATCGAGGTTATCTAAATTACAGAAATCTATGTGTTTATACTGGTACATGTACTACTTATAGATATTATTATTCTTACAACTATTATACATATAATTAAAAGGAGATTTAATGAAAAATAAAAAAAATATTATATTACTTTCAATTATTATAATTATAATTGTGGTTATTAGCGTAATAACATTTATATTTTTAAAGAAAAAAAATGATAATACTAACAATACCTCAACTTCAAAGGATAAGTTTGCTACTTATTATCCAAAAGTTTCTAATGTTTTAAAGGAAGATAATATTTTAAAACAATTATTTTACTCAAATCCTGATATAACCGAGGAATTAGTTACTTTTGAAAATAAAACATATTATGGCTTATCAGATAAATATAATATAAAAGATGTTAGTGAAATTTATACTAAAATTAATAAAACTTATACAATAAATTATAAAAAGGAATTATTTAATGATATAAATAATTATAATTCTTTTGTTAATTATAATAATAAGGTTTATATTAATATTAAAAAGAAATGTTTTATTGAAAATTATGATGAAAAATTATTATCAATTAAAAATGTTGAGAATGAAAATATTACTTATATATACGATAAAAAAGAATATGTAGTATCATTTTGGGATGATATCTATTTAATAGATTCCTCTCCATTTAGTTGTTAAAAATTTACAAAGGAATAGCAATATAGTTTATTCCTTTTTTTATAATATTTTCTTGAAAAACTCATCAAATTTGTTATACTTATTATAGTAGGTGAGTTATGAGAAATAAAAAAGGTTTTACTTTAGTGGAAGTTATTAGTGCAATTGTAATTTTATCTATAATAATTACTTTGGGTGTTTTTTCCATTACTAAAGTGCGTTCTAATATTTTAGAAAAACAATATAAAAATATTAAACTAGAAATTGAACTAGCGGCAGAAAAATATTATAGTGATACTGAAAGCAAAGAAGTTTATGTAGATACTCTTATAAAAGAGGGCTATTTAAAAGCAGATAATAAGTCAATGACAATTACAGATTCAAGAGATAAAACTATATTAAACTGTTATATAGTAACAATTAATGATGATGAAAAAGGTAGTTTAGGAACAGAGAATAATGTTTTAGAAAATGGAAACTGTAATGAAAGTGCAATAGTAAATAGTGAAATTTCAATTGTAGGGGAAGATGGAAATAAAATAAATAAAACATGGTATAAAAATCCAATCACTTTAAAAGCAAAATTTAAAGATACTGAAAAAGATCCAAATAATTATAGTTATACATGGAAAAGTGAAAAGAATCCTAATGTAATTACTGATGAAAAAACTTATAACCTTGAGGAAACATATGAAGAAAGAGGAAAGGTAATCGATGATGAATTTTATGTAACTTTAGTAAATGGTGATGAAATACTTGAATCAAAAGGTCAAAGAGTAAGAATAGATGGTGTTTTACCTGAAATAAAAAGTCTTGTAGTACTGGATATAGATAAGTGGACAAAAGATAAAACATTAAAGGTAAATGCTACTGATGTGGGTTCTGGAATAGAAAGTTATATTTTGAGTATGGGTGATTGTGAAAGTATTCCTTTAGAAAAATATAATAAAATACCTGATATACCAAATCCAAATGATGTAAAAATAGAACAAAAGATAACTAAAAATGGAACATATACATTTTGTGCAAGCGATAAAGCAGGAAATAAAGTAAAATATAAAGAAACTATTTCAATAGATAAAATAGATGATATACCGCCAGTATGTAGTTATATAGAAAATACTAAATGGACAAAAAGTAATGTAGCGATAAGTTTTGGATGCGTAGATAATGAAAGTGGATGTAGTAAATTAACATATAAAAAGAAAACAACTAATTGTAATGGAACATGTTATAAAACATATACATATACAAGTACATATAAAAGTGCAAATATAAGTAAAACAATAGGTTCATTTACTATCGAAGATAATGCAGGAAATATTGTAACTTGTCCAAGTGATAAGAAAGAAGTAAATGTATATTTAGATAAAGATAAACCAGTAATAAGCAATATAAATATATCGAGTAATCAATTAAATTATAACAGTAGATATACAAAAGTATCTTTTACATTGACTGATAATCATAGTGGTATAAGTAGTTTTTGTATAGGAACATCAAAAAATAATTGTAATACAAAAAGCGTTAATTCTTACTGTACTCAAAATGGAAATAGATATGATTGTAGTGTAGATTATACATTTACAAGTAGTGATGGAAGTGGAAATACTGAATATGTATATATAACAGCCTATGATAATGTAAATAATTTTGATACACAAAAAGAAAAGTATGAGCTATATAAATCTTGTACATTTACAGATTTTGAAAGATATGGTAAGTGTTCTGAAGAATGTGATGGCGGAGTATATTATGAATATCGAACTGATAAATATTTAGGAATATCTTGTAATAGTTATGGAGATACTCCATGTAATACAAACATAAAATGCTGTGATAGTACATATAGTGTTTATTCACATTCTGGAAGTTGTAGTAACGCTTGTGGAAATGGAAGACAAAGAGTATATTATGAACTTTATTCAAAAATTAATGACAAATATTGTGGTCAAGATTACGATTATATTGACTGTTATGAAGAGTCTGGTTGTTATGTTCCTGAACCAGATCCAACACCAGATCCAAATCCAGGTGGAGGTGGAGGCAGTTCTTGTAAACCATCAACAATAAATGGAAATAGATGCGATACAACACATGACATTCTTTACTATATTTCAACCTGTTGTGGAGGAGAATGTAATTATTCTGCAAAAGCGGGTAATGTTGAATATGGAACGATTTCTCAAAGTCTTTTACAAGGAGCATCTAAATGTTCTTCATATGGTGAACCACCGGCACCATCTAAACCAGCGTGTAGTTATGTAAATGTTGGTTGTGCTGGAAATGGTCATGATTATGGTACAAAAAATTGTACATGTGGTCATGGCTATGGTGGATATCAGTGTGGCTGTAAATGCCCAAGAGGATGTGTGGAATAATGAAAAGAGTTATTATTGTTTTGACTTTATGTCTATTAACTTGTGCTTGCGTTTCAAATAAACCTTCCAAGGAAATACTAGAAAGAGAAAAGTATACTAATACAAAGCAAATTGTTAAAGAAAATATTTATGGATGTTGGAACTTTGATAGTCTTGATGTTTATAGAGAAAAAAGGCTTATTTATGATGCAAAAGAACATAGTACAATTAATTTTTCTAAAGACAGTTTAGAGTATTGTTATTATAATGAAAAAAGTAAATTATTGTGTATTAATTTAAATTATGAAATTGATGGTAATTTTTTGAAAATTGAAAAAAATGATGTTTTAAATGAAAAATATACAATGTATATGTATGAAAATGATAAATTACTTGATTTTTCTTTAACTACTGTTTATGATGATATGGATTATTTATATCATATGACATATTCTAAAGATTGTAAAATTAACTAGGGTGATATAAAAATCATCCTTTTTCTTGAATAAAAATAGTAAAAAATATATAATATTATTAGAAAGAGGTATTTATGTTTAAAAGAAATAATAATAAAGAAATTGATACAGATGGATTAAATGAAATAATCTTTTTATCTAAAAAGATGCTTAGAGTATTTTATGTTTGTTTAATAGTAGCGGTAGTTCTTGGCGTTTTAATAGCAATAAAAGAACTTAAACTTTTTAATCTTATAAGCGGAGTAGTTAAAGTTATTTCACCACTTTTTATAGGTTTTATTTTAACTTGGCTATTTTATCCACTTCAGAAAAAGTTAGTAGATAAAGGTATGAATAAGGCGTTAAGTGCTATTTTAATATTTATTTTAGTTGCTGGCTTCATAATTTTATTTGTTTATATTTTTATACCTGTACTTTATAAACAAATTAATGATTTAATTAATATGCTCCCATCAGTTTTTTCAAACTTTACAAATTTAATATCAAAAAGTTTAGATAAAGTAGATATAAGTGGACTTGATGTAGGAACTTTAAAGAAAAGTATTATTGAATCAGGTCAAAATATGATTGTATCCATTACTACAAAACTACCTAATAGTTTAATAAGTATTGTTAAATCACTTATTTCTGCAGTTGGCATTATTGCACTTTCCCTTGTTATTATGATTTATATGCTTATGGATTTTGATAATATTACTTTTTCATTTGAAAAATTCTTAAAGAAAAAAGGTGCTGATGATTATGTAAAACTTTTAAATAATATTGGTTATAATGCAAGAAAAGTAGTTAATGGAACTTTACTCGTGGCCTTTATGGTGTTTGTTTGTGATACAATAGGGTTTGCAATTGTAGGATTAAATGCTGCCGTACTTTTTGGACTTTTCTGTGGTATTACTGATTTAATTCCTTATATTGGACCATATATTGGTGGTGCTGCTGCTGTAATTGTTGGTTTTACTCAAAGTCCAATTATAGGTTTTGCTACTTTAGTAGTGGCAATAATTGTTCAACTTGTGGAAAGTTATGTACTTCAACCTGTTGTTATGAGTAAAGCAATGCAGCTTTCACCAATTACAATTATTGTGGGATTACTTTTATTTGGATATTTCTTTGGAATAGTAGGTATGATTATTGCAACGCCTTGTATGTCCATAATTAAGGAAATTATTATATTTATTTCTCGAAAAAGAAAAAATACTGCTTACTAGGTGCTTGAAACTGTTAAAATAGTATGCTATAATACTTCTAGCCCAAAAGGTATGTAATCCGCTTAAAAAATATTATTTAATGATTACAGGTAATAAAAATATATAGAAAGGAAGGAATTAAAATGGCTAATTTAGTAGACAAAATTAATGAAAAACATATTCGTAAAGACATTCCAGAATTCCGTGTTGGAGATACTGTTAGAGTTGATGTTTGGGTAAAAGAAGGAAAAAAAGAAAGAATCCAAGCTTTCGAAGGACTAGTTGTTGCTAAAAAAGGTGGAAGTGTTTCAGAAACTTTCTCTGTTAGAAAAAAAAGTGGTACAGTTGCTGTAACAAGAATTTTCCCTGTTAATGCACCAACAATTGATAAAATAACAGTTATTAGAAAAGGTAAAGTTAGAAGAGCAAAACTTAACTTTATTAAAAATATGTCTAAAGAATACAAAGTTAAGGAAAGAAATTAATACTTTCCTTAATTTTATTTTTATGAAAGGAATAAAATGTTTAAAATAATTAAAGAAATACTTAGTTATGTAATTATAATAGTGGTAGTAATCCTTATAAGAACTTTTATAGGTACACCGGTAAGAGTAAACGGTACAAGTATGGTTCCAACTTTAAAAGAAGGTGAAGTACTTTATTTAAATAAACTTAATAAATCTTTTGACCAAGAAGATATAGTGGTTATTGATAAAAAGGTTGAAGGTTCAGCAATTATAAAAAGAATTATAGGTGAGCCTAACGATAAAATTAAATGCATCAATGGGGTAATTTTTATAAATGATGAAAAATATGAAGATAACTTTGGAAGTGGTGAGACTTCAGATTTTGATGAAATTACTTTAGGAGATGATGAGTACTTTGTACTCGGAGATAATCGTATTGTTTCAAAAGATTCAAGAGTTTTAGGACCGATAAAGAAAAAATATATCGAAGGAACAACTAAAATAGTTTTATTTCCTTTTTCAAAAATAGGAAAGGTTAAATAGCATTTATATGCTATTTTTTATGGTTTATGAATAGATGCAAATGGTGTAATTTAAAAAATCAAAAGTATATTTATTATCATGATAATATATGGGGTAAGTTAAATACTAGTGATGAATATTTATATAAAATGCTTATATTAGAAAGCTTTCAAGCAGGACTATCTTGGGAATGCATTTTAAATAAAATAGATAATTTTGAAGTAGCCTTTGATAATTTTAATATTGATAAAATAATTAATTATGATGAAAATAAAGTTAATAATCTTTTATTAAATAAGGGGATTATTCGTAATAAAAATAAGATACTTGCGAGTATAAAAAATAGTAAGATTTTTAAAAGTATAGTAAACGAATATGGTTCATTTTATAAGTATTTATGCATATTTACTAAAGATAAAATATATTATGAAAATAATTTAGTTACATCACCACTTTCAGATGCAATAAGTAAGGATTTACAAAAAAGAGGAATGAAGTTTGTGGGAAGCACTATTATATATTCTTTTTTACAAGCAGTGGGTATTATTTATTCTCATGAAAAAGAGTGCTTTTTATATAAATCTAATGTATAATTAAATTGTGGAGGAAATAAAATGGCTAAAAATAAAAAATTATATAAAGTTAATGAAGGTAAAATGATTGATGGAGTATGCGCAGGTATTGCAGAGTATTTTGATGCAGATCCTACAGTTATAAGACTTTTATGGATATTTTTTTGTGCAATGGGTGGAAGTGGAATTCTTGCTTATATTATTTGCATGATTGTATTTCCAAGAGAGGATGTAGAGTACATTAAGAAAAGATGAAAATGATTGAAATAAATGAAAAAAATAATTTAAAATCTTTTAAAGATTTATTAAATGATTATTTAATAAAAGGATTAGAACCAGAAATATGTTTTACTTTATATGACAAAGATTATATGATAATTCCGTTAAAAGAAAAAGTATCTTTTCAAGAAGTAGGCAATAAAGAAATATTTTTTGAAACTATTGATGCTCTTTTTAATGAAAAGTTGTTTAATGGTAAATCTTTGGAGGATGAATTTGAAAATATTGAAAAGATAGGGTGGATTTAATGAATGAAATATACAATATAAATTTATGGCAAATAGTGCTCGAAGGTCAAAATAAATTACTTCCCGAAGACACTGTATATCAAATGATAATTGGTCATAGTATTAAAGAGGATATATGTGAAATAACTATGTTTATATCTAAAATTAATTATGAAAATCTTTTAAATGGAGTTTACCATATTAGAGTTTATCCTTATGCTACAGAAAAAGTTTTATTATTTGATGAAAAAAATAATTTAATTTCTTTAGTAAATGGTTTTGAAATAAATTATGATAATTTAAATTTTTATCAAATAAATGATATTACTAAGGAAAGACAAAGATGAAAATATTATTTTTAGATATTGATGGCGTTTTAAATGATTTAGATTATATTCATAAAGTTTATCCTGAAAAATGTATATTTTCTAAAAGAAATAATATTAATAAATGTTTAAATTATAAAATGTATTTAGAATATATAAAGTTTAGTTTTAATCCAGAAAACTTAAAAGTATTAAAAAAAATATGTGATATGATAGATTGTAAAATTGTTTTAATAAGTAGTTTTCGTTGTAAAGAAGTAATTGATGCATTAGTAGATTTAGGATTTCCTGTTATAGGCATGACAAATTATATTAATCAAAATAGATATTTAGAAATAATAGATTATTTAGAAAATAATGATGTAGATAGTTTTGTTATAATTGATGATGAAAAAGAGTATTTAAAAGGAACTGCTTTAGAAAATAATCTAGTTCAAACATCACTTTATGATGGAGGATTAAAAGACTTTCATATTGAAAAAGTCATAAATATTTTAAATCAAAGGAGTCGCTTTTGAAAAAGTATGATTTACCTTATCCAAAATTTGAAAATGATAATTTAAATTATTATGTAACTATTAGTGATTATGAGGGAAAAGAATTTAATATTAAAGAAAATAATTTATATAATGCTCTTAGTGAAGTAATAAATTATTCCTTATATTTTTCCTTTAATATAGGGGAAAAACACTGCCATGAACATGAATTTGATTATGTAATAAAAAATCTTTATTTATATCCTGAAAGTTTTAATTTAAATGATTTAGATAAAAAATGCTATAGTAATGATGAACTTAGATATTTAAATCATTTACAAAAGTTTTTATTATTTATTGGTAGAAAAGATTCTAATAAAATAACTGATAATTTATGTAATAATGAAAGAGCAAGGCTTTTTAAAAATACTAGAAAATTATATTTTAGTGATGAAAAGTGTAAGGAGTTATTAAATAGAAAAAATATTTATTTAAATTTATATAGTAATAAAGAAAATCTTGATATTATTTTATTAAATAAAGAAGGAGATATAATAGGATTATTAAATGCTACTTTTATTGAAAGTAAAATAATAAATAATTTAAAAGAAAATGATATTAATTATGATTTTTATGGTTATGATAACTTTAAATCCTTTAAAGAAAGCTTACAAAATAGTTTTTTAGGAGAAACTGTAAATATTTATAAAGTAATTTTAAAAGAAAAGTATTAAAAAAACTGTAGATTTTTTCTGCAGTTTTTATATGTGTCTTGAATAAGTTCCTGTTAAGTCAATTTCATTTTCAAGGGCATTTACATAATACTCTAAAAATAAATAGGATAAAGATAGTTTTAATGTGCATCTAAGTGCTTCATCTCTTTTGCTTGAATAGGAAGAAGAATTTATGTATTCTTTATTTCCAATTAGTATTGTTTCTTTACCATTTGGGAAGTGTTTTATTTTACTTTTATCAAACCCTGAAATATTTGCAACTCTATTATTTGTTCTATTTGAACCTAAAAAGGCAAATACATTATTTTCTGGATCTAAAGTAAATTGATTTCCTGTATAACCTCCCATTGCAAAAGATGTTCCACTTAAAGGGTGATATACTTCAGTTGCTTTGGGGTTAGGATTTTTAGAGTAACATAGCTGGCCAAAAAATTGTTTATAAGAATTTAACTCTTCGATAAATCTTCCTGTTGCATTTTTACTCATTGATTTTAAATATTTTTCACTTAAAATATCATACTTCATTAAACTAATTGCAAATTTTGCCATATTTTCACTTGTAGAAAAGAGTCCTGCATGACCGGCAAAATCATTTGCTTGTTGTCCAAGTATTTGTGCTTTTTCATCATTAACAGTTCCCAAAGGAATATTTCTAAAAATAAATTCTCCATTTTTATAAACAATAGTATTATCAGTGGGTGCTAAGTAAGATAAATCTTGTGGGTTTACAAAAATACTTGTTTTTTGCATATTTGCTTTATCAATTATATTTTCCTTTACAAAATCATAAAAATTTTGATTAGTTACTTTTGAAACTACCTCTTTTAAAACCATTGCTCCTAAATCGGTATAAGGATTTGCAGTAGATAAAAACTTTTCATTTACCATTATATTATAAAGTCTATTTTTACTTTCTTCATAAGAAATATCTTTTTCATCAATTCTTCCTTTTGTAATAAGAGGAGTATTAAATGTTAAAAGTGAAAGAAGAGTAACTCCTTTTAAATTGTGAAATCTTTCATCATAATAAGTTATATCTTTATTTAAATCAATTATATTTTCACTAGCAAGTTTTAAAACACTTATAGATGTAAATAGTTTTGAAATGCTTGCTAAATCATAAATACTATTTTCACTTGTATTAATTTGATTGATACTTCCTGCATTAATAACCTCTTGATAGTTTTTTGTTCCATAAGAAATTGATAGGGAAGGAGCCATTTCCATATCGTATATAAGATGGTTAACTGCCTCATTTATCCCTGATGTTTCATACATTTTTTTCCTAATTGATTCAATATCATCATCAGGATTATTTTTTATAACTTCATAAGCACTTTGTAAAAGATTTTCATAATCTTCATAAGAATATAAGTTTTTTTGAATATTTTCAACACCTTTATTTTGGTTAATTAATAGGTTTGTAATAAATTCATTTTTAATGTTTTCTAATGCAGTCATTATTACCTCCATTTAAAGTATATCAAAAAAATAATAAAAAATGAATAGCAAAAAATACGAAAAAGTGTTTGACTTTTAATTTTTTAAATGATATACTTATTTTGATGCTCGAAGGGAGGAATATTGATGGAGTATTTATTTGATGATTTAAAAGGTTTACTTATTGGTGCAAAGAAAGAATGTAATAAAAGACTTAAATCTTTGGAGGATATGGTAAATAATATTGTTTCTTGGGATTATACAGAAACTAGTACAATAGAAAAAATATTTGATGAACTTTTAGAAATAGGTATGCTTTGTGATGTTAAAGAAACTTATGAAAAACTATTAAACTATTTTAAAAATATTGATTATGATGGCTATGAATTTTATAAAAATGAGTATATTAGTCAATATGAAAGTGATTTAGAAGAGAGTTATTCATTATAAGAAAGGGAATTAATATGATAAAAACAAATAATAAAGGACTTTTAATAGTGGTATCTGGACCAAGTGGTGCAGGAAAAGATACTATATGTCAAAAACTTATAAAAGAAAATTCAAATATTTGGATGTCTGTTTCAATGACTACGAGAAAACCAAGACCACTTGAAAAAGATGGCGTTGATTACTTCTTTGTGTCTAGTGAAGAATTTGAAAATAAAATAAATGATAATACTTTTTTAGAATATGCCTCTTATAATGATAATTATTATGGAACTCCTAAAGATAAAGTAGAGGAAAAATTAAATGAAGGCAAAGATGTAATATTAGTTATTGATATAAATGGAGCGATAAATATTAAGAAAATTATTCCGTCAGCACTTTTTATTTTTATTATGCCTCCGGATATGGAAACTTTAAAAAATAGACTTATTGGTAGAAAAACTGAAAGTAAAGATAAAGTAGTTAAAAGATTTATTACTGCTTATAATGAAGTCAATAATTATAAAAAATATAATTATGTTGTTGTAAATGATAAAGTAGAGGATGCAGTTAATAAAGTTAAATCAATAATTCAAAGTGAGAAATGCCGTGTTGATCGTATTGAGGATATTTATTTAGGAAATAAAGAAGAGTTAATACATGAAATATTAATTGATAAAAATTTTGAAAATAACTATTGACAGTTGAATGACCATTCATATATAATTAAATAGTTGAATAGATATTCAACTAAAGGAGATATTTAATGAAAGATAGTATGTGTGATTGTAATGTTATTCATAAAGATATTGTTGAAAAGGCTTTAAAAAATAGACCTGATGAAGTAACTCTTTTAAAACTATCAGAGGTTTTTAAATTAATAGGAGATCTTACTAGAATTAAAATTTTATGGTGTTTAGATAATAATGAAATGTGTGTATGTGATATAGCAAATGTTCTTAATATGAGTAAGTCTTTAGTATCTCATCAACTTGCGGTTCTTCGAAAAAGTGAAATAGTAAAGTCAAGAAGATCTGGTAAAGAAGTATATTATACTTTAGATGATGAACATATAAGGACATTATATGAAATAGGTATTAAACATATTAATCATAAAATCGGAGGCAGTAATGAATAAATATAGATATAAAATTAATAATTTAGATTGTGCAAATTGTGCAAGAAGAATTGAGGATAGTCTTAATAAAAATAAAGATTTTAAAAATGTTAAAGTTAATTTTAATACAATGATGATTTCTTATGAAACTGAAAAAAATATAAGTATAAGTGGTGTTAATAAATTAATTAAAAAAATTGAACCAGAGGCTTATATTAGCGAAAATGAAGAAAATGTAAAAAAAGAATATCATTTAAGTATACTTATTATTGCTTTAGTTGTAGGTTTATTTGGATTTTATTTAAATGTTTCAAAACCAATTAAATTGATTTTATTAGTAATATCATATATTTTACTTTTATATAAAGTTTTTATTAATGCTTTTAAAATGATAAAAAATGGTGGAGGTATTAATGAAAATGCTTTAATTTTAATATCTTGCATTGGTGCTTTTGCTTTGGGCGAAGCGATGGAAGGTATGATGGTTATTGTTTTATATACCATAGGTAAGATTTTAGAGGAAAAAGCCTTAAATAATTCAAGAAAATCCATTAAAGATTTAATGAATATAAAAAGTATTTATGCAAATAAACAAGAGAAAGATAAAGTAAAAACTATTAATGTTGAGGATGTAAAAGTAGGTGATGTTTTAGTTGTTAGAAAAGGAGAAAAAATTCCAGTTGATGGAACTATTATAAATGGAAAAACTTATTTAGATACTTCCGCTCTTACTGGAGAAAGTGAAAATATTTTAGTTAAAAATGGTGATAAGGTACTGTCTGGGTCTATTAATAATAGTGATGTTATTACTATTAAAGCAACATCTACATTTGAAGATTCAACAGTTTCTAAAATATTAGAGTTATTAGATACTGCCACAGATAAAAAGGCTAAAACTGAAACTACTATTTCTAAAATAAGTAAAGTTTATACACCAATAATTTTAATTCTTGCTTTAATAGTGGCTATATTTTTACCACTTATAAGTAGTGTTACATATTCACAAAGTATTTATAGAGCATTAACTTTTCTTGTAATATCATGTCCTTGTGCTATTGCAATATCTGTGCCACTTTCATATTTTACAGGTATTGGTGCAGCCTCAAAAAATGGAATTTTAATTAAAGGTAGTAATTTTCTTGATAATTTACAAAATACAACTGGAATTATATTTGATAAAACCGGTACTTTAACAAGTGGAACATTTACTGTTACTGATATAATAATTCAAGATAAAGATTATAGTAAAAAAGATGTTATTAATTATCTTGTTATGGGAGAAACATTCTCAAATCATCCAATAGCTAAATCAATTTTAAAATTAACTGATAAAAAAATTGATACCTCAAAAGTTAAAAATTTTAAGGAAACTACTGGAAAAGGAATATCTTATGAGATTGATAATAAAAAAATTGTTATTGGTAGTAAAAAAGTATGTAAATGTGATTGGGATGGAACATTACATTTAAATATTGATGGTAAACATATTGCAACTATAGAAATTAGTGATGGTATTAAAAGTGAAACAAAGGATTCTTTACAAAAATTAAAAGAACTTAATATAAAAACATATATGTTTACTGGTGATAAAAAAGAACATGCTTTAAAAATTGGTGAAAAACTTGGTATAGATGAAATATATTATGAGATGCTTCCTCATGAAAAGTTTACAAAATATGAAGAAGTAAAAAAGACTGAAAAAACCCTAGTATTTGTGGGTGATGGTGTTAATGATGCACCAACATTAAAACGAGCTGATATTGGGATATCTATGGGTGGAGTAGGAACAGATAGTGCAATTGAGGCAAGTGATATAGTTCTTATGAGTGATGATCTAATGAAAATACCTCTTGCAATAAATATATCAAAATATACAAAATATATTATTAAAGAAAATTTAATATTTGCAATGGGTATTAAAATATTAATATTATTATTAAGCATATTTGGTTATGCCAATATGTGGTTTGCTGTTTTTGCAGACACAGGAGTAACACTTCTTACAATATTAAATACACTTAGAATACTAAGAAAATATAGATAAAGATGATATAATAAAAGAGAAAGTTAAATAAAAATAATTTTTAAGGAGGAACAAATGAAAAAAGAAAATTATGGAATATTATTAATTATACTTGGAAACTTACTTTATTTAAGTTATATATTTTTTGGAAATAAAATTAGTTCTAGTTTTAGTGAATTTTCAAGTGGTGTACTATTAGGTCTTTCTATTGGAACTAATTTAGTGGGAATAATAATTACCTCTAAAAATATTGCTGAAAATAGTAAAAATAGTAAATAAATATGAGCAAATATATAAAGTTATGGTTATAAAGTAGATAAAATATTATTAAAAGAAAAATATGTTTTATTTAGTAAGATATGAGGTATTATGAAGTATATTGTTTTATTAAGAGGAATTAATATAAGTGGTAAAAATAAAATTTCAATGGAAGAACTCAAAAAATATCTAATAGAAAACAAATATCAAAGTGTTTACACTTATCTTAACAGTGGAAATATTATTTTAGAAAGTAATGAATCAAATAAAGAAAATATTGTAAAAAATATTCACAGTCTTATTAAAGAAAACTTTGATTTAGAAATACCTGTTTTTGTTATAAGTTATTTAGAACTTGAGGATTTACTTAATAATGCTCCTTCGTGGTGGGGAACAGGTAATAAACAAATTTATGATAATATAATCTTTATATTATCTCCAGTTCAAAGTACTGAAGTTAAAAATGTACTTGGAAATTTAAATGAAAATGTTGAACAAATTTATGAATATAAAAATTGTTTCTTTTGGTCTTATGAATTAAAAAACTATCGTAAATCAAATTGGTGGGTTAAAACATCTTCAACTTATATTAAAGATAGTATTACTATAAGAACTGCAAATACCGTAAAAAAGTTGCTAGAAATATGTAAAAAATAGATTAATTGGCATACAAGAAAACATACAAGAAGATTTTAATAATTCTTCTTTTTAATATGGCTAAAGTATGCTATACTATGAATGTATGAGTTTGATAGATTCTTTTATTAAAATCATTTGAGTGCTTTAGAATTAACTAAACATTTAAAAAAATGTAAAGATACAACTTTGGTAGTCTAGATATGGTTATGTTTTGTAATTGTAATTTATAGTATATTGCTTGATTGCGTAATTTGGATAGTATATGGAATTATTATTTTGATAATAAAGTTGATAAGAAAAAAACAAGTGAAAGTAATGAATGAAAAATTAAAATTTTAGATTAGGGAGTTGATAAATATGACAAAAGATTTAATGATAAGAAGTAGTAGTGCGGAATTTCTAATATTTGAAAGGCAAACACATGATAAGGGAATTCAAGTTAGATTTGAAGATGGTGATTTATGGCTAACACAGAAAGCTATTGGAGAACTTTTTAATACAACTAGAAATAATATTACTATGCATATTAATGATATATACGATAGTTATGAATTAGAACAAAATTCAACAAGTAAGAAATTCTTACTTGTTCAAAATGAAGGTAATAGAAAAGTAAAAAGGAATATACAATATTACAACTTAGATGTGGTTATTTCAGTAGGTTATAAAGTAAACTCAGATAGAGCCATCCAATTTAGAAGGTGGGCAACTCACATATTAAAAGAGTTTTCAAAAAAAGGTTATATAATAGATAAAAGGAGAATGGCAAATGGTACGTTCTTTGATGAAGACTATTATGATTATTTACTTGCCGAAATAAGAGAAATAAGATTATCAGAAAGACGCTTTTATCAAAAAGTTACTGATATTTATGCGACAAGTGTGGACTATGATAAAAAATCTCCGACAACAATTAAATTTTTTAAAAAGGTTCAAAATAAAATGCATTATGCAGTATCACATCAAACTGCTGCTGAAATTATATATAATAGAGCTGACTCAGAGAAAGAACATATGGGTCTTACTTCTTGGAAAAACTGCCCAAATGGAAAAATTTTAGAAACGGATGTAGTTATAGCTAAAAACTATTTGTCTAAAGAAGAATTGGAAAGTTTAGAACTAATAGTATCAGCATTTTTGGATTTAGCGGAAAATAGAGCAAAAAGACACATTCCAATGACTATGGAAGATTGGTCGGAAAGAATAGATAAGTTTTTACTTGCCGATGATTTAGATATATTAAAAGATGCGGGAAAAATATCACACGAAATAGCTTGTGATAAGGCATTATCAGAATTTGAAAAATATAGAGTTAAACAAGATCTATTATATAATTCTGATTTTGATAATTTTTTAAATGAAACAAAAATGATAGAAAAGGAAAGCGAAAGTAATGAATGAAAATATAACAAAAATTAATTGGTAAGTGCGGAGTTATGAAAAAACATTATTAAATCCTTGAAAATAAAAGAATTTTTAATAAATGCTTTTTACATTTTGGGACATTTTTTAATAAAATTTTAACTTAAATTGATAGTTGTATGACTTATGAAAAACTAAAGGAAAGGAGAGTATTGATGGAAGATAATAAACTAATTATATATAAAAATAGTGAAGGTAACATTATAGTAGATGCTATTTATAAAGATGAAACTTTATGGCTATCACAAAAGGGTATGTCAAAAGTTTTTGATGTTGGTGTACCTGCAATATCAAAACATTTAAAAAATATATTTGATGAAAACGAATTAGATAAAAATTCAGTTGTTTCCAAAATGGAAATAACTGCACTTGACGGTAAAAAATATAATACTGAAGTTTATAGTTTAGATGCCATAATTGCTGTTGGTTATAGAATTAATTCGAAAAAAGCAACAGAATTTAGAATATGGGCTACAAAAATATTAAAAGAATATATGACAAAGGGTTTTGCTTTAAATGATGAACGCTTTATAAATGGAAATAAATATGATACAAAATATTTTAATGAATTATTAGAACGTATTAAAACAATTAGAGTAAGTGAAAGAATGGCATACCAAAAAATAACTGATTTATTTATTGCCACAGCAACTGATTACAATCCAAAGTCAGAAGAAGCTTATACTTTCTTTAAAATAGTTCAAAATAAGTTACATTTCGCTATAAGTGGGCATACCGCTGCTGAACTAATATATACAAGAGCAAACTTAGATAAAAAGCATATGGGATTAACTAATTGGAAAAATTCTCCTGATGGTTTAATATATAAGTATGATGTGATTATTGCAAAGAATTATTTAAACGAAGAAGAAATGAATAATTTGAAAGATTTAACGAATTTATTTTTGATATTTGCAGAGGATGAAGCAAAACAAAGACATGTAATGACAATGAAAGATTGGATAGATGCAACTGATGATTTATTAAAATTTAGAAGAAAAGAAATATTAAATAATAGTGGCAGTATATCCCATATGGAGGCAGTAGAAAAAGCAGAAAAAGAATATGAAAAATTTAGAGTTATACAAGATCAAAAATATATTTCTTCAATGGATGAATTTTATAGTAAATATTTAAAAGAAACAAAAATGATAGAAAAGGGAAGTGAAAGTAATGAATGAAAATATAACAAAAATTAACTATTATCCAGGACATATGGCTAAAACAAAAAGACAAATACTTGAAAATATTAATCTGATTGATATTGTTTATGTAGTTGTTGATGCAAGATGTCCAGCCTCTACGATGATAAAGGATATAAATGAAATTATAAAGGGTAAAACTAAAATTTTAGTTATGACTAAAAAAGATTTATGTGATGAAAAGAAAACAAATTATTTTGTAGAGTTTTATAAAAAGTCTGGTTATGAAGTAATACTTCTTGATTTAAAAAATAATAAAGATTTTAAGAAATTATTTGATATTACTAAAAAATGTACTTCATATATTCAAGAAAAAAGAAAAAGTAAAGGCTTAAAAGAAAAAGAAATTAAAGCTTTAGTAATAGGTATTCCTAATGTAGGTAAATCAACTTTAATTAATAATATGGTTGGTAAAAAAGTTCAAAATGTTGGTAATAAACCTGGAGTAACTAAAAATTTAAATTTTTTACCTACAAAATATGGTATAACACTTTTAGATTCTCCGGGAATATTATGGCCAAAACTTGATAATATTGTGCATGCTTATAATATGGCCACTATTGGTTCAATTAAAAAAGAAGTATTAAATATATCTGATATTGGTATGTACATAATTAACTTCTATCTTAAAAGCTATCCAAACATTTTAAAAGATATTTATAAAACATCAGAAACAGATGCAATTGAGGTATTTGATAATTTATCTTTAAAATGGGGATTTACAAAAAATGGTGAAACAGACTTTACAAAAGTTAGTGAAAGACTATATAATGATATTATTGGAGGAAAAATAAAAGGAATTACACTAGATGAAGAAAAGACAGATAATTAATATTTTAAATGATTTAAATATAGATAAAGATAAATATATAATTACAGGTGAAACTGCTCTTACTATTTACGGCATAATAAAAGAATGTGATTATATATTTTTAATGTGTAGTGAAAGTATTGATAATGAATTTATTAAAGTTATAAATAAAACTTGTAATTTTGAATTAGTTCATAATTTTAAAGTAGAATCTTTAGAATCACTTTTTGCTAAAGAGGAAAATAAAACTCTAAAAAGAAAAATTGAAGATTTAATCCTTATAAAAGATAATCATCACTTTGAAAATGAATTATATAATAAGGGTTATAAATTAATTGCGGGTACTGATGAAGCAGGAAGGGGACCTTTATGTGGCCCAGTTGTTGCTGCAGCAGTAATTCTTCCTCATAACTATGAGCTTTCTGGGTTAACTGATTCAAAAAAACTTACAGAAAAGCAAAGAGAAAAATATTTTGAAATTATAAAAAAAGATGCTATCAGTTATAGTATAAGTATAATTGATAATAAAAAAATAGATGAAATAAATATTTTGGAAGCATCAAGACTTGGTATGAATACAGCAGTGGATAGCCTAAAAGTTAAACCAGATTTTATAATAACTGATGCAATGGATTTAAGAAGAGAAAACTCTTTAGGAATAATTAAAGGTGATGCTAAAAGTATTACCATAGCGGCTGCATCCGTCCTTGCAAAAGTAACAAGAGATCATATAATGGATGAATATGATAAAATATATCCACAGTATGAATATAAAAAACATAAAGGTTATCCTACAAAAAGACATCTTGAATTATTAGAAAAATATGGTATATTAGATATTTATAGGACTACATATGGTCCAGTTAAAATAATTATGGAGGAAAATAATGAATAAAAATAAAATACTAAATAATTACTTAATTTTACTTACTTCAGGATTTTTAATCGAAGTTATTTTTAGATTAATTAATAATTTAAAT
Organism: Mycoplasma sp. CAG:472; assembly: GCA_000437315.1. Lineage (GTDB taxonomy): Bacteria > Bacillota_I > Bacilli_A > RF39 > UBA660 > UBA6448. The sequence continues at coordinate 19,666 of FR899412.1, forward strand.
ATTTTAAATTTTTCCTTTTTAAGAACTTTTATAGGTATTAATGTAATTAGTATTATTTTATCTTTAATATATTCAATATTTCCAAGAAAAGCATCTTATGTTTTTTCGAGTATAACCGTTTTAATTTTTTCTATTTATTCATTTGCCCAAATGCTTTTCTTAAACTTTTTAGGGGTTTATATGTCCTTTAATACGGTAAGTCAAGCGGGTGCAGTAAAAGATTACATAATGGATTTCCTTAAAAGCTGTAAACCGGTATTTCTAACTTTATTTTTACCTTTTATACTTCTTATGTTAGTTTTTATTATTAATGGTATAAGACTTAAAACAAAACCAAAAGATTTTCATTTAAAAAAGAAATATAGGTATGAATATCAAATAGTATCTTGCATTTTACTTATAGTGCTTTGCTTGTCATCAATATTTTATTATCATTCATTAAGCGATAAATACAACGATAAATATCAAGTACTTTCTTTAAAAGAACTTTTCGAAGGAACCTCAAATCCTAGTTTAGCGGTAAAAGACTTTGGTATTATTTCATATGGCTTACTAGATTTAAAAAGTAAATATGTTGAAACAAATATTTATAAAAATGATTTAATTGCTTATAATCCAGATAAAGATAAAAGAGATATCGATGATACTACATGGGAAAGTATTATTAATAGTGAAACCGATAGTACATTAAACTCATTGAATAATTTTTATATTAATAATAAGGTAACTAGTAAAAATGAATATACTGGTAAATATAAAAATAAGAATTTAATAGTTATTATGATGGAAAGTGTTAATGATATCATTATTAATGAAGAGTATTTTCCAAACTTTCATAAATTATTAAGTTCAAGTTATTACTTTGAAAATAATTATTCTCCGAGAAATAGTTGTGCTACAGGTAATAATGAATTTAGTGCAATGACATCACTTTATTCAATTTATAATAATTGTACTTCAAATTTATATGTAAATAATACATACCCAGAAAGTATATTTAATTTATTTAATAATAAAGGTTATACGACTAATAGTTTCCACGACTATGATAATACTTATTATGAAAGAACAAAGATACATCCAAATATGGGTAGTCAAAATTATTATGATGTTAATAGTTTAAATATGGAGTATTCAAGTGTTTATGGAGCTTGGCCTAGTGATGTAACTTTAATGGAGGAGTATTTAGAAAAACTTGATGATATTGATGGTAAATTTATGAGTTATATTACAACTGTTACAACTCATCAGCCTTATGCATCACAAAGTGAATATGGAGATAAATATTTAGATAAATTCGAAGATACTTCTTATTCAATTGAACTTAAAAGATATCTTTCAAAAATGACTGAACTTGATAATGCTTTAGGAGTTCTTATTGATGGCTTACAAGAAAGAAATCTTTTAGATGATACTATTATAGTACTTTTCGGAGATCATTATCCTTATGGTATAAATCTTAATATATTAAATGAAATATTAGATAGAGATTTAAGTGATTATGAAAATGAAAAAGTACCACTTGTTATTTATGATAGTTCTTTAAAAGAAACTATAACTATGGATGAATATACAAGTTATATTAATATCCTTCCTACAATGGCAAACCTTTTTGATTTAGATTATGATCCTAGATATTATATGGGTAATGATTTATTTTCTGAGGATTATCAAAGTTTAGTAGTGTTCTATGATTATTCATGGAAAAATGAATATGCCTACTTTAATGCAAGTACTGGTAAAATAACTTACTTTACAGACTTTACATATTCGGATGATGAAATTAAGAAGATAAATGAATTAATTTATGCTAAAATGAATATGAGTAGTTCAGCAATTAAAAATAATTATTTTGCTTACTTATTTGAAAAAATTGAAAATGAAAAGGAGAATGTTAAATGAAAAACATAATAATCGTGGAGTCCCCTGCAAAATGTAAAACAATATCAAAGTATTTGGGAGGAGATTATACTGTAGTTTCTTCGAAAGGTCATATTAGAGATTTAGCAACATCTGGAAAGTATGGACTTGGTATTGATATTGAAAATGATTTTAAACCTAGTTATGAAATAATTAAGGGTAAAAAGAAAGATGTTAAATATTTAAAAGATTTAATTGAAAAAGCAGATCATATATATCTTGCAACCGATCCAGACCGTGAGGGAGAGACTATTTCTTGGCATTTATATGATGAATTAAAAGTACCTGATGAAAAATATGATAGAATAGTGTTTAATGAAATTACTAAAGATGTTGTTTTAAAAGCTTTAAAAAATCCTCGAAGAATTGATATGAATTTAGTTCATTCTGGAGAAGCACGTAGATTTCTAGATAGAATTATTGGCTTTAGATTAAGTAAAGTTATGCAGTCCAAAACAGCTGGTAAATCTGCGGGTAGGGTACAATCTGTTGCTCTAAAACTTATTGTGGATAGAGAAAGAGAAATACTTGCATTTATTCCTAAAGAATATTGGACTATTGAGGCTGATTTCAAAGATTTTAAGGCAAATTTAGAAACTTATAAAGAAAAAGATATAGAAATTCCAAATGAGGAAGAAGCTGATAAAATACTTGATAGTTTAACAAATACATTTACTATTAAAAAGGTCGAAGAAAAAGAAAAGAAAAGAAGTGCTAAAGAAGTATTTAAAACTTCAACACTTCAACAGGCTTGCTCTAATAAACTAGGGTTTGCTGCCTCAAAGACAATGAAAATTGCTCAAAAACTTTATGAGGGTATTGAACTTGATGATGGATTTCATGGCCTTATCACTTATATGCGTACTGATAGTGTAAGACTTTCTGATGAATTTACTTCTGCATCTTTTGCCTATATTAATAGTAAGTATGGTAAAGACTATGTAGGGTATGTTAAAAAGGGTAAAAAGACTGAAAATGTTCAAGATGCTCACGAAGGTATTAGACCCACAAATATTAATTATGAACCTGATAAAATTAAAAAGTATTTAGCACCTGATGAATATAAACTTTATAGAATTATTTATTATAGAGCTCTTGCTTCATTAATGGCTGATGCTAAATTTAATTCGACTACTGTACTTCTTGATAATAATGATTATGGTTTTAAAGCAACTGGTAGTGTTCTTACATTTGATGGTTATTTAAAAGTTTATGGTGATTATGAAGATCAAGAAGATACAATTTTACCAGACTTTAAAAATTATAAAGCAGGTATAATTTTATCTGATACAATTACTAAGACTCAACACTTTACAAAACCACCAGCAAGATTTACAGAAAGTTCTCTTATTAAAGAACTTGAATCTCTTGGTATAGGTAGACCCTCAACTTATGCAACAATTATTTCCACAATTAAAGATAGGGGATATGTTACCCTTGAGGATAAAAAGTTTGTTCCAACAGAGGTTGGTTTTGAAACCACTGATAAATTACAAGAATTTTTCTCAAGTATTGTAAACGTTAAATATACCGCTAATATGGAAAAAGATTTAGATGAAATTGCTGATGGTAATGAGGATTATAAAAAAATGCTTAGAGAGTTCTATGATAATTTTGCTCCTCTTGTGGATAATGCCTTTAAAAATATGGAAAAGAAGAAGCCCGAAGAAACTGGCGAAAAATGTCCAGAATGTGGTAGCCCTTTAGTTATTAGAAAAGGTAAATATGGACAGTTTACAGCATGCTCTAATTACCCAACTTGTAAATATATTAAAAAAGAAAATAAACAAACAGAAAAAGAAATTATTTGCAAATGTCCAAAATGTGAAGGTAATATTATTGTTAGAAAAACTAAAAAGGGTAAAGAATTTTATGGATGCGATAATTTCCCTAAATGTAAATATGCATCTTGGTATAAACCAACAGGTGATAAATGTCCTAAATGTAATGATCTATTAGTTATTAAAAATGGTGAAGTAATTTGTCCTACTTGTGATGAATAATTCATCATTTTTTTTGATATTAAAAAAACACTAAGATTTTACTCAATTCCAGTGTTTACCTAGTTCGTATTTTCCTATATCTTAAACATTTAAGAAAAAATACTTACGAAAATACGTTAAAAGCACTAGTAATTTATAAATTTTTATAGTAAAATTAGTTTGTAAAGTACAAAAGTACATTGATAAATTTTCTTAAATGTTTAAGATTTGAGAAAAAAGGAAGGCGTATTTATGGGAAAAAATAAGAAAAAGGGTATTTTAATTATATCTTGTTTGTTCGTAATATTGTTATCAATATTTTTATATCCAAGAAAAGATGATAATAAAAGTATAATAAAAAAGTCTTATGCTTTTAAAATTAAAAATAATGGAGAAACAAGTTATACTTCAGTAAATAATCTTCCAAGTGATTTAACAAATTATCATATTGATGAAGAAAAAACAATATGTGAAAATGGTGGTAAGGTCTCAATAGTGGGTAATAAACTAGCTTATCAAACATTAGGTTCTGATAGATGTAGTGTTTATTTATATTATGAAGAACCTCATGATATTAATATAAATGTTTCTAATCCAAGTTATCTTTTAGGGGGATATACAAAAAGTATAACTAATTGTGATGGCATTACTGGTGGTACATGGGATTATAAAATTAATGGTATTATAATTGATAATATTTCAAAAACAAATTCATCATGTAATATTACATTTACTCCAAAAACGCCAAGTAATGAAAAATTATTAACGACTATAGTAAATAATAAAGCCACTAGAAATGAAAATGGTAAAAGATATCAAGGTAAAAACCCAGATAATTATATATGGTTTAATGATGAATTATGGAGAATAATAGGAAATATTCCAGTATGTTTAACAAGTGGATGTAGTAGCACTCAAAATAGAGTAAAAATAATAAGAAATGATTCAATTGGGGCAATAAAATATGGTGATAATTCAACGTGGATGGGAAGTAATATTCAAAATCTATTAAATACATGTTATTTAGGAAAGACATCATCATGTGATAGTTATTGCTATTCAAATTCTACTTTTGCAATTGGAATATGTGATTACTCAGCAGGTGGAATAGATACGGCAGACTATTATGGCAAAATGGTAGAAGATGTTTATTTTAATGTAGGAGCAGGGGATGAAACATATAAAACAGCAGCAAACTATTATACACAAGAAATAGCAACTCATACAACAACTGCATCTAAAATTGGACTAATGCACGCTAGTGATTGGGGATATGCAATTGAAGGTTTTACTGGAGTATTAGGTAGTGATGGAAGCCCTCAGAGTTCATCTGATAAAAATTGGCTATTTTCAAATGGTGATGAATTAATAATGAGCATATATTCTTCTTCAAACCCTCTTTTCGTTGACAACAGCGGCTATTTGCGCTACACCTCGGCTTCGTATGGATCATCCATCAGGCCAGTCTTATATCTAAAATCTAATGTTTATGTAGTAAGTGGTACTGGAAGTAAGGTAAATCCATATAGGATAGGAATATAATATAAATCGTGCTTCGCTATGTGAAACCGATTTTGAATAAATGTATATATAGGTAGAAATACCATTAAATATATATATAGGGTAATTATTTTAAAATTTGGTCTTCTTCGAACCCTCTTAATGCTAACAACAACGGCTATCTCAATGGCAACTCGGCTTCGAATGGCCACTCCATCTTTTTAGAACTTCTTGTGTTTGGTTTAGGTTTTATGGCTATAAAGAGTTAAGCATAAGAAATATTAATTATCCTTAAAAGTTTTATACTTTTAAAAAATAGTAGATGGACGAAGAAACATACGTGCTTCTTCTATCGACACTTAAAATAATTTTAGAAAGAAGGTATATTTTGAAATCTAGTAAAAAAATAGTTATATGTGTATTATTAATTGTTACTTCTTTTATTTCATTAATATTAATTAATACAAATACTAATAAAACATTTAAATATAAAGGAAGTACTATTGCATTAACTGTTGATGGTAATAATGCAACATCTTTTCCAACAAATGGCAAATATAAAGTAACTGTTAATTGTAATAATGCAAAAGGTAGATGGAATCCTAAAACATGGAAACTGGAAATAACTAAAATAACTGGAACAGTTACCTGTGATGTATCGTTTAACTCTAGTGTAAGTAATTTAACTAGCTTAATTAATAATAGAACTACAAAAAGTGAAAATGGTTATAGATATGAAGGTAAAGATCCAAATAATTATATATGGTTTAATGATGAATTATGGAGAATAATAGGAAATATTCCAGTATGTTTAACAAGTGGATGTAGTAGCACTCAAAATAGAGCAAAAATAATAAGAAATGATTCAATTGGAGCAATAAAATATGGAAGTAATTCAATATGGATAGGAAGTAATATTCAAAATCTTCTAAATACATGCTATTTAGGAAAAAAATCTTCGTGTGATAGTTATTGTATTACGAGTTCATCTACAGTAAAAGGAACATGTGATTATTCGGCAGATGGAATTGATGCAAATGACTATTATGGTAAAATGGTTGAGGATGTTTATTTTAATGTAGGAGCAGGGGATGAAACATATAAAACAGCAGCAAACTATTATACACAGGAAATTGCTACTCATGCAACTAGTGCATCAAAAATAGGCCTTATGTACGCTAGTGATTGGGGATATGCAAATGATGAATTTAATGGTGAATTAGGTTTTACGACAATGCCTTTTGGATCTTCTAAAAATAATTGGTTGTCTTCAAATAATGAATGGACAATGAGCGGATATTCTTCTTCGAACCCTCTTATTGTTTCTCACTTGGGCTCTCTTTTTTCCAACGCGTCTTCAAATGGTTCTTCCATCAGGCCAGTCTTATATCTAAAATCTAATGTATATGTAACAGGAGGTACAGGAACAAAGGTAGATCCATATAGGATAGGAATGTAATATAAATCGTGCTTCGCTTTTGTGAAGCCGATTTTTTCTTGCAATAAAATGGTTTTGTGAGTATAATAGTTCCTACAGGTGGGTTATATGAATAGTGAAAAAGAAATGCTAGAGCAAATGAAAAATGATTTAGATAAATTAAATGATATGTTAAAGAAAAGAGAAGGTAAGAATTATTATAGGAAAGAAAAAGCAAAAGTTATATGTAAAATAATTGCTCCTTTTGTGGGATTTACAGGAACAATTTCCTCTTTATACTTTTTAATTCTTGGTGTGCCTTTTATGAAACATAATACGAAAGCATATTTAAATAAAGAAACAACTACTTATGATGATAATACTAAAAGTGTTTATGAATACTATCAAGAAAAGCAATCTATTAAACCAATGCTTTATATATATGGCACTTGGGTAAAAGAGTCAGATTATTTTGTAAGAGATGTATCACTTTATACAGTAAGTGGTGAAGAAGATGATATATTTGAAGAGGGCATTTTAGTTTCCTCAGGTAAAGAAAAAACTATGGAAATTACTGATAATCACAAATATAAATTAATGACTTATGATGTAGATAAAAATGAATTTAATTATGTTTTGGAAAGTAATGATGCTACTATAGTAAGAAACGTTTGTTATATACTTGCTGTATTTATTTCTTGTTTATGTGGATTTGCTTATAATGAGTCTAAGATTAAAATATATAAAAAAACTTTAACTGATTTAAAGGAAAATTATTATGAAGAATATGTAAAAATAGAAAAGATATTTAAAAGTAGAGTAGAAAACTATGAACTTCTTTCCGGAGAACATTATGAAAGATAAATTAAATAGTTTTATTCATTTAAATGAAAATGATATTTTGAGTAAATTTAATTCTAAAGATTTAAGACATTTATTTTTCTTACTCGAAGATTATTTAATAAGCTATAAAAAGAAATTAAATATAAATGATGATAATATTTCATTTGGACTTGAGATAGAAACAGAACATGCAAAAACAGGCTTAATAAAGGATTTTATACAAAGTAAATATCCTTCTTGGAGTTATTGTGGTGATAGTTCATTAGATAATGGCATTGAGGTATTATCACCAATACTTACTAATAATGAAAAGTCTTTTGAACAGTTAAAAAATGTTTGCAATTTTTTAAGAAAAAATTCTTTTATAGATGAAAGTGCTTCAGCACACATTCATGTTGGTGCTCAAATATATAATAATTTGGGAAGTATTTATCTTTTATTTTTAATTTGGTTTGCTTACGAGAAGATAATATACAGATTTTCTTATGGCGAACATAATGCTGGAAGAAAAGAACTGTATTATTATGCTGATTCTATGTTGTATAATGCTAAAGATTTGGTAGATATTTTTGAAAAAATATTTGAAAGTTCTGGCGATTATACAAAATATGAACTGGAGTTTTATAAGTATATACAGAAAATAGAAGGATATAAATCGCTTAATTTTACAAATGTTAGTCAGTTTGGTAAAAAAGAAGAAGGAAATACTATAGAATTTAGATGCCCTAATGGGACTTTAAATGAAGTTATATGGCAAAATAATTTAAATTTCTTTTTATCTTTAATGAATTATGCAAAAGATAGCTACAATAATGTAGATTGTGAATATTATGTAAATAAGGCAAATGATAATATAGATAGTGATTATGATTATAGTGAACTTTATTTAAAAGATGCTTTAGAACTTGCAGATTTAATATTTAAAACTAATCAAGATAAAATAGATTTTTTAAAGCAATATGTTAAATCTATTAATGATATTAATTATTCATATGATAGAGTAATTAGACTTACTAAATAAATCTCATTTCGCAAACTAGAAAAAAATTAGAATTTGCGAAATGTTTTTTAATTTGATGACAAATGTTTAAATTGATGATATTATATATTCAAAGGGAGAAATGCTTGGAAATAATAATGTAAAAGTAACAAGTGAATCACTTTTGGAATTTTTAAAAAACTAAAGAACTAGTAAAAATGTGTTTAATTGTAATTATAAAACTCTTAATGAAGTATTAATATTATTAAAAAATATTTATAATGAATACCCAAAATGGAGTAAAAGAGGTAATATATAGTGTAAAGAAAAATCTTTACATTTTTATATAAAATATTTTAGAAAGGAAAAGTGTTATGAAAATAGGAATAATTTTTGCAATGGAAGAGGAAATAAATGAAACTTTAAAATATGCTGATGTTATTAATGAATATGAAATGTTTGGTATAAAGTTTTATGAAGTTTTGATTGATAGTAAAAACTGTATTTTAGGATTATGTGGAGTAGGTAAAGTAAATGCCTCAAGGTGCACGCAAATTATGATTGATAATATGAATGTAGATTTTATTATTAATGTAGGTGTTGCTGGAGGTCTTTCAAATAACTTAAAAGTACTTGATATAGTAGTGGGGGAAAAACTTGTACAACATGATTTTGATATAACTGCTTTTGATCATGAAAAAGGCTTTATTCCTAACTGTGGTGTTTATTTAAATAGTGATGATTATTTACTTAATATTACTAAAAATATTTTAATAGAAAATATAAATATTCATGAAGGAGTAATAGCCTCTGGTGATATATTTTGTACAGATAAACATATGAGTGAAAAGATTCATAATAAATTTAATGCATTATGCGTTGATATGGAAGGAGCAAGTATAGCTCAAACTTCTTTTTTAGCGGGAGTTCCTTTTATCGTTATAAGAAGTATTTCTGATATACCAAATAATCAAAATGTAATGACCTATGATAAATTTTTAGAAAGGAGTTCTAATATAGTTTCTTTATTTTTAAAAGAAATGATTGATAAATTATGACATTTGAAATAGAACTTAAAATTAGATTTAATGGTGATTATGTTTTTAATAGAGAAAAAGGAATTATAACTATTGAAAATGATAAAATAATAGGAAATATAGGTAATGATTTAATATATGGAGTATATAAAAGAAATATTATGTATCCACTTTTATATTCAGACAATGCTTTTTCTTTTTATAAAGATAAATATCTATTTACTTATCCATCATTATCTTCGAGTAATGGAACTATTTATGAAAATGATACTGTTGTTGGTACATTTTCAATAGATTATATGAAAAAGATAGATGGTAATTTGGAACTTTCAAGTGAATACCATTTGCACTAATTTGACGTATTTTAAGAAAAGTGGTATAATTACTACAGTTAAGGGGGATTAGAATGATAGATAAAATAATACAAACTAAAAATCATAGTTATGAAATGCTAGGAAAAAAGGATAATATAAATATTAAAACTTTTGGAGATTTACATTATTTCAAAAAATTTGATGATAGAAAACTTGAGCTAATTAGTGATAATTTATCTGCAGAGGAATTAGAATATCTTTGTTTAGCTGGAGATATTATTGATAGCACAGATTTTCTAAAAACACATAAAGAAAAAAGTGAAAAATTACTTTTATGGCTTGAAAGTTTAGGAAAGAAGTATAAGACTTTTGTTAATTTAGGTTCACATGATTTTACTACTTGTGATTTTAAACAAGGACAAAATGACTTTCCAGAAGGTTACTGGAAAGAAGCCAATTCAATTAGTAATGTTTATGTATCACATTATGCACCATATTATGAAGATGATAAAGTTATAGTATTTTCTTTAGAACTTCCATATGAATATTATTTTAATGGAACTGGTAATGAAAGCAAAGAATATTTACTTAATAAACTTGAATTTGCAAAAAAATATACAAATTATGTAAGTAATTTAGATAATTCGAAAGTAAAAATATTAATAGTACATTCACCAATATATATGACTGATCCAAAAGTTATATCTTATATAAAAGAATTCGATTTCGTTTTCTGTGGTCATATGCATAATGGTATGGTATTTCCAATTGTTGATGATTTAATTTCAAATAACAAAGGAATAATTGCTCCGAATAAAACATTATTTCCAGATAATGCAAGAGGTACAAAAACTATTACTGTTAATGGTCATCAGATTCATTTGATTATCAATGGAGGAATAACTAAACTTCAAGAAAGTGCGGGATTCCTTGGCAACTTTAATGGATTTTACCCAATGAGCATTGATAAAGTTGATGTTAATGTAAGAAGCTTAAAAAAATAGCTTCTTTTTTGTTTTTGATATAATCTTGATATTTTTTATTATGTATGCTAATATATTTGTCGTTATGGGGGAAAGTGTGGAAAAAATATCTTATGAAAAATTTGTAAAATTAGTTAATAGTTTTGATGAGTTTAATGAAAAACTATTATTTGCTTTATATGAAAAATATGGAAAAGAAATTATTAATACTTATTTTGATAAAATGAGTAGTGATTTACAAGAGGATGATTTTTTAATATTTGCAAAAAAATATTCAGCATATTTTGATAATATATATGATGGTTCTTTAAAAAATGAATCTGGTGTAACTGATTTAATAAATCATACGTTTTATAGTCTTGGAACTGATAATACTAGTATTATGAATCAAAATGAAGAAATATATTATGGAAATATTTTAAATGAAGCAAAAACTTTAAGTATATGTGAAAATAATGATAATTTATATCCAAAAGTTAATATTGCTAAAATATTAAAATCTATATATTTTTCTAATGATTATGAAAATAATTTAGAACTTTTAAAAGAGATAAAAAGTTTACCATATAAATTAGGTGATGATAACATTTTAAAAGGAGAAATACAATATATTAAAACAATGTTAAAACTTATAAATAAACCTAGTTATGAAGAATTTTGCAAAATATTTAATGAATTTAATTTTAATAATATTGATATAAGTGATAATATTTCATATGAACTTACTTTATTAAAAAAATATATAATAGCTAAAAATAATTTCTTTAAGAGAAATATTAGATTAGTTTATTCAATATCAAGACATTTTAATAACGTAAGTAAAATGCAATTCAATGATATTATCCAAGAGGGTAATTTTGGTTTAATAAAGGCAATAAATAGATTTGATATTTCTAAGGGTAATAGATTTTCAACTTATGCTACTTATTGGATAAAACAATTTATTTTAAAAAGTTTTAATTATAATACAGATTTAATTCGTAAACCACATCAAATTAACTCTAAGAAAAGTATATATAATAAATTTATAACTGAGTATTATAGTAAATATAGATGTATGCCAAGTGTTGAAATAATTAGTAAAGAACTTGGTATAAGTAAAAATGATATATATGATTTTGAAAATAATTATGCATCATGTACTTCTTTAGAAACACCAATTAATAATGAAGATGGCTTTTTAAGTGAAGTTGTACCTGATAAAGATGCAACTGTTGAGGAAGATATTATGAATAAAGAACTTTCTTTAATGGTTAATAGTGCTATGAATAAGTATTTAACTGATAGAGAAAAAGAAGTATTAATGTTAAGATTTGGACTTAATGAAGATAGAAAAGAATATACTCTCGAGGAAATTGGTCAAAAATATGGTATTACAAGAGAAAGAATAAGACAAATTGAGATTAAAGCTAGAAAGAAATTAAGATTTAACGATAAAAATACCGGTTTAAAGGATTTTTTACGTTAAAAAGTCACTATAAATTATAGTGATTTTTTTGTGAACTTTTGGGCAGTTTTTGCATACATTACATTAGGAAGGTGATATAATGTCAAACTTTAAAGAAATCGTTACTAAGGCAATAATAGGAAAATGTAAGAAAAAAATAATTAGTTCCTATGACATAGAGTGTGATGAAAAACCAAATACTATACTTGGATGCTGGGTAATAAATCATTCTTTCAGGGGAGTTAATAATTTAGGAAAGGTTAATGTATCTGGTTCATTTGATGTAAATGTATGGTATTCATATGATAATGATACTAAAACAGCAGTTACAACAAGAAAGTTTTCTTATACTGATGCTATAAATGTTCCTATAAAGGATAATGGTAAGATTGATAATAATAGTGAAATCATTGTTAATGCATTAAAACAACCTACAGTAACAGATGTTAAAATTATCGGAGAACTTGTTAATTTAAAAATTGAAAAGGAACTAGGTATTGAGGTAATAGGTAATGCCACAGTAAAAATTCAAGTTGAGGATGATTATGATGATTATGAAGAAGTATATGATGAAGAAAATAATGATGAACTTAATATTAATGTCGATGATCTTAATGATGATTATTTAGAAAATAAGTAAGCCTTAATGGCTTTTTTTGGTGGTATAAAATATATAATTTATATTGTAAATTATAAAATAATTTGTTATATTTAAATAGTCAGAGTTTAGAAAGGACTAAATATAAAAAAGTTTGATAAATTATATTCAAAATCTGGTTTTATTAGAGATTTGGCTTTTAAAAAACTATTTATAGATAACTATGATTTATTATTTTATGTAGTGATGAAAACATTAAATAGTTTAAATTTACCTATGAATAGTGATATCACTGTTTTAGATAATTTAGTTAGTGATAAAGTAACTTTAAAGAAAAAAGAAACTGATTTACTTTATGAAACTAGTGATTATTTAATAAATATCGAAGGAAATAGTGAATACTCAAATGCCGTAAATGTAAAAAATATGTCATATGTTTTGGCACTACTTTTAAGACAGTTAAAACCTGGTGAAAATAATAAAATTAAAAAGGTTTTACAAATAAACATAAATAATGAAAATCCTTTGAATAATGGTGAATTTATGGGAGTATCTTTATTTACAGATGTCTTAAGTGGAAAAGTAAGATATGAGGATGCTATAGTCGTAGATTATAATCTTGAATATCTGAATAAAATGACATATAATGAAATTGCAAGTTTACAAGATGATGATATAAAGAAAATATTTTATGCATTTACTCGGGATAACAATGATAAATATTATGATTTATATAATAATAATGAACTTGGACAAGAGTTATTAAGGAGAATGGAAAAAATGATGGAAAATATCGATAGTATATTTTATTATGATAAGGTAGAATTTGCTAAAACTGTAGGCGAGGAAATTGGTTTTAACAAAGGACAATCTATTGGTTTTAGTAAAGGAAAGTCTATTGGCTTTAATAATGGCAAAAATGAAACAATTAAAAGTCTAATCAAAAACAATATGCCAGAGGAAGATATAATAAAATTCGTTCAAATATCCAAAGAAGAATTGGATAAAATAAAAAAGAGTATGAATAAATAAAATAAAGTTCATACTCTTTTCTTTAACTAAATAGTGTCAACAAAAAAAGGTTGACAGTTAAAAATAAGTATGCTATATTAATAATGTAATTGAAAGGAGAAAATTATGGCAGTTAAATTAAGATTAAAAAGAATGGGTTCTAAACAAAAACCATTTTATCGTATTGTAGCAGCTGACTCTCGTAGTCCAAGAGATGGTAGATTTATTGAAACAGTAGGTACTTATAATCCAATTAAAGGAAAAGAAGTAGTTACAGTTGATGAAGAAAAAGCTTTATCTTGGCTTTCTAAAGGAGCTATACCTACAGATACAGTAAGAAGTATATTATCTAATCAAGGGATTATGAAAAAATATGCTGAAAGTAAAAATGCTTCAAAGAAGAGCGTTAAAAAGGATTAATTATGGATATAAAAGAATATACTTCATTTTTAGTTAAAAGTATAGTAAAAAATCCAGATATGGTAAAAGTTGAAATGTTTGAAACTGAAGGCGAAGATCCAATAATTGAAATAATTGTTCATCATGATGATTTTGGAGCAGTTATTGGTAAAGGTGGTAAAATAGCAACTTCACTTAGAACTGTTATTCAAGCTTATGCTTTTTTACATAAAATGCCAAAAGTTAAAGTAAATATTGATTCTTTTTAAAAAAATAAAAACTGCTTTTTTGCAGTTTTTTTAGTTTCTATGTTTTTCATTAAATATAGTAAATGCATCATTTAATTCATCATAGGATAATTCTATAAGTTCATCATTGTTTCCTAATTTAAATATTTTAAATAGGGAAGTATCTTCTTCATTACCATAATAAATGTATGTGTTATTATTATGAGTAATTGTTTCTATTTCAAAATAAGTTTTACCATCAAATTCCATTGTATTTAATTCTATCATTTTTATCTCCTTACCTTGTATAATTTAAACCTTCATAGTCAAGTACAAAACCTAACTTATCAGAAAGAGTAGTTGAAGTTACACTGATATTTGGTATAGTATGAGTTGGAACAATTGAGGAAATACATATTGTTGCTTCTTCATCTGTATAACCATTTGATATAAGCATATCCTTTAAAGCATTATAACTATCATTAGTTATTTCACTATATTCTGGATTAGGTTTTCCATAAAGTTCATTATAATCATTTAATGCTACCATTGTCTTTCCTGCATCAATATCATTTTTTATATAGCAGTGATATGAATTTAGCATTTCATTTGTATCATGAGATATTTTTTGGAAGTTAGTAATATATTTTACACCAACAGCACTTATTGTAGTCATCGTTGCAATTACAGTTCCAATAGCAATACGTTTTAGATTTTTTTCTCTTTTGCGAATATTTCTTATTTTTTCTCGTCTTTTTTCAAGCTCTTTTTCTTTTTGATTGTTTTTTTGTCTTTCAATTCTATCACTTACTTCACGTATCATTCTATCAAGTTCATCTTTTCTTATCTCACTTCTTGGAGATATACCTCTTTTTACATCTTGACTATGTTTATTAACTATTTCTGTAAATACATCAAGTACACTGTCTTGACTCATAATTGAGGATGTTTCTTTTATATCACTAACATTTTGAATAACACCATCAGTTATTTGAACTCTTTGACTTTTATTTACAATTCCTATTGTACCTGTTGGGGCAGCGTAACCACTCATCAAAGCACTAACTTCATCTTTACTTAATATTTTTCCAGTTTTAACATAATAAAAAATTGTTTCCATATCCTTATCTCCTACTATAAAAATTATATCATTAATGATGTGCTAAATCAATTACAAAGTTTTCTTATTTTTAATAAATTCTTTTAAAATTTTGGTAAGAGCTCTTTTTTCAATTCTTGATACATAACTTCTTGATATTTTCAATTCTTTTGCAATACCTTTTTGGGTCATTTCTTTTTGATTATTAAGTCCATATCTTTTAACAATAATTTCTTTTTCTCGAGGCGAAAGCATTTGCAAGTATTTTTTAAGTTCATTAATGTTATCTTTTTTAGTAAGATAATCAATTAAATCCAAATCTTTTTGAATTAATACATCAATTAAATTTACATCATTTCCTTCTTTATCATAACCAATAGAATCCTCAAGATAAACATCATTATTACTTTTTTTATTTGCTCTAAAATGCATTAATATTTCATTTTGGATACATCGTGCAGCATATGTAGTAATTTTAGTTTTTTTATTATTTTTATAGGTATCTATTCCTTTGATTAAACCAATTGTTCCAATAGATATTAAATCATCAGTCATATCATTATTATTATTTGTATATTTTTTTACAATATGAGCTACAAGTCTTAAATTATGCTCTATAAGTTTATTACGAGCAGAAGTATTTCCTTCGAGCATAAGTTTAACATATTTATCTTCTTCTTCAGGGGTAAGTGGTTCTAAAAAAACATTATTTGAATAACTTCCTGTAAAAAATAGTAATCCTTTTACAAGATTAATTAAATTAAAAAACATATTTCACTTCCTACTTAAATATATTTATGATAAACTATAGATATGAAAAAAAGATTTACAATGATTGATGAAAATTTTATTTGTGAAAACTGTGGTAAAGTAGTAAAAAAACTAGGATATAGTGCAAGAGATCACTGCCCATATTGCCTATATAGTAAACATGTAGATATATTTCCTGGTGATAGAGAAAATACTTGTAAAGGACTTTTAAAACCTATTGGGATTGAAAACTTTAAGGATACTTATAAAATTATTTATAAATGTCAAACTTGCATGCAGTTACATAAAAATATTGTTGCCATAGATGATGATTTTGATAAAATAATTGAACTTTCTAAAAATATTTTATAGTATTTTTTAAATCTTTATGATATATTTTTAGTAGGAGGATTAGATGAATAGAGTAGAGATTAAAAATTTTGCAAAGGAAAAACTTTCAGGTAATTTAGGTAGTATTTGGAAAATACTTATAATTGCTTTAGGAATATCTTTAGCATCTACATGTGTACTTAGTATTTTATTTAATAAAATGGATGCTGACTTTTTAGATTCTTTATTAGGAATTTTAATGATGCCACTTGGAATTGGTACAACAGCATTTTTTATAAGTTTAATTGAAAATGAAAATTTTGAAGCAAAAGATTTATTCAAATATTATCATGACTTTGTTAAAGTTATAGGCGTAACTATTTTAATGGGTTTAATTGTAATGCTTGGTTATATTTGTTTCATTATTCCTGGAATAATACTTACATTATCTTATAGTTTAGTACCAATAATTTTAATTAAAAAACCTGAACTTGGCATTGTTGAAACACTTAAATATTCAAGAGAAAAAATGCAAGGTCATAAATTAGATGCTTTTGTATTAGGACTTTCATTTATTGGTTGGGCAATACTTGGAACACTTACAGTTGGTATTTTATATATTTGGTTATTTCCATATATGCAACTTACATTTACTAAATTTTATTTAAATATTTTAGGGGAGGAGTAATTCCTCTTTTTAAATGACTTTTTTTATTTCTTCAATAAATATTGAAGGATTATTTTTTGGTACCATTAGATAAGTTTTAAACTTGCATCTTGTAATGGCTACGAAGAAAACTCTTCTTTCTTCGGCAAAAGGGTAGTCATCCTCTTTCGAAGATACATAAGATAAAATATTATGATTTTCAATTTTATTTGGAAGGCCATAAGTTGAGTTTGATACATTTAAAAGAATTACGAAGTCCTCTTCGAGTCCTTTAGCGGAATGAATAGTTAGATATTTATATTCTTTATTATTATATTTTAAAATGCCATTATTATATTCAAAATCTTTATCAATATATTCATATATATCTTTTTGATTTCTTCCTAAAATAAGAATCTTTTTATCTGATAATTTATTAAGTAAATTCTTGAATTTTTTCTTAGCATTTAAATAATATATAATTTCTAAAGGTTTATTAATATGAGTAAATCCATGCATACTTTTATCAAGTTGAAAAGGATTTTTATTAATAAAACTAGCACTTATATCAATAAGTTCTTGACTAAAACGATAAGTATTAACAAGTTTTAACTCTTTTAAATTATTAATATATTTATGAAGATTTAAAAAGATAAATAAATCACATCCTGAAAAATGATAAATACTTTGAGCATCATCACCGACAGCAGTTAAAATTGCTCCAGTATTATCAATTATTGTTTTAGCAAGATTAAATCTAATTAATGAAGTATCTTGAAATTCATCTATTATAATATATTTAAAATATTTATAATTATATTTTATATTTAATATTTTAGTGGCAATAATTATTAAATCATCAAAATCTAGACTACTTGTTGAATTTTTTTCTTCTTCATAAAGATAAAAGATATCAAGAATTATTTTAAGTAAATATTTATCTTGATAATCTTTAACTATATTATTTAAACTATCAATATCGTGGTTATTAGTTTTGAATAAATTAATAAATGTTTTAATTAACTTTTTAAATGAAATATATTCATTTTTACCTTTATCAAGTTCTGGAATATTTAAATATCTACATAGTTTAGATTTATTTTTAATTGTCATAAGATATTCCTCGATAATATAGTCAAGTAAAGTATCACAGCATATTTGATAATTAATTTTATTATATTTTAAAATATCAATTGCTAGTCTATGAAAAGTAGTTATAAAGATATCACTTCCTAGTTTTTTCTTTAGATCATCAACACTTTTATTTGTAAATGATATTAAAAGTATTTCACTTTCATTAGTGCCATTTGCTATTAAGGTTTTTACTTTTTCACAGATAGTTGTACTTTTACCACTTCCAGGTCCTGCGATAACAAGACAGTGTCCAGTTTCATTTACAACTTTCATTTGGTATTCATCAAGTTTAGACATAAGGTTCCTTTCCTCATATCATACGTCCAAAAAGATATTATCAAAATTTTAGATAGATGTAAAGAGTTTAATGAATGTTTATTTTAACAAAAAAATGCAAGTGAAACCTCTTGCATAAATATATGAATAAATGTTATATTATAAGTAGGTGAACGTGAAGGAAGTTCGCGTTACCTAACTTTTTTTAGAAATTAGAAAACGCTATTCATGTAAGCAAAGCTATAATAAACGCTTTAATGAGCTCATATAACTTTACTAAAACTTGAACGGCGTTTTCTATTTTATCTAGGTTGTAAAAACAAATCAGAAATAGTATGCATAAAAACTCGAATTTAATTATCTTATCTTTAGACATAAGCATCATCCTCCTTCCAGAATTTTTGATTTATTTCAAACCCCCTGAAAATTGGTGGCAACGCCAGTTCCTGCACGTTCGAGTAGTTATTATACATATAAAATTTATGATTGCAAGACCTTCGACAAAACATGTCAAAATAAGACATAAATTTGTTAATACTATTGTAAAGTAAATTAATTTTTGTTTATTTAACTATTAAAAAATAGTATACTTAATATGGTGGTAAAATTGAAAAAGGTAAAAAAAGTAGTTGGAGTTGCTTTTATAGAAGATGGTAAACTTTTAATAGTAAGAAGTGTAAGAAGTAGTAAAAGTAATACATGGACTTTAGTTGGCGGTGGTGTAGAAGAGGGTGAAAGTGAAGTTGAAGCTGCGATTAGAGAAGTAAAAGAGGAGTTTCATAATGGCTTTACTATTAGTGAAGAAGATTTAAAACCACTTATGTGTTTTAAAGAAAGCGCCGCAAGTGATCCAGAACTCGATATTATTATGACTATGTTTATATGTAAAAAGAAAATGGATAAAGTCTATTTTACAAATGAAGAAATTATAGGCTATCATTTTTATAAAATAGGGGAGACAAAATATAATTTATCTTCGGCTATTAGGGATCATTTTATACCTTTTGCTGTGTCCGAAGGACTATTATTTTAAAAAAAATACAAAAAATTTAAAAAATGATTAATTTTTGCTTGCATGTGCAGATATTATATAGTATAATTTTATTTGTCAGCAAGATAAAGGTTAATGGGAGATTAGCTCAGTTGGTTAGAGCATCTGCCTTACAAGCAGGGGGTCATAGGTTCGAGTCCTATATCTCCCACCATTAATGCCGACATAGCGTAACTGGTAGCGCAACTGACTTGTAATCAGTAGGTTGGGGGTTCGACTCCCTCTGTCGGCACCATTGAATAAATAAAAGTCCTATATATTTAGGATTTTTTTTATATTTTTATTTCCAAAAATTATGGTAGTTTCCATTGCTTTCATGTATTTCGTGGTAATTTTCAATTATAAATATTTGGTAGTCTCTGCTGATGCTTTCTAATTTATATTTTCTAAATGTCCATATTTGTTAACTGTAATAAAGTAATTGCTATGTCCAATTGTTTTTGATATGTGATATAATTTCCAACCATCAGCCATCATAAGTGCTACATAGGTATGCCTTAAATCATATAATCTTGTTTTGGATACATTTGCAAGCTCACAGTATTTATAAAATGCTTTTCTCAAAGAAACATCAGAATATAGTCTATTTGTATTATAACTATAAAATATTAAATCGTTAATATTGATTTGTTTTTTTACTTAAAAATATATGATGGCCGAAAAGTGACCGAAAAGTGACCGGATATATTATGATTGGTAATGGAAAAAATACAATGTATGTGTTAAAATAGATGTAGATTAATTCATATATAATGTTCGACAAAGAAGGTTGTAAACCCCTACATTATTGGTACCATTTAAAAATTATCTCAAGATTTTGAGATTTTTTTATGACTTTATATTAAATATAACCTTTTATTATAAATATCTTTCTAAAAAACTTGAAAAAGTGGTAAGTAGTTTGCTATAATATTAGCGTACTTGAAAAAGGAGGGATAACTATGGCTAAAAATGAAAATAGAAAAGAAGTTACTATTAAATGTACTAATTGCGGTAAAGAACTTCGTCCAGTAAGTAAAAATAAGAAAAATAATCCTGAAAGATTAGAACTTAAAAGATACTGCGCAGCTTGTCATAAACATGTTGTAGCAAAAGAAAAGAAATAGGAGGTAAATTATGTTTATTAATATTAATGATATTAAAAATGGTATGACAATTATTATGGATGGTAATTTATGTACTATTCAAGAATTTCAACATGTTAAGCCAGGTAAAGGTCCTGCCTTTGTAAGAATTAAACTTAAAAATTTAAGAACAGGTTCTACAGTTGAGGATACTTATAATACTAACTTAAAGATTCAAAAAGCTCATATTGATAGAACTGAAGTAAGTTTCTTATATGCTGCTGGTGATAATTATACATTTATGAATAATGAAACTTATGAACAAATTGAAGTTCCTACTAAAGTTTTAGGAGATAATGTTAAGTTTATTAAAGAAGGTTTAACTTTAACACTTGATATTTATGAAGGTGAAATTATTGGTGTTACACTTCCTGAAAAAGTTGAATATGAAGTTATTGAAACTGAACCAGCTGTAAAAGGAAATACCACTAATAACGCTAATAAAGATGCTAAAATTGAAACAGGTTATACTGTAAAAGTTCCTTTATTTATTAATCAAGGAGAAAAGATTTTAGTTTCTACTAAAGATGGAAAATATTCAGGAAGAGCATAATGCTCTTTTTTATTTATAAGAAGTTTTTTATTTATTGAATATTTAACTAAATAATGATAGAATTTAATAGTAAGGTACAAAATGTATTTTTTGATGAATGGAGAGTTAAGTATGAAAAATAAAAAAAGTAATACTATATTAATTATACAAGGTGTGTTATTTATAATCTTAATAATTGGAGCAGCTTATGCATATTTAGGAACATTTAATATAAATTTAAATAATAATGTAGCAATTAATATTAATTCTACAAGTCCTGGTAATTTATCTTTTATTGCAAATTCTACTCAGTTAAATTTACAAGTACCTGATACCTCAATGGCTCAGTATAATGCAAATAATACTGTTGCTGCAAAAGAAGATACTGGTTTTGTAGATATAACTTTAACAGGCGCTGAAGGCTTTTTAACAACATGTTCTTATGATTTAGTTTATGAATATAATACTAATAGTGATATTTATGGTAAAACAGTACCAGTTACTACAGGTGCTACAAAAGAAATAACTATTGAAGTAAATGGTATGAATGGAAATAATCATTTTGCTACAGAAACTAATTTTAATTTTGATACAAGTAAAGGATGGAGTAATGCTACTTCCACAAAAGGAGCAAAAGTTACATTAGTAACTGGAGCTACATTAAAAAGTTTAGGTTCTGAGCAATCCACTAGATGGAAAGTTATTGGTAGATATTATAATTTAGATTTAAATCAATATGCTTTAAGTGGTAAATCTTTTACTGGTAAAATATATGTAGAAAATGTAAATTGTTCTACAGAAGATGGTACAACTGTTAAAAAAGGTTATGAAACAATACTTGCAAATAATGGAGGGAAAACGGCAATTGAAGCAAAAGGTACACCAGATTTTTCAGCATCCGCAACAGAAAATGAAGGAATGTATAAAGCAACAGATGACTTAGGAACTTCATATTATTTCAGAGGAGCAGTAGATAATAACTGGGTAAAATATGGTAAGTATACAAAAGATACATATTATGGTTGGGATGATAATAAAGGTTATAATATTTTAACTGAGTCTTGTAATGGAGTAGAGAATTGTTACAAAATAGCTTCAAAAGGTGATGATATATATTGGCGAATAATAAGAATAAATGGAGATAATTCAATAAGATTGATTTATGCTGGAACTGATGCACCTGACAGTAATACAAAGATTACTATGGCTGTACAACCTGATGAATTAACAGAAAAAACCTCAATAGGTTACTCACTATTTAATGTAGCCAATGAAAGTGCGGAATATGTAGGGTATATGTATACAATAGGAGAGCAACATGGAACGAGCCAAAGTAGTACTATTAAAACTTATTTGGAAGATTGGTATGCAAATTATACTGATTTAAATAAAATCGGAACAAAAATAACAGATCAAATATATTGTAATGATAGAACTGCTTCAACAAATAGTAGTGGTGCCACAGGAGAAATAAGTTCATGGGCATCAATGGGAACAGACTATTATTATGGAGCGCACAATAGAATATGGGGAGATGGTTCAAAATCAAATCCGATTTTAACATGTGCAAATGCAAATGATAAGTTTAGTACAACAACAACTAAGGGTAATGGTAAGTTATCTTATCCAGTTGGATTAATAACAGCTGATGAAGTCAATATGGCAGGAGTTAATAATTATCTTAATAACAAGAGTTATTATTTATATACCGGAAAATGGTATTGGTTAGGTTCACCTTTTAATTTTGAGAGTGATTGTACTGCTGTATTCAAGGTTGATAAGGATAGTCTCACTTATGATTTCTTCTTTCAAGATCAAGGCGTGCGTGGTGTAGTCTCTCTATCTTCTGATGCTAAGTTACTTGGCAGTGGTACATACGATGATGTGTATATCGTAGAGTAGAATTAAGTGATAAATAATAATGAAAGGTAATTATGAATATAGAAAAGTTAAAAAGTGAGTTAATTAGTCAAAAAAATTCAAAATTTAAGGGTAATATATATCATTATTCACAAGTTAATTTTGCATATAATTCTAATAAAATTGAGGATACACATTTAAGTGAGAATGAAACTGAAGAAATATTTGTAACAAACTCTTATATATCTAAGGAAGATGATGTAGTAAAATTAGATGATTTAATTGAAATGAATAAAATTCTTAAAAAAGGAATATCTGATTAAGATAATCCAAGATATAATGTTGGATGATTTAAGATAGTTCCTAATAAAATAGGTTTAATTAATATTATAAGTACATCTTCACCTAAAGATACTCCAAAAGATATTGATAATTTACTTTCTTGGTATAATTCAATTGAAAATATTACTCTTGAGGATATAATTGAATTTCATTATAGATTTGAAAAAATACATCCTTTTGGAGATGGCAATGGTAGAGTGGGAAGAATGATAATGTTTAAAGAATGCTTAAAGAATAATATAATGCCTTTTATTGTACTAGATAATGATAAACCTTTTTATTTAAGAGGTCTTAAAAATTATGAAAATGATAAAATGTTTTTAATTGATACAGTGAAACATGAACAAGATTTATATGAAATAGCAGTTAATGATATGCTTGATTTTGAAATATAATATAATGAAAAAAATTAACGAAAATCCTTGACTATATCAGGGATTTTTTGGTATAATCTTATTGTTTTAAGTCATTTCATCCACTCTAAAAAGGTTTTTAAAAGATTATCTTACCTTAAAGGTGTGACTTATGAAAAGGAGGAAAAGAAATGAAAGCTATAATTAAAACAGGTGGAAAACAATATTATGTTGAAGAAAATAGTCGTATCTATGTTGAAAAATTAGATGTTGAAGCTGGACAAAAAGTTGTTTTCGATGAAGTATTATTTGTTGATGGAAAAGCTGGAAAACCATTTGTAAAAGGAGCATCAGTTGAAGCTGAAGTTATTAAAAATGGTAGAGGTAAAAAAATAAAAGTATTCCATTATCGTCCTAAGAAAAAATCTAGAAAAACTCAAGGACATAGACAAGCATATACTTTAGTTGAAGTTAAAAAAATTAATGGTTAATAATGATTAAAGTTAATAAAAATGGAAATGTTATTAAAATAACTGGTCATTCAGGTTATGATAATGCTGGTAAAGATATTGTATGTGCTAGCGTATCAAGTATAATTTATACTACTGTAAATGGTCTATTAAATATCAATGAAAAAAGTATTGAATTTCTAGATAATGATGAATATATGGAAATAAAAGTTCTTTTATCTGATGATATTACAAACTCATTAATTTTAAATATGATGACTATGCTTAAAGAAATAGAAAAATGTTATCCTAAAAATATTAAAGTTAATGAAGAATAATAGTAAAGGAGAATAGAAATGTTATATATAAGTTTAAATATTCAAAGATTTGCTCATGTTAAGGCTCAAGGTTCTACTAAGAACAATCGTGATTCAGCAGGTCGTAGATTAGGTGCTAAACTTTCTGATGGACAAACATGTAATGCTGGAAGTATTATTTACCGTCAAAGAGGAACTAGAATTTACCCAGGTACTAATGTAGGAATGGGAAAAGATCATACTTTATTTGCTAAAGTTAATGGAACTGTTAAGTATGAAAGAATGGGTAAAGATAAGAAAAAAGTATCTGTTTATGAGAAATAATAATGCCTTAATGGCATTTTTTTTGAAGGAGGGTTTATTATGTATTTAGTTAGTATTGATGAAAAAGTATTACCACTACCAATGGGAATCAATATAAATAAATTTAGTAATTACTTTTCAGATGGAATATTATTTATTGATTATCTTGATGATGAAGAAAAAAATAAAGTATTAAGTGATTTATTTAATAATATAAGTATTTTATTTTGTTCATATGATTTAAATAAATATGATTTTGAAAAGAAAAAGACTATTAGAAATAATATTAATTATGCAAGATGTATGGAAAAATACTTTAATGAAAATAATATGTATAGTGAAAGTAATAGTATTTTAAAAGAAATTATTGTAGAAATGATTTCTTACTATGCAAATTATAAGGAATTTGATACAATAGATATAAGTTTAAGGGGAAGATAATATGTTTGTTGATGAAGTTAAAGTTAAATTAATTGCTGGTGATGGAGGTATGGGATGTACTTCCTTTCGTAGAGAAAAATTTGTACCTATGGGTGGACCAGATGGTGGAAATGGTGGAAGAGGAAGTAATATTGTTTTTGTTGGAGATAAATCTTTAAAAACTTTAGTAGATTTAAGATTTCAAAAGATTATTAAAGGTAAAAAAGGTGAAAATGGTATGGGTTCCAATAAATATGGTAAAAATAGTGAAGATATCATTATTAAAGTACCTCTTGGAACTACTGTTTATGATGATGATACTAATCTTATTGTAAGCGATATAGTCGAGGATAATCAATCTGTTATAGTTGCTCATGGTGGAAGAGGCGGAAGAGGTAATAAAGCCTTTGCTACTCATGAAAATCCTGCTCCAAAGTTTTCTGAAAATGGTGAACAAGGAGAAATAAAATATTTAAGATGTGAACTTAAAGTTTTAGCGGATGTAGGACTTATTGGTATGCCAAGTGTTGGAAAATCAACATTTTTAAGTGTAATATCTTCGGCTAAACCTAAAATAGCAAGTTATCATTTTACAACTTTATCACCTAATTTAGGAGTGGTTAAATTAGGTAGTGATTCTTTTGTAGTAGCAGACCTTCCTGGATTAATTGAAGGAGCAAGTGAAGGAGTAGGTTTAGGAGATAGATTCTTAAGACATGCTGATAGATGTAAAGTTTTAGTACATATGGTAAATATGTCTAAAATGGAGGGTAATGATCCTATTAATGATTATAAAGTAATTAGGGAAGAACTTTCTAAATACTCTAAAAAACTTGCAAATAAAAAAGAAATTATTGTTGCCTCAAAAATGGATATGCCTGATAGTAAAGATAATTTAATAGAATTTAAAAAAGCTTATCCAGATAAAGATATATTTGAAATAAGCTCTATTACTCATTTTGGTATTGATGATTTATTAAATAAAATAAATGAAACTTTAAAAACTGAAGAAGAATTTTCTTATGATAAAGATGAGTTTGAGGATGAAGTTTATATTAAATTTAAAAAAGATAAACCTTATGAAATAACTAAAGATGGTGATACTTGGGTTGTTACAGGTAAAGAAATAGAAAGATTATTTAATATGACTAAGTTTACTGAAGAAGAGGGAGTTCTTCGTTTTGGTAGAATACTTCGTGCTATGGGTGTTGAAGAAACCTTAGAAAAAATGGGCGCTAAACCTGGTGATGATGTAGCAATAAATGATTATTTATTTACGTATAAAGGTTAATTTATCATACATTTTTAATTTTTTTGATTTAAATGCAGGCATTTCTAAAATGTTTGTATTTTTTAATTGCTCTTTTATTACAATAACTTTATTCTTTTCTACATTAACTGCTTTAAAAATAATTATTCCATGATTATCAAAACCAATTACATCAATGTTTTCTTTCATAAAAAAAGTGTGAATTGAATTTGTTTTAGGAAAAATTATTCCATAATCAAAATCTTTTTTACCCATAAATCCAATTAATTTCTTCAAAAAATTATTTGCTATTTTTACTTTTATATTTTCATCATCACTTATTTGCAATATCATATTTTTTTCTCCATTATAATCATATCAAAAAAAGTAAAAAAAATGTATAATTTTTAAAAAATAATTTTTAATTTATTGACTAAAGTAAAAAAATATTATATGATTATCTTGATAATAGAAGGGAGATTTTTAAAATGGATGAAAATTCAAAAAAAAGTAATGTAGTTCTTCTTACAGTAATAGCTATAGTAACTATGTTGGTTGTTGTAATTGGAGCAACATTTGCTTATTTAGCAAGTCAAGTTGATGGAAAGGGTAATTCAAATATTAATGTAACAACTAATGTATCAAGTGATTTATTTTTAATTGATGCAGGTGCTCCAATTGAAATAGTGGCAAATACTGAAAATTTTGGTAAAGATCAAGCAGCTGCTGGAGAAGATTTAAGTGCTGAATCACTAGGAAGTATAACTTTTACAACAAATAGTGATACTGAATCTAAAAGAAAATATAAAATTGATTTAAATATTTCACAAAATGATATGGAATATACTTCAGGAACTTGTTATGAAAAAACTAATACAGTAGAGGTTGATAAAGAAAACTGTAATGGTGAAAATATTTGGGCTACTGATGGTAAAGCAGAAAAATGTTATGCTAAAGGAAATGTTGTATCAAGAACTGATTATTTAGATAATATGTACTCTTGTACTGCAAGTGATATGTATATTTGGGAAACTAGAAAGGATGCTGAATTAGTATTAGATTTCTATAAAGTTGATAATACTAAAACTTCAGAAACTTGTAACACTGGAAAATGTTATGATCCTAATAGACAAGTAGTTGATGGAATAACTTCTGAAGCTGCTTGTGATGGTAATAACAGATGGGTTGCTGATTACTTTAATGCAACAAATAATAAGTGTTATGTACTTCAAAATACATATGATATTACTAATTCTCAAGGAACTCTTAATTTAGTAGATAATGTAGAAATGACCACAAGTAAAACTATTGGTAAAGTAAATGATTACTATATGGCTAGAGTAACATTAATAAACTATATGCATAATCAAATCCAAAATGGTTCTAAGAAATTTATGGCTAATATAGAATATTCTCAAATTATTTCTGAACAACCTTAATAGATTAATTTAAATAAATACTAGGCTTAAACCTAGTTTTTTTATGTAAATATATTATATTCGTACTTGAAAATATATCAAAATAATGATTAAATTATTATAGATAGAATAAAGG
>FR899413.1:0-5416 GCA_000437315.1 Mycoplasma sp. CAG:472
GGGAACGAATTATTATTATGGAGCGAATGGTAGAGTATTTAATAATCCGGTGTCACCTGATTACAAATGTCCAGTGGCCAGTGATAAATTTACAACAACAACAGCCAAGGGTAATGGTAAGTTATCTTATCCAGTGGGATTAATAACAGCAGATGAAATAACTTTTGCTGGATTACCGGCAGGAAAAACAAATAATAGTTTTTATTTATATACTGGAGATTATTACTGGGCGGGCTCCCCTAATGGATTCAATGTTGGTTATGCTATTGAGTTCGATGTGGTTGATGGTGGCTATCTGGGCAGTGACCGTGTCCATAGCAATGGTGGCGTCCGTGGCGTAGTTTCTCTATCCTCTGAAAGTAAGTTACTTGGAAGTGGAACATATAATGATGTTTACACAGTAAATTAGAGCCGAAGAGAAGGACAACTTCTCTGAGAAAAGAAAGCAGCTATAGTCTAGATTGTGCGTCGGTAAAAAAATAAAACTAAATGTGGTTGAAATATTAAAGCAGTAAATCATACTAAAGTGGTACGCCCCTTTATGGGGCGTATAGTTTCCACGAAGTGGAAGCAAGGAAATAATGCAATCATTTAAACTTGTTAATAAAGCAAATGAGTTATATGATTATTCATTTACTTATATTTTAAATAAGATGCCTAATAAAGCAAAAACCTTTAGAATATCATTAGAAACAGAGTTATATGAACTTATACATAATATATATAGAGCATATATAAATTATGATAGTGAAAAAATTAGAAATAAGTATCAAAAAGAAGCATTAGTAAATTTAAGTGCTCTTGATTTAATAATTGGACTTATTGGTAAATATAAATATGTTAAAATAAAAAGAGTACATGGATTTCTTGGAATACTTAATGATACTAAGAAAATGATGTATGGTTGGATAAAAGAAAAATGATTGATTTACTTTCTAAAATATATGTTGATTTAAATGAACTTGTAATAAGAAGAGTGCCACATGATAAAGAAATTCTTAGTACAAGAATTATAAAAGAACATACTAAAATATGTGAATATTGTTTTAATATAAAAAGTTCTAATAAAGATAAAAATTATATGTTAGAATTTAAAGTAATTATTAAATATATATTATTTATATTAAATTATTTTATTAGTAAAAAAATAATTAATAATGATGTTTATAAAATAATAGAAAAAGAATATAAAGATTTATATTATATAATTAATCCTTAATTTTCTAATTAAGGTAGGCACATTATTGTTTTTTGATGGGATTTATTCTTTATAATGTGCCTACCATAGTTAAAAAAACTATGGAAAGTATAAATATTGCTGATAGGGAAATGCTATTTTGGGCGAGGTCTCCTAATAGATTCAATGATAGTAATTCGAATGATTTTATTGTAAATGAAGATGTAATAGTTAAGTATTTTAAAGGGGTTATGGCTATGTAAAGTATAGTAATATTAGTAATGATATTATTAAAAGTTCATTATTTATATCTGGTACTTGTACATTAAATATTTATAATTATAAAAAAATTATAAATTATTTAGATATTAATAATACTAAATATATATATTTAGAAAAAATTAAATTTATTTTTAAGTTTGATTACTAGGATAAAACCTAGTTTTTATTTTGTAAAGATATTTACATTTTTTAAATTGTCAATATGTGTAAAATAAAATAACAAAAAGTGTAAATAATATGTAAAATTTTATCTTTTTTGAAAAAAATTATCAAAAAAAGGAGGAAATCAGAAATTTTTCGGTAATAAATATATATGAAGGGAGAAAAATACAAAGTTATAAAAAAATGTAAAAATGTAAACTATTGTAAATTAGAAAGTGAGGTAAAAAATGAACGAATTAGAAAAAATAAATGAAACTATATTTGAAAGTATTAAACATGTAGATGATGATGGTAATGAATATTGGTATGCAAGGGAACTACAAAAAGTTTTAACATATAAAGATTGGAGGTATTTTGATTTAGTAATTCAAAAATCAATTGTTAGTTGTAAAAATTCTTTGATTAATGAATATGACCATTTTGTTGTTTACAACAAAATGGTCATGATTGGCTCAGGTGCTAAAAGGTATCAAAAAGATTATATGCTGTCTAGATACGCTTGCTATTTAATATCACAAAACGCAAATCCAAAATTGAAAATAGTCGCTCTTGCTCAAACATATTTTGCTATTCAAACTAGGAAACATGAATTATTAGAGCAAGAATATAATAATTTAACTGAAGATGAAAAAAGATTCTATCAAAGAGATTTAACTAAAAAAGGAAATAATTCTTTAAATCAAACTGCTAAAAAAGCTGGAGTAAAAAACTTTGATAAATTTCATAATGCTGGGTATAAAGGCTTATATAATGGAGAAACGGCAAACGATATTGCTAAAAGGAAAGGATTACGTTATAGGGAAGATATTTTAGATAATATGGGAAGTGATGAACTGATAGCTAATTTATTTAGAATATCCCAGACTAATCAAAAATTAATTAATGATAACGTTCAAGGTGAAGGTAATGCAAATGAAGTTCATTACAATGTTGGTAAGAAAGTTAGAAATGCAATTGCGGATATTGGCGGTACAATGCCTGAGGATTTACCAACACCAGATAAAAGTTTAAAAGAATTAGAAAAAGAAAATAAATATTTAATAATTAAAAAATAGTAAATATAATAAAAATGAAAATTAGTAATGTCACTCTATTGTCACATTACAATGTTATATTATATTTGTATAAATTTATTTTATATAATATAATTTATGTAGGAGGAAAATATGAGTAAAGATAAACCAATACTTAGTTTAAAAAAAGTTAGTAAATTCTATTATAATAAAGGTCTTGTTGCATCCGGTTTTAGTAAAATATCTTTAGATTTTTATTTAGGTGAATTTGTTGTAATAACTGGAGAAAGTGGATGTGGAAAAAGTACTCTTTTAAATGTATTATCAGGTCTTGATACATATGAAGAAGGAGAAATGTATATTAATGGCATGGAAACAAGTCATTATAGTAATGAGGAAGCAGAACATTATCGTAAAAGTTATATAGGTAATATATTTCAATCATTTAATTTAGTAAGTAGTTATACAGTGTATCAGAATATTGAGTTAGTTCTTTTGTTAAATGGTTTTAAGAAAAAAGATATTAAAAATAAGGTTATTGAATTAATTAAGGAAGTAGATTTATACAAATATAGAAATAGTAAAGTTTCTCATTTATCTGGTGGTCAAAAACAAAGAGTAGCAATTGCAAGAGCACTTGCTAAAGATGTACCAATAATAATTGCAGATGAACCAACAGGTAATTTAGATCGTAGATCTGCAGGGGCTATAATGAAACTACTTGCAAAAGTAGCAAAAGATAAGCTTGTAATTGTTGTAACTCATAATTATGAAGATGTTGAGGATCTTGCCACTCGTAAGATTGAAATGCATGATGGAAAAGTTCGTGAGGATATAACAATTAAACCTTATGAAGAAAGTAAAGCAAGTCTTCATGAATATAAAAATATTAGCTTTTTAAATAAAATTAGACTTGGGGTAAGAAATACATTTAATTTACCTATGAAGTTTATTTTACTTTTAATGGTATTCTTATTAATTACTTTTGCCTTTTTAGGAATATATTCTTCGTTTAGAAAAGCAGAGTATGAAGAAAATAAAAATGGTTATAACTATTATTTTAGTGATTTATCTGATGAAAGAATTGTAATTAAAAAAAGTGATAATAGTGTAATTACAAATGAAGAATTAGATAAAATAAGTAAACTTGATTATGTAAAATCAGTAGTGAAGGATGATATAATTTTAGATACTACATATAGTTTAACTGATGATAATACTTTTTGGTTTTATGGTAATGTAAAAAGTATACGTGAATTAAAATCTAACATTGAGGGTCAAAAACCTATTAATGATAATGAAATAATATTAGAAACTAATAAAAATAATTATTATGTTTCAACTTTAAAAGATAAGTTAAAAGAAACAAAACTTAGTTTAAGAAATACAGATAATGTATCAAGTTCAAATAAAGATTTAAAAGTAACAGGATTTGTGCTTAAAGATAATGAATATGATAATGATATTTTTTATGTAAGTGATGATGTATTAGAAAAAATTAAAATAAATAGTTATGAAAACTATAGTAAGGTTACAATTACCTTAAATAATCAAAAAGTAGATTTACTTTATAGTGCTAGTGATAAAGTACCTAAAGGAAAAGCAGTTGTTCCATATGAACTTAATGTAATGTGTAAATATAGTTGGTGTAAAAATAATATATTGAATATTAATGTTAAAAATATTTATTATGAAAATAATATAGATTTAGAAATTAGTGATATGTATTTGAAATATAATTTTGAACATTTAACAGGTGTTAAAGATTATGAAAATAATAACTCTATAATATATATTTCAAAAGAGGATTATCTATCTTTATTTAATATGGGAACTTATCAATCATCAATTTATTTAAAAGATGTAAAGGATATTCCTGAGGCTAAATGTTATCTTGAATCAAATGGATTTAAGCCATTATTTATTAAAGATGCCAAAATAAATTATTCAAATGGTGTTCTCGAAGTAATTAAAATATTTAAGTTGATAGTTATGACTATTATATTTATTGTACTTTTCTTTATAGCATATTTTGTTATTAGATTAATTGAAAAATCAAGAAATGTTTATTATGCAACATTAAGAATACTCGGAGCAACTAAAAAAGTATTAAAGAATTTAATTAATATTGAATTATTTTTAATATATCATATTGCTTTTGCTTTAATACTAGGATTATGTATTTTAGTTAAGAATAATATTATTGTTAATAATAATTTATATGATATGGTTAAATATCTTGGCATAAAAGACTATATTTTTGTATATGTTATATGTTTTGTAATGAGCATTATTATATCATTTAGATATTCAAGAAAACTATTTAATTCATCAGCGATGAAAACTTATAGGGAGGAGGCAGAGTAATGATAAAATTAGAAAAAGTAAATAAATACTTTAATAAAAATAAAAAGAATGAAATTCATGTTATTGATAATACCTCTGTTAGTTTTGATTCTACTGGACTTGTATGTCTTTTGGGACCAAGTGGATGTGGAAAAACAACCCTTCTTAATGTTATTGGTGGACTTGATAAAGTAAAAAGTGGTAAGATTTATGTAAATGGTAAGAAAATTACTAAGAAAAGTACATACTATGTAGATAAAGAAAGAAATTTAAACATTGGATATATTTTTCAAAATTATAATTTATTAGAAAACTTAACTGTATTTGATAATGTTGCTATAGCGCTTAAAATGATTGGCGTAAAAAATAAAAAGGAAATTGAAAAAAGAGTTAATTTTGTATTAGAAACCTTAAAAATTTATAGATATAGAAATAG
>FR899413.1:5457-47751 GCA_000437315.1 Mycoplasma sp. CAG:472
AGCAGGAATGCTTTCTGGTGGAGAAAAACAAAGAGTAGCTATTGCAAGGGCAATTGTAAAAAATCCTAATATTTTATTATGTGATGAACCTACTGGAAACCTTGATAGTCAAAATACACTTGAAATAATGAATATTATTAAATCAATATCTAAAAATAGATTAGTAATTTTAGTAACACATGAAAATGATATAGCGAAATTTTATGCAGATAGAATAATTGAGGTTTCTGATGGTAAAATCGTAAAAGATTATGAGAATAGTTATGAAGGATCACTTGATTATAAAATTGATAATAAAATCTATTTAAAAGATTTTAAAACTAAAGAGGAAAATGGTAATATAACATTATATTTTGATAATAAGATTAAATCTAATATAACAATAATTGCTAAAAATAATAATATTTATATTAAAACAAATGGTAGTGAAAAAATTGAGGTTGTTGATGAAAACTCTAATATTGAACTAATAAACGATCATTATAGACAAATAGATAAATCAATTTATGAAAAATATGAATTTGATTTTAAGAATATTGAAACTACTAAACATAAGTATAGTTCTATATTTAATGTATTTAAAGTAATATTTTTAGGTTTTAAAAAGATACTTGATTATTCCTTTATTAAAAAATTATTATTACTAGGTTTTTTAGCCTCTGGAGCATTTATTATGTATGCTGTAAGTAATACTTTAGGAATACTTAATGTAAAGGACAGTTACTTTATTGAAAAAAATAAAAATTATCTTGAAGTGAAAATGCAAAAGATAAATATAGATAATTTTGGAAAATATGAATCATTAAATGGAATAGATTATATTTTACCTGGCAGTGGAAATGCAAATTTTAAAATTACATTTGATAATTATTATCAAACTAAAAATGCTAGTTCAACTATCTCTGGTACATTGGTTAATAAAAATTATATAAATGATTCTGATATAATTTATGGAAAAAAAACAGATAATGATTTTGATATAGTTGTGGATAAATCAACACTTAATAAATTATTTACAGGTGAAGAAAAAATAGGTATTCAAACTGGTTATTCAGTTCAAGATTTAATTGGATATAAGGTTAATTGTGGTGATTTAATATTTACTATCACAGGTATTACTGATATTGGAGATTATAGTATTTTTACAAATAAAAAATACATGATTGATATATTATATAATAGTTTAGGTACTGATGAAACTATGGTTTATGATGCTGAATCAATGGTTTATGATGCTGAAATAAGTGATAAATATTTAAATTATAAATTAATTGATAATTTGAGTATAAAAAAAGGTAGACTTCCAGAAAATGATTATGAAGTTGTTATTAACATTAATAAAGAAATTGATAATCCACTTAATAGTAAATTAGAAAATAAAATTAATAATAAAAAATTAACTGTAGTAGGTTATTATGATGGCAAAAATATGCTTGTTAATGAAAATATGATTAAATATGAGTTAATAAGTAAATCTAAAAACTTAACTATAATGCCAAGTGATAGTGAAATTGCTATTGAAAGCTTAAATAATGAAAATTTAAATGTTGTAAAATCTTATGACACTGCTAAAGAAAAATATTTAGATTCAAGGGAAACTGTTGTAAAATCTGGTCTTATTGCATCTGGTGTTATTTTGTTTATTTCTTTTGTGGAAATTTATTTAATGATACGTTCTTCATATCTTTCAAGGATAAAGGAAATTGGTATATATAGAGCAATAGGTACTAAAAAAAGTGATATTTATAAAATGTTTTATGGAGAAATTATTGCTATTACAACTGTAGCATCACTTCCTGGTATTTTATTTACAACTTATGCTTTAAAAACACTTCAGACAATAAGTTATTTTGAAAAAAATTATTTGGTAAATCCATTTACAATTATATTAAGTATTGTTATTGTATACTTATTTAACATAATCGTAGGACTTTTACCAATTATGAAAATTGTTTCAAAAACTCCTGCTTCAATACTAGCAAGAAAAGATGTAGATTAGCTATATCTTTTTTAATGCATTAATGATAATTTGTTTTTAAAAATAAAAAAAGTATATTGTAATGTGTAAAGTATTGTCAAATAAGTTTGTTAATATTTAACTAGTGTTATATAATTATACTAGGTGATAAAAAATATGAGAAATGTAGGAACAGTAGTAAGGGGAATAAGAACTCCCATAATTAAAGAAAATTCTAATTTGGAGGATATTGTTGTAGATAGTCTTTTGAAAGCTAGTGAAAGTGATAATTTTACTTTTCACGATAAAGATATTGTTGCAGTAACTGAAGCGGTAGTCGGTATTGCAATGGGAAACTATGTAACAGTTGATGAAATTGCAAAAGATATTAAAAATAAATTTGGTACTAACCATATAGGTGTGGTATTTCCAATTCTTTCAAGAAATAGATTTGCAGTACTTTTATCTGCAATAGCAAGAGCAATGGACAAAATAACTTTACAAATATCTTATCCATCAGATGAAGTAGGTAATGATATTTTAGATAAAAAAAGATTAAAAGAAAGTGGAATAAATCCATATACTGATGTTATTGATGAGAAAACATATTATGAAAAATTTGGCGATTTTAAACATATTTTTACTGGTGTAAATATGGTTGATTTCTATAAAGATTTAGTAAAAAAAGAAAATTGTGAAATAGAAATTATATTAGCAAATAATCCTAAAAAGATTTTAAATTATGAAAAAGATGTTCTTGTTTGTGATATTCATACAAGATTTGAAACAAAAGCTACTTTAAAGGAAAATTCAGATGGTATTATTTTAGGCCTTGATGATATTTTAACTAGTCCAGTTGATGGAAGCGGATGTAATGAAAAATATGGATTACTTGGCTCTAATCGTTCTACTGAAGAAAGAGTTAAATTATTTCCAAGTAATGCACAAGGTTTAGTAGATAATATTCAAAGAAAGTTATATGAAAAAACTGGTAAAAATATTGAAGTAATGATTTATGGCGATGGTGCGTTTAAAGATCCAGTTGGTGGAATATGGGAACTTGCTGATCCAGTAGTATCTCCATATTATACTAAAGGCCTTGAAGGAAGCCCTAATGAAATAAAACTTAAATATATATCTGATAATAAATTCAGTAATTTAAGTGGTGAAGAGTTAAATGAGGCTATTAAAAATGAAATTAGAACTAAAGATTCTAACCTTAAAGGAACAATTGCATCACAAGGAACAACACCTCGTAGATATGTTGATTTAATAGGTTCTTTATGTGATTTAACTTCAGGTTCAGGTGATAAAGGTACTCCAGTTGTATATATTTCTGGTTATTTTGATAATTATAGTGTAGACAACTAAAAAAAAGTATGGTAATATGTTAATGGCTTAGCCCGTTGGTGAAGTGGTTTAACACACTGCGTTCTCAGCGCAGCATTCAGGGGTTCGAACCCCCTACGGGTTACCATTGTTAATATAAAATCTCTCTTGTGGAGGTTTTTTATTTTGCCTAAAATACTTTTTAACACATAAAAAAACTCAAAAATTGAGTTTGTTATTTAAATAGTTCACTATGACTTATAATAACATCATATTTCTTTCTTCTTTCTATATAAATATATAACAATGTAATGACTATGTCGATATCTAATAAAATTATTATAAATAAAAAAGATGCTATTTTCTAGCATCAAATTTCTTTCTAAGTTCTGTATTTAAAATTTTCTTTCTCATTCTTAAATGATGAGGAGTAATTTCAACAAGTTCATCTTGATTAATAAAGTCAAGTGCTGCCTCTAAAGTGAATATTCTAGGTCTTTTTAGAACTACAGTTTTATCTGCATAAGCACTTCTTGTGTTTGTAAGTTCTTTTCCTTTAACAACGTTTACAGCTAGGTCAACATCTTTATTACATTCACCAACAATCATACCTTCATAAACTTCTTCATTTGGTTCAACAAACATTGTACCACGGTCCTCAAGGCCACCAAGAGAATAAGCAGTTGCTTTTCCTTCTTCACTAGCAACAAGAACTCCAAGTTTTCTTTCACCTATATTTATATTTTCAACAGGTTTAAATTCAGTAAATGTATGGTTCATTATACCATAACCTTTAGTTAAAGTCATAAAGTTTGTAGGAAAACCAATAAGTCCACGTGATGGAATTTCATAATTAATTCTAATTAAGTTTCCTAAATGTGTCATATTTCCCATTATGGCGCCTCTTTGAGATAGTTCTTCGAAAACACCACCCATATATTCATCAGTTATTTCAATTTGTAAGTCTTCATAAGGTTCACATTTTACACCGTTAATTTCTTTAATAATAACTTTTGGTTTAGAAACCTCAAGTTCGAAACCTTCACGGCGCATATTTTCAATTAAGATAGATAAGTGTAGTTCTCCACGGCCTAATACCATCAAGTTTTCACTATCAATTTGTTCAACTTTTAAACTTACATCTCTTTGTGTTTCTTTGAATAATCTCTCACCAATTTTTCTTGATGTTAAGATTTTACCATCTTTTCCAGAAAATGGAGAAGTATTAACTCCAAAAGTCATTTGAAGTGTTGGTTCATCAATATGAAGTATTGGTAGGGCATTATGATTACCAACTTCAGTTAAAGTTTCTCCAACTGAAATGTCTTCGAGACCCGCAACAGCAACTATATCTCCGACTGTGGCACTTTCAATTTCTATTCTTTTTAATCCAACATAACCAAATAATTTTTGAACTCTAAAGTTTTTTTCAGTACCATCAAGTCTTATACAGTTAACCATTTGACCAACCTTAATTTTACCATTAAATACTTTACCAACACCAATTCTTCCTACATAATCATTGTAGTCAAGTAAAGCTGGTTGAAATTGTAATGGAGCATTTTCATCTCCAGTAGGTTCTGGTATTTCAGAAACAATTAAATCCATAAGTGGTTTGAAACCTTTTTCTTGATCAGATGGGTTATTTGAAAGAGAACTTGTTCCATTAGCGGCACTTGTATAAACTGTTTTAAATTCAATTTGTTCATCAGTAGCACCAAGTTCAATAAATAATTCAAGTACTTCATCAACTACAGAGGTAACTCTTTGAGTTGGTTTATCAACTTTATTAATAACAACAATTGGTTTACAACCGGCCTCTAAAGCCTTTTTTAAAACAAACCTTGTCTGAGGCATAGGTCCTTCATAAGCATCTACTACTAAAAGTACACCATCAACCATTTTCATAATTCTTTCAACTTCACCACCAAAGTCAGCATGACCTGGAGTATCAAGAATATTAATCTTATAACCATCATAGTCAACGGAAGTAGTTTTAGCAAGTATTGTTATACCTCTTTCTTTTTCAATATCATTTGTATCCATGCTTAAATTACTAATATCCTCATTTTCTCTAAATGTATGAGTATACTTGATAATTTCATCTACTAATGTAGTTTTACCATGGTCTACGTGTGCAATAATTGCAACATTTCTTTTTTTCATAAATAAATCACACCTTTTTTTCTTTTGGTATTATAGCACTAATTATTTGAAATAATCAATAGAAAGTAGTGATTTTATATTTATAAATGCTAATTTTTGTGCTAAAATGAAATTGTTGAGAGTATTTTGTAGTATAAGAGGTTTTTATGAAAGATGTCACTAAAGAAATGATAAAGATTTTTAAATTGAAAAAATTAGGGTGTGACTTTATGGGTTATGAATTTGTCAATCCTAATGAGCTTAGTTTTCATCATTTAATTGTTGCTAGAAAAGATTCTCAAGTTTTAGGTATTGGTGATGGCTATTTATTTTGGAATGGTGCTATACTTAGACAAAAAACTTCACACGATTATCTTCATTTAATTGAAAGAATTGATCGCGATAGGTTTAATTATATTACTTGTCAAATGATTGATGAAAATACTGCAAATATGATTATGTATGAAAATTTAAAAAAGATTAATGATTGTTTAGAGGGATTTGAAAAAGAACACTGTGGACATTATAATAAAAAGCATCCTAAAGATCCTCTTATAAAGGAAGCTTATACACGTAGGCTTATAAAAAAATAAACGATAACTTGAAAATAGTTATTTTTTTTTATATAATGTTATTAGAAGGTAGGTATATATGAAAAAAAGTTATATTATAGGTATTATAGTGGCTGTTATAGTAGTAATTGGTATATCACTAGGTAGTGGCTATAATAAAATGGTTAAAGAAAATGAAAATGTTGAAAGTGCTGCAGCACAAATTGATGTACAACTTAAAAGAAGAACTGATTTAATTCCTAATTTAGTAAATACTGTAAAAGGTTATATGACTCATGAACAAAAAGTTATTGATAGTATTACAACTGCTCGTGAAAATTTAGTAAATGCAAGTACTGTTGAGGATAAAGCTAGTGCTAGTGAAGAGCTTACTAAAGCATTAAATAACTTATATGTAATTGTTGAAAATTATCCTGATTTAAAATCAAATACTAATTTTATAAATCTACAAGATGAACTTGCAGGAACTGAAAATCGTATTGCTGTTTCTAGAAAAGATTATAATGATGCTGTTAAAGAATATAATAATCTTGTAAAAACATTTCCTAATAATTTAACTGCTTCTTTATTTAATTTCAAAGAAAAATCTTATTTTGAGGTTAATAACTCTGATAAAGAGGTTCCAAATGTATCTTTTGAATAGAATTAAGTTTTTAATTCTATTTCTTTTATTAAGTATTTTAAATGTAAATGCGATAGTTAGCCCAACAAAAGAGTTTTATGTTAATGATTATGCAAATATTTTGTCTTCGGAAACTGAAAAATATATTATAGATAAAAGTAGCCAACTTGCAAATGTTGATGGTACACAAATAGTTGTTGTTACTGTAAATAATTTAGAGGGTGATACAATTGAAAATTATGCAAATACCTTATTTAGAAATTTTGGTATAGGAGACAAAACTAAAAATAATGGTTTACTTCTTTTACTTGCTCTTGAAGAAAGACAATTTAGGGTAGAAGTAGGGTATGGGCTCGAGGGAATTTTACCTGATGGTAAAACCGGTAGATTTCAAGATACTTATATTATTCCATATTTAAAAAATAATAAATGGGATGAAGGTATTAAAAATGGTTATGATGCATTTTATAAAGAGATTGTTGTTCAAAACAATTTGAATTTAAATTATAATGAACCATATGCAAATGGCCATAGTGATTCTACATTTATTATAGGAATAGGTATGTTTCTTGGATTTATAATTGGCTTAATAATTCGATATATGGGGTTTAGTAAAATAGCTGTTTTTACAATTATTTATTTTTTTGCAAATACTTTTATATCTCAAACTGGAATTAAATTAATATCTGATTTATTTTCAGTTTATAATTTAATGGGTTATTTTTTTGGTTTATCAATTAATATTTTATCTGGTATAGGTTCAGGTTCTGGCTATTATGGAGGTGGTTCATCTTTTGGAGGATCATCTGGTGGTTCATCCGGAGGATTTTCTGGAGGAGGAGGTTCTTCAGGTGGTGGAGGATCCACACGAGGATTTTAATAAAAAACACTTGCATTTTATAAAAAAATATAGTATATTATAAATGAACACGAAAGAGTGTTTTTTTATTGGAGGAATTATGACAAAAGAAAATGAAAAAACAAAAAACGTTAAAAAAGTAAATGCTACTAAGAAAAAAAATGTAAAAGCGCCTAAAGAAAGTTATTTAAAAGGCGTTAAAAAGGAAATGAAACTTGTTAAGTGGCCAACTTTTAAAGAGGTAATTAAGTATACTATTGCTACTGTTATTATGTGCTTAGTCGTATGTGGATTTTTCTTATTACTAAATTTACTTTTATCTTTAGTGAAAGGATGGATTAACTAATGGAAGAACAAAAAAAAGAATGGTATGTAGTAAATACCTATTCCGGACATGAACTTGCAGTAAAACAAAAACTTGAAATGCGTACTGAAAGTATGGGTATGCAAGATTATATTTTTAGAGTAATAATACCAGAAACTACTGAAGTTGAAGTAAAAGATGGTGTTAAAAAAGAAAAAGTTAAAAAAATGTTTCCAGGTTATATTTTAGTGGAAATGATAATGACTGATGAAGCGTGGTATATTGTCCGTAATACACCAGGTGTAACAGGATTTATCGGTTCAAGTGGAAAAGGAGCAAAACCAACACCACTTCCACCTCAAGAAATTGATAGAGTTCTTGCTACTATGGGAATGAGTAGAGTAAATATTGATAATGAAATGAAAGTTGGCGACAATGTTAACATTATTGATGGACCATTCAATGGTATGAGTGGTAAGATTGATAGTATTGATGCTGAAAATAATCGCCTTACAATTATTATTGATTTATTTGGCCAAGAAACTTCAGTTGATGTTGAAAATTATCAAGTTAGTAAATATTAAAATTAATCTTTATAGGTTAATTTTTTTTTACAATAATTTTTAAATATAGTATAATATTAATGTAGAAAGGTACTTTTATGAA
This sequence comes from Mycoplasma sp. CAG:472, assembly GCA_000437315.1. GTDB lineage: Bacteria > Bacillota_I > Bacilli_A > RF39 > UBA660 > UBA6448. The sequence continues at coordinate 13,912 of FR899413.1, forward strand.
GAAAAATTTAATAATTGGAATAATTTGTTATGTAATTACGGGAGTATTAACAATATTTTTTTTAGCAACCTCGGTTAGTGTAAAATTAATTATGCCTGAATTTAAAAAGGTAATTGTTTTATGTGTTGCATCAATATTTACTTACTTTGGCGGAAGATTTTTAACTAAATACTATAATTCAAAGAAATATATGAAAATAAGTATTTGGGTAATATTTATTCTTTATTTATTATTACTAATTAATTTTATAGTTTTAGGAAATAATTTTGGTAGAAATTTTGAATTTATTTTCACAGCCTCAAAAGATACAATTAAATCTTATTTTGATAACAACTTTAATATTATTCCATTTAATACAATTAAAAATTATTTAGATAATTCAGGGATTTATTTTGATATTAAGCTAGTTTGTATAAATTTATTAGGTAATTTACTATGTTTTATGCCTTTTGCATTTTTCTTAAAATATTTATTTAAAAGAGAAAACAAATTTATTAACTTTTTATTAACAATTGTATTAATAGTTATTTCTTTTGAACTTATTCAGCTATTAACACTTTCTGGATCATTTGATATTGATGATATTATACTAAATACTTTAGGGGCAATATTATTTTATCTTTTTATAAACTTCAAAGGCATTGATAAACTACTTAGAAATATATTCTTTTTAGAAAAAAATAAAATTAATGGGAAAGATTTAGTTAAACCTATATTAGCTTTATTTATTTTTATCGTAATAATAATTTCTATTATATTTATATTTATTAAAAAAAGTAATGATAGTAATCAAAAGTGGAATGAAGTTTATAATCCTTTGATAGAGTTTAGTTATGATAAGACTTGTAGTGAAAATAATATGTTTTATGAAGATGAACTTTTTGAATATTATTTTGATTGTTATGATAAAGATAAATTTTATTTAATTGTTAATAAAAAAGATAAACTTTTAATAAATGATTTTTTAGATAATTCTAAATATGTTTATGACATAGAAAAACTAACTTGGAAGTTAAAACAAAATAATATAGAGTACTATACTAAACATAAAAATCCACATTATATTTTACATTTACCAAAGTTTGATGGAGATTTTGGTTATAAAGGTGTAAAAAATGATTATGTAAATATAGTTGTTAAAGGATTAAATACTTCGATATATGATTTGGATTTAAATTTTATACCTTTAAAAGAGGGAAAAACCACTATTGATTTTAAGGTTACAAACGAAGGTAAAGTTTATACATATACATTTGATATTACTATAGATAAAGATTTAAATTTAAAATATGAATTAAAAAATTAATCTTCACGGATTAATCTTTTTTCTATTTTAGAAATAATAAAATATAATAAATAAGAAAATATTAAGAGTATAAATACACCAGATATTACTAAATCTAAATCAAATATTTGAGATCCATACATAATTAAATAACCAATTCCTTTTTGACAAGAAAGAAATTCTCCAGTTATAACACCTATTAATGTTAAAGATATATTTAGTTTTAATGATGAAATAATTGTTATGTATGATGATGGAATGATTAGTTTAGTAAGAGTTTGAAATTTATTTGCATTAAATGTTTTAAATAATTTGATTTTTATTTTATCAGTATTTAGAAAACCATTATACATTGAAAGAGTAGTTACAATTAAATTTATTAAAAGTGCCATAATTATAATACTTTTCATATTTGCTCCGAATATAATTAAAATTATTGGTCCTAAAGCTACTTTAGGAAGTGCATTTAAAATTACTAAAAATGGTTCAAATATTTTAGAAAAAGTAGGGTATTCATAAAAGATAACTGCAATTAATATACCAAGTATTCCCCCGAGTAAAAATGAAATTAAAACTTCATATAGTGTTGTAAATATATGTGAAAATAAATTACCTTCGATACATAGTTTTTTAATAGTTAAATAAATTTTTGATGGACTTGAATATATAAATGAGTTAATTATACCTTTTCTAGTTAATAATTCCCATATAAATAATAAAAAAAATACAATTAAAATTCTAGTTAGTTTTATTAAAAAACTTTTCCTTTTCATAGTTTTTAAATATAAAGTTTGATTACTATATTTCATCTAAATCCCTCCATATTTTATCGTAATAATCACTAAATTCTTTACATGTACGATTATTAATCGGTGTGGATTTATTTTCCATTTTAATGTCATAAATTTTTTTGACTATACTAGGCCTTTTGGAAAGAACTATTATTTTATCACTTAAACTTATAGCCTCCGCAATGTCATGAGTAATCATAATAACAGTTTTCTTTTCTTTTTTAATTATATTATAAACATCCTCAGAAACGCTTAATCTTGATTGATAGTCAAGAGCGGAAAAAGGTTCATCTAAAAGAAGAATATCTGGTTTAATAGCAAGTGTCCTGATTAGAGCAACTCTTTGCTTCATACCACCAGAAAGTTCTTTCGGATATTTATAGATAAAATCTTTTAAACCATATGTTTCTAAAAGTCTTTTTGTATATTCAATATTTTCTTTTGTTTTAATCTTTTTTAAAGATAAACCCAAAGTTGCATTATCTAGAATATTTAAATATGGAAGAAGTGCATCTTCTTGAAGCATATAACCAATTATAGGATTTTTTTTATAAAATTTGATGGTACCATTTGTTTTTTCAAGTAAGCCAGAAATAATATTAAGTAGGGTTGATTTTCCACATCCTGAGGAACCAACAATTGCAATAAACTGTTCATTATTCACATCAAAAGATATACTTTTTATAGCATTAATTTCACCATTTAAAGTGTTAAAAGTTTTAGAAATATTATTAATTTCCAATAATTTTTGCATTTTATCACCTACGATATTTTATGCATTATTTGTATTTTAATCTATTTAATAAGTTTAGAATTCAACTAATAGTTGAGTAAATTCAATGATTAGTTTATTGTTTTTTTAACTTATTTATTTTATTATGTATTTGAAAGGAGTAGAGTAAGTATGAAAAAAATAATATATTTAATAATTGGTATTTTAGTAGGAGGATTGCTTTCATATTTTATATTTAATAAAGTTGAAACTTTAGAAAAACTTCCTAAACCTGAAGTTACTGAAGGTGAAAGAGGTATGCTTGGTATTGATAAAAATATCAATGAACAGACTATTGATAAGTATCTAGGAAGAAGTGATTCAGTTTATCGTGATATGAGAATGCTTTCAGATCCAGGTAATTATGAAGCTATTGGTGGTGATTCAATGCTTTCTGGAACAATAAAAGGCTTTGAGATAATACCTTATCCATATTTAACTAAAGTAAAAGGGCTTCCTGAGGCTGTTGGAAAAACATATGAAGGAAAAACTTTATTTACTGAAAATGAAGATGGAACATATTCACCAAATTATAAAGAATCTATGGAATTTTTAGAAATGTATTTTCCTAAAGATAAAAATATTTTCTTAATATGTGGTGGCGGTGGATATGCCGGTATGACAAAAAAACTTTTGGTATCACTTGGATGGGATGAAAATAAAATCTATAATATAGGTGGATATTGGTTCTATGATGGTGATAATAATGTTCAAATCAAAAAAGAAGAAAATGGAAAAACTATTTATGAATTTTGGAAAGCAACTTATCACGATATTAATTTTGATAATTTTACGGAGATTAAATAGTGAAAAAATTTTTAATAGTATTATCTTTATTATTAATATTATGTGGTTGTCAAAAAAAAGAAAATATAGAAAAGTTTTATTTAAATGATAGTTATTATGGTTCCTCTGAAATAAGAGATATTAAGGCAGATGATTTAAAATCAGAGGATAGTTTTTTACTATTTACTTATAATTATTATTGTTCATTAGCAATTCCTTGTGATGAAATATTTAAAAGTTTTTCTAAAAATGAAAATATAGAAATACTTTCTATGTCAATTGATGAATTTAAAAAAACATCATATTATAAAACTGTGAAATATGCTCCATCAGTATTAATAATTAAAGATGGTAAAATTGTGACTTTCCTTGATGCAGAAAAAAATAGTGATATTGAAAAATATCAAGATATAGATAAATTTACTGAATGGGTAAGTAAATATATATATTTAAAAAAAAATTAGAAATTTAAATTCTAATTTTTTTTTAATATTACTTATTGAAAATAAAAATAATTGTTGTTATAATTGATATGATAGATGATAATATCAGAGGAGGATAAAAATGGGAAATATTAGTGCATTTATTAAAAAGACAATCGCAAATAAAAATACTGTTACTATTTTGCTTGTACTTGCAGGAGTAGTTGTACTTTGGTTCTTTTATAATATGAGAGTTAAGGAGGCAACAACACCAATTAAAGTACCTTATGCAAAAGAAGAACTTCACGCTACTGATGAAATAACTGAAGATAAAATAGGAATGGTAGAGGTTAATAGTAAACTTTTAAAAACTGCTGATATAATACAAAATCAAGGTTCTTTAATTGGATATTATATTACAACAGGAACATCAATTCCAAAGGGTGGATTATTTTATAAAACTCAGGTTGTTACAAAAGCTGAATTACCAAACTCAGTTTTTGATGATATTCCTGATAAACATACAATTTATAGTATGTCAGTAAATAATCATACAACATTTGGTAATTCAATATATCCTGGTGATAAAATTGACCTTTATTTAAAAGCCACTGATGATTCTGGAAAAATTATGTTTGGAAAGTTCATTGAAAGTATATCAGTTCTTGGTGTTCGTGATAGTAGTGGTAAAGATGTTTTTGGTTCAACTGAAACAAGAACTCCTGCAGAACTTTTATTTGCAGTACCAAATGATATGTATGAATTATTAATGAAAGCTGGTTATGTATCTGGAATTACTCTTGTACCTGTTCCAAGAAATAAACATTATACTGATTTAAATGCTGATACGGTTACAATTGATTACTTAAAGAATTTCATTTTAGCAAAAACTGCTACATTACCAACAGAATAAAAAGGAGTGATATTTTGTGAAAGATACAATATTTTCACAGTTAGATTTTGGACCTATTACTGAGTTTTTAAACGATGATAATATTACCGACATTTCATATTCAAATGGCGGTAATGTTTGGTTAAAAACCCTTGATAAAGGTATATATATGGTTAATAGACCAGAAATAAATAATGCGTTAATGGAAAAACTTGCTTTTCAATGTTCAAATGTTATGGGAACAACATTTAATATGGCTCATCCATTTTTGGATGCTGAAAGTACTGAACTTCGTCTTAACTTTGTTCATGAAAGTATTGCCACTAATGGAATAGCGTGTGTTATAAGAAAAACACCTGCAAAAATAAGGTTAAATAAAAATAAATTATTAAGTGAAAAGTATGTTACTGAAAATATTCATAATTTTTTGATTTCTTGTGTTAAAGCACATTGTAATATTTTAATTTCAGGAGAAACTGGTTCAGGTAAAACTGAACTTGCAAAGTATCTTGCTTCGAATACTGAAGAAAATGAAAAAATTATTACAATTGAGGATACACTAGAATTACACTTAGATAGAATATTCCCACATAGGGATATAGTTGCAATGAAAACAAATAATATTGCATCATACTCTGATGTACTTGTTACTTGTATGAGACAGAACCCTAAATGGATATTACTTTCCGAAGTTCGTTCTGCGGAAGCAGTTACAGCAGTTCGTAACTCAATTTCATCAGGACATAACATAATATCAACAATACACTCAGATAGTGCAAGTCATATTCCAATGCGTATGTATTCACTTCTTGAAAGTAATCAAGACATTGAACAGTTCTTAAAATCTATTCATAGATATGTACAAATTGGTATTCATGTTAAGGGTTATATGAGTGCGGAACTTCAAAGGTTCCAACGTGAAATAGTTGAGGTTGTTGAGTTTTATGTAGATGAAAATAATGAAGCAAAATCAAACATAATTTTTTCTAAAAGTTTAGATGGAACAATTAATTATAATAAACCAACTAAATACTTAAAAGATTATTTTGGAGCACAAGGAAAAGTTTTGGACGAATCATTATTTAGTGAGGCTAAAAATAGTGTTTCAAAAGAGGATAATGTAAATCAAAATGTTGAATTAGATACATTATAGAAAGGAGTTTTATGATAGAATTTATTATATTACTGTTTCTGGGAATTTTTATAATTTTATATCGTAAAAATCCTGGTGAGAATGTATATAAATTTTTTATAACTACGGCATCTGAAGCATACGAAAAATATGCACCGTATTCATTTAAAACAGTTAGAGCAAAAGCAAAAGAGTTAGGACAGGAATTTACCACTAGGCAGTATATTTCTCAAATAGTTATTTTTGCGGGATTCGCTGGTGTTGTTGCATATTTATATTTTTATAATATTTTATTATGTATTTTATATGCTGTACTTGCTATATCAGTTATTCCATATTTAGCATATTTAAGATGTCAAAGAATATATTCAGAATTTATATTTGAACAAATTGAAACATATACTACGAATGTAATAATGGAGTTTAATACAACACAAAGCTTTGTTAAATCTCTCGAGGGTGTTAGAGACTCTGGTATAATCGAAGAACCAGTTCTTGGGGATTTAAGAAAAATGATTGATATGTCATACCAAAATGGTACGATTGATGAATCAATTGATTATTTTAATAAAAAATATCCATATTATATGGTAAAAAATATGCACCAATTATTCTTTCAAATTACAAAAGAGGGTGCTAGAGATGCTGGACAAAGTTTGGAAAATATGGCGATGGATATAGATGCTCTTGTTGAAGGAGTATATAGAGATCAAATGGATAGAAAACAATTTCATTCTAAATTTATTAAATTCGGTTTAGCCTTATTTTTCTTAATACTTGCTGTTCAGTATATGTATGGTTCTGAAAGATATATTGAACTTTTGGATTTATGGTATGTACAAATTATTTTACACGCTATTATAATTGTTAATGCTCTATTTCTTTTAAAGGGAGAGAAGTATTACAATGAAGATGTGGGGGTAGAATAATATGTATTATGAAATAGTTATTTTAGGTGTAATTATATATGGAATAATGTTTGCTACAGGTCAAATTAGTTTTAGCAAACTTGTTAGTGATAACGAAGCAATATTTAGAAAACTAAAGGAAAGTGATTGGGACTTTTATGTAAAGGCTAAATATGGTAATGCAGTTAATCCTGATATATTATTTAACCAAAGGGTTAGAAATGGTTTAATTACTTTAATACTTGCATTTTTGTTATCTATAACTGGTGGTTTTTCCGCTATAAAGATTGTACTTGCTTGTGCTGTAGGATATGGTGTATTTAAGTTAACATATATTAATTTACAAAGTTATTATAAAAAGCATATTTCCCAAATTGATTCACTTTTACCACATTATTTAAAAAGTATTGAGATTTTAATTCAACATTATACTGTTCCAGTGGCAATAGGTAAATCAATTAATGATGCGCCAGAGATATTTAAACCTGGACTTCAAGATTTAATAAATGCTATTAATTCTGGAGATGATTCAATTAATCCGTATATGGAATTTGCTAAAACATACCCGGTAAGAGATAGTATGAGAATGATGAGACTTTTGTATAGATTAAGTTTAGGAAGGCAAGAAAGAAAACAGGAACAATTATTAACGTTTTCAAAGTCAATCTCATCATTACAACAAAAAGCGAGAGAAACAAGATATAAAAATAGACTTGATAAAATGGAAGGTATGACAATGAAAATGCTTATTACTACAGGTATAGGTGTTATGATTGTTTTAATACTAGCCGTTCTACAAATGATTAATTTATAATGTAAAGCATATTGATAAAAATATAAAAAATTGTTATAATAAAAATATAAAATAAAGGAGGAATAAATTATATGAAAGAAGCTACTGGTGAATTAAGTACAACAGTTATTACTGTAGTTGCTATAGCAGCAATATTATCATTATTTACTGTTTTCTTATATCCACAATTAAAAGGTGCAATTTTAGCAAGAACTCACTGTGCTCAAGCAGTTGCATGTGAGGGAACAGGTAATGATAGAAAGTGTAGATTTTATGATGATGATGGAATTACATTAAATGAAACAGTAATTACTTGCCCGGAACAAGATCAAGCTGAAGATGGTAAATAAGGAGTAAATATGAAAAGGGCTACGGGAGAGCTATCAAATCTAGTTGTTGTTGTAATTTGTGTGGCTATTCTAATAGCCTTTTTTTACTTTACTATTTGGCCAATGATTAAAAATAATTATGTTATGCAAACTAGTTGTGAAAAAGCAAAATGTTCAACAGAACCAGATAGCGATGGAATGGTTAAATGCTATTTGGATGGTAAAGAATTTTTGTGTAATTATAAGGGGTAAAAGATGAAGGAAAGTATAGGTGGAATACAATTATTTTTAATTGTTGTTATATTAGTTTTAGCTTTTGCAGGAATTATGTCACTTACAATTAATCAATCTAATGCATTTGCTATAAAAGATCAACTTGTATCTATTTTGGAAAGTGCTGGTGGATTTGATACTAGTGCTGAATGTGTAAGTGGTTCTTGTAACACTAGCTTAAAAGATCAAGAGACTTTACAAAAAATTATAGATTCACTTGATAGTAACTCTTATAGACAAACTGGATCTTGTGAAATGATAGAGGAAAATTTAAATAAACACACTAATAAAGCCGTAGTAGTGGGCTATACCCGTACTGGTGAAAAAACTATAACTGGAAAGAAAGATTCATTTTGTATAGCAAAGATACCTGCTCAAAAGACTAATAGTGAAGATACTCTGAAAGGTTATTATTATCAAATATATGTTTTTTATCAATTAGATATTCCAATTGTAAATTCATTATTTAATTTTAGAGCAATTGGCGAAACAAAATTATTATATAGATAGGAGAAAAAAATGAATGTTATTATTTCAAATAAAAATGAAAGTGTTTTAATGAGCTTAGGTATTGATGTAATAAAAACCTTAAATGGAGTTTTTACTGTAGATGATTTAGCTGCAACTTTTAAAAATTTTTATTACAATAAAATGATACTTGATATTACAGCCATTGAGGATTATGAAAATATTAATACAATACAAAATTTATCCGTGGCATTTGACATGTCTAAAGTCATTATTCTTTTAGATGATTCTAATGTTGTATCTTCACCAATGTATTTATCAAGTTTAGTATCTATGGGTATTTATAATTTTACAAAGAATGCTGATGCAATACCATTTTTAATAGATAATCCAAATACATATAAAGATGTTGCAAATTATCAAGATTTAAATATGCGTATGGAAGAACCTAAACTTAATGATAATGCTAAAACAAATAATGTTGGTTTTATAGGACAAAGAATTATTGGTATTAAGAATGTTACAGAACATGCTGGAGCAACAACTCTTACATATTTATTAAAAAAACACTTAGAAAAGAATTATAAAGTTAAAGCATGTGAACTTGATAAGGGTGATTTAATATATTTTAATGATAATAATCTTGATATTAATGTTAATAGTTTTGAATTAAATAAGTATTTAAGTAATTTAAATAATAATGAAACTGAAGTTATATTAATAGATATGAATAATGCTGATGTTGAAAGTTATTTTACTGATGTGCTTTATTTAATAGAACCAGGATTAATTCAACTTAATAAATTAATTAAATTAGATAGACAAGCATTTAATAAATTAAAAGGTAAAAAGATTATTTTAAATAGAAGTGTACTTTCACAAAGTGATGTTGCTGATTTTGAAAAAGAAAGTGGAAGCAAAGTCTTTTATAATATGCCAAATGTTGATGATAAAATTGATGATAATGTAGTTATAAAGAAACTACTTAAAGAATTAGGTTTTACAAGAATAGACGATCATGATTCAAAAGGATTTAGTTTATTTAGATAAATAATGTAAAGTGGACACTTAATTATTGACATAATTAGGTAAAAAAGGTAAAATAAAGATATGTAAAGGAGAGTTGTATATGTCAGGTATTGATAATGTTGGAAATGGTGCTTTTTGTTCTACTACTGCTGAGGTATGGCAATTCATTGGAAGAATCGTTTTAATTTTAAAAATAGTTATTCCTATTATGCTTATTGTTCTAGGAATTATAGGACTTGGAAAGGCTGTTCTTGCTGATGATGATAAAGAGATTAAAACTCAAGTTAATAAATTAATTACTAAATTTATTGCTGCAGTTGTTATATTCTTTTTACCAAACCTTGTTACAGCATGTTTCAAACTTGTTAACGGATTTAGTGAAGTTGAAGCAGATTATATGATTTGTGTAAATTGTATAAGTAGTCCAAGTAACTGTCAAGTTAGTAAGTAACCATTATATATTAAATAATGGTTTTTTATTTGTAATTTTTTCTAATATATGGTATAGTATTGTTACCAAAGGGGTGAAATTATGAATATAGGAACAGAAAATGGATTTTGTGCTAGTACTATAACAATATGGCAAGGCCTTGGTTATGTGCTTTTAATATTTAAAATTGTGTTACCAATTGCATTAATTGTATTAGGTATAATTACTCTTGGAAAAGCAGTTATATCAGATGACGATAAAGAAGTTAAAAAAGGTATCAGAGGTCTTATTACAAAATTTATAATTGCTGTTGTAATATTTTTCTTGCCAAGTATTATGAATGGTATTTATCCACTTATAACAGGGTTTGATATGGTAGAAAAGGACTATGATGTTTGTATGGAGTGTTTTACTCATCCAAAAGGAAATTATTGCTTAAAAAAAGTTGAAGTTTATAATGAAAATAATAGTAAATAAAACTATTATTTTTTATTTCAAGCTTAATCGAACAAGTGTACTTGAAATATGCTTTTAAATATGTTATATTAATTATGCAAAAAAAATAATTTTTGTGGTAGAATAATAAAAGCAAAGAAGGGATAGTATGGATAAAATTATAATAAAGGGAGCAAGGGAAAATAATTTAAAAAATATAAATATTGAACTTCCTAAAAATAAATTAATTGTAATGACTGGTGTATCAGGTAGTGGAAAAAGTAGTTTAGCATTTGATACAATTTTTGCTGAGGGTCAAAGAAGATATGTTGAAAGTTTATCTGCTTATGCAAGACAGTTTATTGGTGGTACAGAAAAACCAGATGTTGATTCAATCGAAGGATTATCACCCTCAATTAGTATTGATCAAAAATCTACGAATAAAAATCCACGTTCAACAGTAGGAACTATTACGGAAATATATGATTATTTAAGACTTTTATTTGCTAGAATAGGTGTGCCTTATTGTCCAACTCATAAAATTCCTATTAAAAGTCAATCTATTGAGGAAATGACTAATAAAATTATGGAATATGATGGTAAAAAAATAAGTATTTTATCACCAATAATTCACGGTGAAAAAGGTATGCATGAGGAAGAAATTGAAGATGCTAAAAAAAGTGGTTATACTAAACTTAGAGTAAATGGTAGTTTTGTTAATGTTGATGAAGATTTTACTTTAGAAAAAAATAAAAAAGATAATATTGATATAGTAATTGATAAATTAACTGTTTCAAGTGATGAAAGAAGCAGAATTTTCGAAGATATTGAAGCCTCTTGTAAAATGGCAAATGGTAAAGTAGTATTTTTAATTGATGAAGAAGAAATAGTTATGAGTGAAAAATATGCTTGTAATAAATGTAATTATTCTATTCCTGAACTAGAACCAAGGCTTTTTTCATTTAATTCACCCTATGGAGCATGTGATGAATGTAAGGGTATTGGAACTAAACTTAAAATAAGTGAGGATCTTATAATGCCTGATAAAGATAAAACTTTAAATCATGGTGCACTTCTTCCTATAAATAATGATAATAATTTATATTTTAGTGCTTTAAAACAAGTGTGTAAAAAATATGATATAGATATGGATACTCCAGTTAAAAATATTTCTCGTGAAAAACTTGATATTATATTTTATGGTACAAAAGAAAAACTTGATTTTAAATATGAATCAAAAACTGGAAATGTTAGATATGTAACAGATTATTATGAAGGCGTAGTTAATTTACTTCAGCGAAGATATATTGAAACATCTGCATCCTGGGTAAGAGATTGGCTTTCAAATTATATGGTTGAAAGTACTTGTGAAAAATGTAAAGGTACAAGACTAAAAAAAGAAGTTTTAAATGTATTTATAAATAAAAAGAATATTTATGATTTAACAGATATGAACTTAACAAAGTTAAAAAACTTTTTAGAAAGTTTAAAACTTAATGAAGAAGAAAAAAATATAAGTTTACTTGTTTTAAAGGAAATCATTAATAGACTTACATTTTTGGAAAATGTTGGACTTAATTATTTGACTTTAAATCGTAGTGCAGAAACATTATCTGGTGGTGAAGCCCAAAGAATTAGGTTAGCTACTCAAATAGGAAGTAAACTTTCTGGTGTATTATATGTTCTTGATGAACCCTCAATTGGACTTCATCAAAGAGATAATCAAAGACTTATTGATAGTCTTAAAGAAATGAGAGATTTAGGTAATACTTTAATTGTAGTTGAACATGATGAAGATACAATGAGACAATGCGACTTTTTAGTGGACATTGGACCTGGTGCTGGAGAAAATGGCGGTAATGTTGTGGCTTTTGGTACCCCTGAGGAAGTTATGAAAAATAAAAATAGTTTAACCGGCAAATATTTAAGTGGAGAACTTAAAATTGAAGTGCCTAAAACTCGTAGAAAAGGAAATGGCAAATTTTTAACCATCAAAGGTGCTAAAGAAAATAATTTAAGAGATATTGATGTAGATTTTCCTTTAGGTAAATTTGTTTGTGTAACCGGTGTTTCTGGAAGTGGTAAAAGTACTTTAGTAAATGAAATACTTTATAAAACACTTCAAAATTATGTATATAAATCAAAAGTTATTCCTGGTAAATGTGATAAAGTCGAAGGACTTTCTAATATTGATAAGGTTGTAATGATTACACAAGATGCTATTGGTAGAACACCACGAAGTAATCCAGCAACTTATGTAGGAGTTTTTGATGATATTAGAGATTTATTTACAAATACTAAAGAGGCTAAAATCAAAGGTTATGATAAGGGCAAGTTTTCTTTCAATGTAAAAGGTGGAAGATGTGAAGCCTGTCAAGGTGATGGTGTTAAAAAGATTGAAATGCATTTTTTACCTGATGTTTATGTAACTTGTGATGTATGTCACGGTAAAAGATATAATAAAGAAACTTTAAATGTAACATACAAAGGTAAAAATATTGCTGATGTACTTGATATGCGTGTAAGTGAGGCTCTAGAATTTTTTGAAAATGTTCCTAAAATATATAATAAATTAAAAGTTTTAAATGATGTTGGCCTTTCATATATTAAACTTGGTCAAAGTGCTGTAGAACTTTCTGGAGGAGAGGCAGGTAGAGTTAAACTTTCTAAAGAACTTCAAAAGAAGGCCACTGGTAAGAGTGTATTTATATTAGATGAACCAACGACAGGGCTTCATACTGATGATATTAAAAAATTACTTGAAATATTAAATAGTATTGTTGATAATGGTGATACTGTTATTGTAATTGAACATAATTTGGATGTAATTAAGGTAGCAGATTATATTATTGATTTAGGGCCTGAAGGTGGAGATGGTGGTGGTAAAATAGTTTGTACTGGTACTCCAGAGGAAATAGTAAAAAATAAAAATTCTTATACAGGTTTATATTTAAAAAGATATTTAAAATAACAAAATATTAGAACTTATTAATAGGTTTTAATATTTTTTTTGCTTTTATATATAAAGTATGTTAGTATATAGGTAAGAAAGAAGGTACTATGGAAAAAATAGCAGTATTGATACCGTGTTATAACGAATCAAAAACAGTAGCCAAAGTAGTAAAGGATTATAAAAAAGCTTTACCAGAGGCAACAATTTATGTGTATGATAATAACTCTAGCGATCATACAGATGAAATAGCAAGAAAAGCTGGAGCAACTGTAGTTTATGAATATAAACAGGGAAAAGGAAATGTAATTCGTTCAATGTTTAGAGATATTGATGCAGAGTGTTACATAATGATAGATGGAGATGATACATATCCAGCCGAAAATGCAAGAGAAATGTGTGATTTAATATTATCTAAAAAGGCTGATATGGTAATTGGAGATAGACTATCCTCAACATATTTTACAGAAAACAAAAGACCATTTCATAATTTAGGAAATAAAATGGTAAGATTTTTAATTAATAAATTGTTTCATAATAATGTAAAAGATATAATGACAGGATATCGTGCATTTAGTTATGATTTTGTAAAAGGATTTCCAGTTTTATCAAAAGGATTTGAAATAGAGACAGAAATGACTATTCATGCAGTAGATAAAAACTATCATTTAGTGGAAGTTCCAGTTAATTATAAAGATAGACCAGAAGGTAGTGTATCAAAACTTAATACATATAAAGATGGTTTTAAAGTACTTAAAACAATTGCCGTACTTTTTAAAGAATATAAACCAAGAGCATTTTTTGGAATACTTGGAACACTTTTATTAATTGTTAGTTTAATATTAGGAATTCCAGTATTAGGTAATATACCTATTCATCAAATAAGATTTGTAATTGCAAGTATATTATTCTTATTAACTTTAATGATGTATTTATCAGGTATCGTTTTAGGAGTAGTTGCTAAAAATAATAAAAAACAATATGAACTACTTATGAATTTAATGAAGAAATAATATGAAAAAATTAATAAATCAAATATTAAAATTTGGTGTAGTTGGAGGTATTGCTTTTGTAATAGATTATGGTATATTATTCTTACTTGCAAAAGTAATAGGATTAAATGAACTAATAAGCGCCGCAATATCATTTATAGTTTCTCTAACATTTAATTATTTTCTAAGTACGAAATGGGTTTTTGATGCAAAAAAACAAACACCTAAAGAAGTAATTATATTTGTTCTATTAAGTGTAGTAGGATTAGGTATTAATGAAGTACTTATATATTTAGGTACAAAGAAACTTGGAATAGATGTAATGATAGTAAAATTATTTGCTACAGCAATTGTAATGGTATATAATTTTATAACAAGAAAGCTAATTATTGAAAAACATAATTAGTTTTTATTTTATGTTGACAAGTGTATAAAATACACATATAATTAAGTTAAGAGGAGATTAAATGGAAAAGGTAAAAATAAGTAAATCATATAATTTGGAAAATGAAAGTTTTATCATTAATTATGAAGGAATAACTGAAATTAATAATAATGATTTAAGTGATGTAAATAATTTATTAACTGATTTTGTAAATAATCATAATCGTGTTGATATGGTAACAAATGTTAGAATACTTGCAACAATTTTTAAAAATTTTAATAATATGAAATTGGAAGTTTTTTCTCACTACAATGGTGTGTCGGAAAATATTAGGTACAAAAATGATGAGCTACTTTATTATGAAAAAGTAATTATAAGTAAAGGATGCAAATTTGAATACAACAATTTAAATGGTATTAAATTTGAATGTGATAAACAGGGTAGTAAAGTAGTTATTTCATTATTAACAGAAATGGTGGAGCAATTATATTTCTTAAACCAATTCAAAAAATATGATTTGAATACTGATGATAAAATATTGATTGAAATATATAGATTGTTTTATAATGAAAATCCTGATTTTAGTGATAAAAACATAAATATAAAAATTCAGACAATGATGTCAATTTTAGTTCAATTTAATATATCACTTTCAGAATATAGTTTTACACTTTGGAAAAATTCTAAAATACCAACATCTGAAGATTTAAATATGCAAATAAATAAACTTTATTCATTTGGAAAAATAAAAAATGAAGATAATTATATAGTCCTTTCCGAAGAAGCAAAAATGGTTATAAAAACTGTTAGTAAAAGTTTAAATGAATTAATAAATAACAATGAAAATTTTTTAGAAAAGTTAATGCTTATTAGTAGAATTATTTATATAAGTAGATACCGTATTTCATTAGACACAGATATTCAAGAAATTGCTAAAATAGCAGAAGTTTCACAAGAGGATGTTTTATTATGTAGGTCTTTGGTAAAAAAAGTAGAAAATAAAAGCATAAAATAATCATAAAATAAAGACATTTTCTCGGAAATTTGGTAAAATAAATCTAGAAAGAAGGAGAAAATATGGGAAGAGCATATGAAGTTAGAAAAGCAAGCATTCAAAAAACAGGTGCTGCAAGAGGAAAAATTTATACAACATTTGCTAAAGAAATTTATTTAGCAGCAAAGAAAGGTATTCCTGATCCAGATTCTAATATTGTATTAAAAAGAATTATTGAAAAGGCTAAAAAAAATGAGGTACCATCAGATATAATTAATAGAGCGATTGATAAGGCAAAAGGAATGGGCCAAGACGAGTACGAAGTTGTTACATATGAGGGTTTTGGACCTGGTGCTTCAACACTTATTATTAAATGTTTAACAGATAATGTTAACCGTACTGTAGGTTTTGTAAGAGCAGCCTTTAATAAAGTACATAAAAGTTTAGGAGTAACAAATTCAGTTGCTTATAATTATGATTATCTAGGAGTTGTTTCATTTAAATATGATAATGAAGAAGAAATATTTGATAAACTTTTAGAGGAAGGTATCGAGCCAGTGGACTTTGAAAGTGAAGATGGGGTTATTACAATTTCAGTTAATCCAACAGATGAAAATAAATTAAAAGATGTAATTGAAAAAGTTATTCCAAATGTTGATTATCTATATGATGAAGTAGGTATGTTTGCAAAAGATAAAGTCACTTTAGAGGGTGAAGATAAAGAAAAATTTGAACTTCTTTTAAATATGCTTAATGATATTGAGGATGTTTCAAATATTTATCATAATGTGGAGTTATAATGTCATTTTTTACAAAATTAAAAAATAAATTTACTAAGAAAACTGATGATGAAGTAACCACTAAATATGAAAAAGGTTTAGAAAAAACTAGAAATGAATTTGTCTCTAAATTAAGTTTACTTGGTATTAAATATACTAAAGTTAGTGATGAATATTTTGATGAACTTGAAAAGATACTCATAAGTGCCGATATTGGTATAAATACTGTCTTTAAATTTATGGATAGAATTAAAGAAAGAGTAAGAAAAGAAAATATTATTGATACAAAATATTTAAATGAAGTAATTGTCGATGAACTTTTCATAATTTATGTTGAAGGTGAAAATTTAACTGATAAAATAAATTATAGTGAAAATGGTCCAACAGTTATTTTAATGATTGGTGTAAATGGAGTAGGTAAAACTACAACAATTGCAAAACTTGCTTATAAATTTAAAAATATGGGTAAAAGTGTAATGATGGTTGCGGGAGATACATTCCGTGCTGGTGCTGTTGAACAATTAAAACTTTGGAGTAAAAAAGTTGGGACTGACTTTTATGGTAAAGAAAATATTGATCCTGCTGGAGTAATATATGATGGTATTCAAAAGGCAATAGAAAATAATAATGATATTGTTTTAGTCGATACTGCAGGAAGGCTTCAAAATAAAGTTAATCTTATGAATGAACTAGAAAAGATTAATAGAGTAATAGGTAAACTTATACCTGGTGCTCCTCACGAAACACTTTTGGTAATTGATGCAACAACTGGTCAAAATGGTATTATGCAAGCAACTGAATTTAAAAAAATCACAAATATTACTGGTATAGTTCTTACTAAACTAGATAGTTCCTCAAAAGGAGGAATAGTTCTAGCTATTAAGGAAAATACAAATATTCCTGTTAAATTCATTGGACTTGGTGAGAAAATGGAAGACTTAGATACATTTGATATTGAAAACTATATCTATGGTTTATTCAAGGATATGCTATAATGGAAAATTTTATTTACTATAGCGAGCTTTATAATATTTATAAATGTTTATTTACTGATAAACAAAAAAGTATTTTAGAACTTTATTATAATGAAAACCTATCACTTTCAGAAATATCTGATATAGAAAATGTATCAAAAAGTTATATTGGTAAAATTATTAAAGAAAGTCAAAATAAACTATTATTTTATGAAGAAAATATAGGTTATTACAAATTACTTAAAAATAATCAAAAATAAAAAGGCTCAAGTTATTTTGAACCTTTTTTTATGGCTTCATCAACTACTTTAGTGTACTCATTAACAATTTTTTCTCTTTCATTATCTGAAAATGTATCATTTCTTGCGTATAATCTATAACCTTTATCAGTATTTTCATATAATACAAAATAGTTTTCTTTAGTAGTATCTATTCTATTATATAACCAATCATCTTTAGCCACTAAAAGATGGGTAAAATTATATTTTTCTAAAAATTCATGAGCATCTAAATTACCATGTTGTAAATCATAAAATTCTTTGAATATATCAGCTTTTCCATTATTTTTCTTTAAGAAATATTCCGCTCTTGGGTCAATATATGCTTTATAACCTCTAAATTCTACATAGCCTCCATCATTAAATGATGAATATACTTTTGCACTTTTAGTATCTTTATAATATTTTTCTAAATTATTTATAGCGCCTTCAGCATTATGTGAAAGTGTTATCTTATCTTTACTAGTGATATAAAAGTAACCAAAGCCAATAAACATTATAATTGCAAATGTCATAAATAGGTAATTAACTGCATTTTGTACTGGCTTAAATATTAGTCTTAAATCTTTTGGAACCATATCTTTAAAGAAATATGCAAGTGGGAAAAATGCGACTAAAATGAAATTACTAAATCCTTTTAAAGCCATAAATCCTAAAATCATTGTTCCGCAAAATAAGCATATGTATCTTACTCTAACTTTTCCTTCTCTAAAGTAAGTATAAATTAGACCTATTAAAAGAATAATAAATGCCATTTGTTTACATATATCTAAATCTAAACTAAATGGTAAAAGTTCTTTAATAAATATACGCATATAATGGTCTGAAAATGAACCAAATATAAATGTTATTGCTTTATAGAAATATGGATTAATTAGTCCCATTAAAATAGAAATTCCTATTGCAATAAATAAAGGCTTTTTCTCATAACCCTGAAGTCTTAATTCTTTGATATTGAATGAATCAATTACATAACATAAGATAAATAAGAAAAGCATTACCCATAAAGAGGCGTGCATATTTATTTGAATTAGTGAAATAATAGGAAGCCATATCAAATATTTTTTATCTTTTTTGTGAATATATAGTTCAAGAGCATATATTAGTCCAAGAAGTGTTATGTAACTAAATATCTGTGGCCTTGAAACTATAAAGTGGCTTATTAATGTTAAATCGCAAACAAACATTAATGTTAAAGAAATAGTTCTATTATTTTCACTAATAAGCATACATATCTTATAAAGTAATATGCATATACAAATATTACATATAACTATTAATAATAGAATTCCCATTTCTCCGAAGAAATCATATACTACCCATAGAAATGATGCTGAAAGCCAGTTTTGAACAACAACATTTAATCCTTCGTGTATTGAAAATGGGTCAGTATGAAATATACCATGTTTTAATATGTATCTTCCTTCGGTTAATAAGTACCATAAATCATTATCAAGTTTCTTATTTACAAGTACTACAAATATTGAAAGAAGAGCAATTAAAAATATTGGTAACCATTTTGATGACTTATAATCATCTTTAATATTTTTTTTACTTTTTTTTGTCATAACCTTTAACCTTTCTAACTAAATTATACCAAAATCTTAACTTAAATCAAAATAAATTGGTATTTTTTTAGAAAATAATTAATAAAAATTAATATGAGGTGCAAATGAAAAAAATTGTTTTTATATTAATTTCTTTATTTAGTTTTATTTTTATAAAAAATGTAAGTGCTGTGGAAATGGAGATAAGTGCAAAAAGTGCTATTTTAGTAGATTTTAATACAGGAAAAGTATTATATTCAAAAAATGAAAATGAACCACTTGCAATGGCTTCGATGACAAAGGTAATGAGTATGCTTTTGATAATGGAAAAAATTGATGATGGTTCACTAAAATATGATGATATTGTAGAGATTTCTACCGAGTCCTCTTCGATGGGAGGTAGTCAAATATTTTTAAATCCTGGCGATAAATATAAAGTAATAGATCTTTTAAAAGGTGTTGCTATGGCATCCGCTAATGATGCAGTTGTCGCTTTAGCGGAAAAAACTTATGGTTCTAAAGAACATTTTATTGAAGCAATGAATAAAAAGGCAGAAAGTCTAGGTCTTAAAAATACTCATTTTGTTAATGTTCACGGTCTTGATGAAGAAGGACATTATTCATCAGCATATGATATGTCAGTTATGGCAAGAGAACTTTTGAAACATGAAAAAATCCTTGATTTTACAAGAGTATACGAAGAATATTTAACTAAACCGGATGGTTCACAGATTTGGCTTGTTAATACTAATAAACTTGTTAGATTCTATGATGGTGTTGATGGACTTAAAACAGGATTCACTCAAAAAGCAGGTTATTGCTTAACCGCTACAGGGAAGAAAAATAATTTAAGATTAATAAGTGTAGTTATGGGTGAAGAATCAATTGAAAAAAGAAGTAGTGATACAGTAAAATTATTAAATTACGGTTTTAATACATTTAAAGTTAACTTAATTAAAAATAAAAGTGAAATACTTGGCAAGGTAAATGTTCAAAAAGGTAAAAAAGAAAATGTTGATGTGGTACTTGTAAATGATTTAATAGAACTTTTAAATGCAAGTGATAAACCAAGTAATTATAAATTTAAAATATTGGTAGATAAAATAACTGCCCCAGTTAAAAAGGGTGATGTAATAGGTAAAGTTAAAGTACTTAATGATAATGATATTTTAATATCACAAGTTGATATAACTGTAAATGAAAATGTTTTAAAAGCAAATTTATGGGATTTATTTAAAAGAAATTTAAAATATAATTTAGTTTGGAATTAATACCTTTATGGTATTTTTTTTTGATTGAAAAATTTTAATACAGTTTATTTATATTTTAAATAAAATGTCACTTAATTTCAGAATTGAGAGTAAAACTTTTTTTTAGATAAAAAGCATTGACTTATTTTATTAAAAGTAATAGAATAATACCTAATTATTAAAGGAGTGATGCAGTATGGTTAATGATTTTGCATTCTTAATCTTATCAATGAATATAGCAAGTTGTTACATTTGTAAAAAATGTTACAATTTATTAATTTGCATTACTTCAAATAAAAATGGCTACGAAAAATTATGCAATTTTTTGTCGCCATTTTTTTCTTTTATTGAGGCAATTTAATGAAGTTACTTTAAAAATGTGGATATGTTAGAAATAGCTCTTGCTGATTTATCTTATATTTTAAGATAATTATGAATAGATAAAAGAAAAGGCAAAAAATAAAAATTAATAGGAGGTAGAATTATATGAAAAAATTATCTGAACAATTAAATATAGTACCTAGTATAAAAAAAACATATTTTAATAATATTTATGAAATTATAAAATATGTTTTTAAAACAGATGAATACAAATTTTATTTAAATTCGGAGTTAATTGATGTAAATGATAGGTTTAGAGTTTTTAATTATAAAAATAAGAATTTTATAATAAAAAAAACAAATAGAATAGATGGAGATTTAGAAGTACAATCTGCACAAAAAGCAATGAAAGTTATAGATGGGTTAAATATTAGCAATTATACTCTAAAAATAGTTGAACCAACTATATATTATGTAGATGATAGTGCATATATTTTAACAGAATATTTGGGAAATTCTTTACAAGAATGCAATTATTCAAAACAGAATAAGAATTTTATTGCACAAAATGTGATATTTGAAATTTTAAATTTATTTTTATCTAAGGGTGTTTTATATAGAGGATTTTTGCCGAGAAATATGGTTATCAATAATAAATTTATATATTTGTTAGACTGGGAAGATGCCATTTTTAGTAATAAAGCTGAGCAAGGAATAAACCTTCTTTGGAAAACAAATTTTTTATTAAATTGGTCGTATTTCTATGACTATGATGAACTAGAAAGGCAATTATATAAATACTGTAATTTAGAAAATGAGCCGCCATTATTAAAGTATGAAAAAAAATTCAAGAATATGGCAAACTTGAATTATAATGATATTGAATTAAGACAATTTATTTTAAAAACAGTTATGGAGTCCGAAAAAAATATTAACGAAAATGGAAATGATTTCTTAATTCCTCCAAATGACATGGCGCATTTGATATCTGATCTATTTAATTCTGATTTAGATGTGTTATTTGATATTGCAAGTTCGGTATTGCGAAAAAAATCAGAAAATCAATATATTCAAGCATTAAAAAAGTTGAG
Source organism: Mycoplasma sp. CAG:472 (assembly GCA_000437315.1). Lineage (GTDB taxonomy): Bacteria > Bacillota_I > Bacilli_A > RF39 > UBA660 > UBA6448. Next base: position 36,218 of record FR899413.1, read on the forward strand.
TGTAACGATTGCAGATTCTTATATACATAATGAAAATATACAAAAGAATTCAATTAGAATACTTATAAACTTCTTTGAAACAGTTTCAAGTACTGATTTTGATGTAGATAATAAACTTTTAACATATTTTGAAAGTGAAAAAATAGAGTTTTCAAACGAATTAAAAAGAGTATTGATTAGAATTTTTTATGAATTTAATGGTAGTAGATTAAGTGATGAAAATTTTGAAAGAATAGTTAATTATATTTATTCTTTCAAATAGGAGGCAATAAATGGAAAATGTATTATATAAGGATCAATATTTTTATATTACAAATTGTGATGAATACCCTAATGTACCTGGTATGTTTGCTATATATGAAAATAATGAAATTTGGTATTCTAGTGAAAAGTCAATAAAAAGATTATGTATAATTGAAAAAACAATAAGAGATGCATTGATGCAGCAAGGAATTGAATTAATAGGAATTTATAGAGAAGAATACAAAAATGGGTTTAGAATCTTAATAATTCCATATGATATTAAAATTTTGGAACAAAATAATATTTCTCCAGATTTATATCAACCGTATATTAGAGAATATTTAGATAGTTTTAAAACCAAAGATACCGATTGTAATAAAATAAATACTAAAATATTAAATAGATTAAAGGAGATAAAAAATGATTGAGAAAATAGGCCAAAAAAAAGAAGTTTATTCTTTAGAAGAGTTATCACCACTCCCAGAAGGGTTAAAATATTTTGCTTGTATTGGTGGTAATAAAAACTTTGAATGTTTTTTAGAAAGTACTTCATTGTCAAGAGCGGTTTTTATGGAAAAATATTTAAGTGAATTAGATAAATGTCACATTCCTATATATGAAGATGAAAATATTAGAATTAGACAAGATGCTCAAATAGCAATACCTGGTTTTTATATAATAGCAACGCGAAAAATTTATAAAAATATTTCTCAAATGGAACTGGATACTTATCAAAAATGTTTATATTTTGTTTCTTTAGTAAGAAGAGGATTAAAAGAAAATTTTGGCATAGAACGAGCATATATGTATTATGATGAACACTATAATAAACCTTCATCAACTCATTTTTGGGTAATGCCTATATATGATAAAATAGTAGAAGAAAATAACTTAAATGTAACAATACTTTCAAAAGATGTTTGGAAATATCAAGAACTATTTGAATTTAGTAAGACTAAAGAAAAAATATATGAAATAAACAATGAGATGAAAAAAACACTTATTAAAAGGAGGTAAAAATGGAATTAGAAAAATATTTTACAAAAAACAAGACAGATGGTACAAAAAGAATAGTTACAGCGTTTTCAGAATTAAATGATAAAGTAAATAAATATATAAATAAAGAAGAAATGCCAATATTAGATGGAAAAATCGATTTTTATAATAATTTTATGAAAGAAAAACACATTCCTCAAAATGGTAATGATGTATCTAATGTTTTGACAGAATTTTCTAAATTTTTTCAAAGAAGTGTTTTATGGGAAAATCCTGGTACAATGATTAATATTACTCCACCAGCGAATATTCCTAGTATGGTAACATCTTTTTATACACTACTATATAACCCTAATTTTGCACAAGATGAATCATCTGGTTATTTAATGACAACCGAATTAATTGTTTCAAAGTATTTGTCTGAAATGGTTGAGTGGGATGTGACAAAATCACGTGGAATTTTTACATTTGGTGGAAAAGGTACAAATTTATATGCAACTAAAATTGGAATAAAAAAAGCAATACCAAATGTTATAGAGGAAGGATTAAATGAGAAAAAAGTAGTTGTTTTTTCTAATGAAAAGGGGCATCCGTGTCATAGGGAAATATGTGACTGGTTAGGATTAGGCAAAAACGCTTGTTTAAGATTACCTGTTAATAAAAGTGGACAAGTAATTGTAGAAGAATTAGAAAATCAATTAAGAGTTTGTATAAATAAAGGCAATAAAATAGGTTGTATTATTTTAAATGGTGGAACTACAAATGAGATAATTATTGATCCTATTAAAAAAGTCGTAAATTTAAGAGATAAGTTGGTTAAAGAGTATAATTTGGATTATATACCACATATACACGTTGATGCTGTAATCGGTTGGGTTTGGTTGTTTTTTAAGTATTATGATTTTGAAAAAAATGAATTAAATATGAATGATAATGAATTAGTAAAAATATATTCTATGAAAGAAAAAATAATTGAAATCAAATATGCAGATTCTTTTGGAGCTGATTTTCATAAAACAGGATTTTGCCCTTATGTTTCGAGTATTTTTATGGCAAAAAACTTTAACGATGTGACAGGTTTAGGAAATAAGAACGATAGAGGAATTGAAAATTTAAAATTTGGAGAATATTCGCCTTTTGAATATACATTAGAATTGACACGATCTTCAATTGGACCTGTTGCAGCTTATACAGCTTTTGAATCGTTTGGAATAAAAGGTTTTCAAGAAATAATTTATAAAATTTTTTCAAATTGTGAATATATTAGAAACTATTTACAGAACCAATCAAATTTTGAAGTTATAAATATGAATACTGAAGGCTTTGCAACTCTATTTATAATAACACCATTTTCTGAAACAAAAAGGTATAAAGATTATGTTTTTGGAAATTCAGAAAATTTAAGCAAATTAGTAAAATATAATCATAATTTTTATCTATTTTGTTTAAAAATGTTAGAGGAAAAAAAGGTCCATTTTAAAATTACGTTTTCAAAAAGTTATAAACCGTTTGGTGCTGCAAATCCTACAGGAGCTTTAAAAATTTATCCAACATCACCAATAGTAACTAAAGAAGAAATAAAAAAATGTTTGGATGAAATAATTGAAACAAAAAAACTATACGATAAAAGCAATATAGTATTACAGGAGGATAGGGAGGTACCGATTGATTATGTTTACAGAGATTAATTGTTTAATCAAAGCAAAAAAATATTTAGACTTAAAGTACAATGAATCTTCAAAAAACAACTTATCTAAAATAAAATATGACCATTTAATTGATTGCTTAAATATTTTGAAATATTATAACATAAAAAATTACTTATGCTATGGATCTGCAATATTATTACATGATATTGGCAGATTCTATGAAAAAGATTCTGATTCTTTGAAATTTGATCACGCTGAGTATGGGTATAATCTATTGAAAGCAGAATTTACTAATGATCCTCTTGTTTTATTACCAATTAAATATCACGAAGAAGATACAGAATGGAGAAGATTAATAAATATTGATTCGTATTTTCTAAATTGTTCAAAAAAACAAAAAGAAAAAATTATAAAAGGGTGTAAGCTAGTTAGAGATATTGATATTATTTCTAATATGAAAAATTTAGGTAGAAAAAATTTAAAAAATTGGAAGGTTGGTATTATAAATGAAAAAATAATTGATAATTTGTATAATGATAGAATTAGCGTTAAATCTGATATATTAAATGAATATGATGAAATAAGTTATATATTATGTGGTTTAAATTTGATTTCTTATAATAGAAGTTTAAAATATATAAAAAAAGAAAAAGTAGTTGATAAATTAATAAATAAACAATTAGATATGGTATTAGAAAATAAAAAACTATATGATTCTACTATTGAGTTGTATAAATTTATTAAAGTAAAATTTAAATTGTAGGCGATGAAATGAAAAAAAATATTGAATATGTTGATGTTGAAAACTTGAACGAATTACCAAAATTAAAAAATGATAAAAGATATTTAGAGTTTTTAGGAGGAACAAAAAAATACAGATGCTTTGTTGTTGACCAAAACTATCCAAGATGTAATTTTTATAGAGATCATTTAGAATTAATTGATAAAATGTTACACCCTATATATAAAAATAGAGGAATTGTTGTAGCACAAGATAATACATTTCCTATACCTGGATTTTATATAATTTCGTTTAATAAGCAGTTTAAAAATATAATAGAACTTCCGGAGTCTTTAGTTGTAAGAACTAGTTATATAATACAAAACATTAGGAAAATATTACTTGATAAATTAAATATTAAATTTGTTAATATTTATTATGAAGAAAAAAATACTGAATCTAATAATGTTCATTATTGGATAATGCCAAAATATGAAAATTTAGATTTAAATGAAAAAATATATGAAACGGATATGTATAATTATCTTAATTCATTTGAATTTAGTAAAACATATAAAAAAATATTAAAATATAATGAAATAGTAAAAAATGAATTAGAAAAAATAAATTACAAAAAAATAGATGATGAATTATATAATAAAATTGAAACAAGAGAAAAGAAGATTAATTTATGCATTGCGAAACATTGCTTTATAACTTGTAAGGGTTGTTATAATAATTTTTGCAATAAAAAAGAAATATCTTATAAAGAAATAATTTTATTTCTAAAATATGCTAAAGAAAATGGATTAGAAAAAATTACTTTAAGTGGCGGAGATCCGTTAACGAGAAAGGACATAAGCAAAATTATCAATAAATGCAGTAAATTAAAATTAAAAATAAATTTAGATACTGTTGGTTTGTCATTAACAAAATCCCGAATAGTTCCATCAACTAAAGAAAAAATTCACAAATTTTTAAATATAAATATACTAAAAAAAGTTGAATCAATTGGTATTCCTTTAGATGGTTCAAATAATGATATTGTTTCAACATTTAGAATTTATAAAGGTGATTTATTTAATGAAATAATAAATATACTAGAATTTTTTGATAAAAAAAATATTAAAATTTGTATTAATACGGTATTGCACAAAGAAAACTTGCAAGATGTAGAAAATATATATAATATTATAAAAAAACATAGTTGTGTAAAGAAATGGCAGGTATTTCAATTTATGCCAATTGGAACTTTAGGAAGTAAAAATGCTGCTAATTATAATATAGAAGTAAATGACTTTTTAACAGCTAAAAAAAAGATAGAAAAGATTAGTAAGAATAGTAATATAATTGTAAATTTTAAAACTGCAACGGAACGTTCATACAATTATATGTTAATAAATTCTAATGGTATTGCGTATAAAGTTAATTTGGATAATGAAATTGAAACATTTGGTAGATTAAGTGATAAATCTACGTGGGACAATATAATAAATAATCTATTTTAAATTTATTTAATATTAGAATGCAAAATAAAAAAAAGTAAAATATGTAAAAAAATATTTGCAATTTAATGAGAAATATGGTAACATATAAAATAATTTTTAAGGGGGATGTTTTATGTTTGATATAGACGAAACATTAAAATTTTTATTAAAAGGAACTTCTGGTAATGATGAAGAGGCGTTAAGAAAAAAACTTACTGATGTATATAATGAGGGAAGAACTTTAAGAATTAAGTTTGGAATGGATCCATCGGCTCCAGACATACACCTTGGACATGCAGTTGCATTGAGAAAAATTAAACAATTACAAGATTTAGGTCATACAGCTGTAATTATAATTGGTGGATTTACTGGAGCAATAGGTGACCCTAGTGGGAAATCTAAAACTCGTAATCAATTAACCAAAGAGCAAGTAGAAAATAATGCTCAAACTTATTTAGAACAAATATTTAAGGTTATTGATAAAGATAAAACTGAATTGCATAATAATGCAGAATGGTTTGAAAAAATGACATTTGGTGAAGTTATTAATTTATCAAGCAAGGTAACTGTGGCGAGAATGTTAGAAAGAGATGATTTTGCTAATAGATATGCCAATCATAAACCAATTGCAATACATGAATTTTTTTACCCTTTAATGCAAGCGTATGATTCAGTTGTTGTTAAAGCAGATATTGAATTAGGTGGAATAGATCAAACATTTAATGTTATGATGGGTAGGAATATACAAAAAGACTTTGGTGTTGACCAACAGGTTCCATTGTTTATTCCTTTACTTGTTGGAATAGATGGAAAAGAAAAAATGTCTAAGTCATTAGGAAATTATATTGGTGTTGATGAGGATGCTAAAGATATGTATATTAAAATAATGAAAATTCCTGATAATATGATTATTACATATTTTGAGTTAACAACGGATGTTCATCCTGATAAGATAACTAATATTTCAAAATTATTAGCTAATGGCGAAGTGAATCCAAGAGATATAAAAATGCTTTTGGCAAGAGAGATTATTTCTTTATATCATTCTCAAGAAGAATTAAGAGAAGCTGAAAATAACTTTGCGGCATTATATCAAAAGAAAAATGTAGAAGTTGAATTACCGATAGTAGAATTCAATCCTAAATTAATGAATGAAAATGGAATGCTTTCTATATTAGATTGTATTTTATCAACAGGAAAATATAAATCAAAAAGTGAAGTTAGAAGATTATTACAACAAGGATCTGTTAAGATAAATGGTGAAAAAACAATGGAATTATTATTTTATCCTCAGGATGATATGGTAATTAGTGTTGGTAAAGGAAATACATTTAGGTTAATAGCAAATAATCCTAATGAAAACATTAAAAGGGTATACAATATTAAAAAAAAGTGATATAATATCTATGTTATTAAGTGGTGATTAGCAGTTAGTAGTTTGTACACATTTTAAATAGAGAGTTTATATGTGGTGAAAATAAGCAAAAGTGTATAAATGAATTACAATGTTATGAACTTAATCGGGTAACTCCGTTAAAAGAATAAGTGCTTGTGTTAACAAGAAATAAGGTGGTACCACGGATAATGTTTTCGTCCTTTTAGAAAATATTATCCGTGTTTTTTATGAAAGAGAGGAAATAAATATGACAAAAGAAGAAAAAATTGAATTAATAATAAGAAGGGGAGTTCAAATTTTTAACGAGGATTCTTTAAGAGAAAAATTAAATGGAAACAAAAAATTAGTGGTGAAATTTGGGGCGGATCCATCAAGACCAGATTTACATTTGGGACACACTGTTTCACTACGATTATTAAAAGATTTACAAGATTTAGGTCACGAAATAGTTTTTGTAATAGGCGATTTTACTGCAATGATTGGTGATCCGTCTGGAAGAAGCAAAACAAGACCTGCACTTACATTTGAAGAAACAAGAAAAAGTGGTGAAACATACTTTAAACAAGTTACTAAAATTTTGGATCCATCAAAAACAAAAATCGTTTACAATAGTGAATGGCTTTCTAAAATGAATTTTAATGATGTATTAGAATTAACCGGAAAATATACCGTAGCAAGAATTTTGGAAAGAGACGATTTTGCTAATAGATTCAAAAATAATATACCAATAGGTATTCACGAATTTTTGTATCCATTAATGCAAGGATATGATTCGGTGGCATTGAACGCTGATCTTGAAATAGGGGGAACCGATCAAACATTTAATTTATTAGTTGGTCGTGAACTTCAAAAGGATTATGGACAAGAATCACAGGATGTAATAGTTTTACCACTACTTGTTGGATTAGATGGAAAAGAAAAAATGTCTAAGTCTTTAGATAATTATATTGGAATTGATGAACCAGCTAACATAATGTATGAAAAAGCAATGAAAATACCAGATAATATATTGTTTGATTATTTCAAATTGACTACAGATGTTAATTTAGAAAGCGTTAAAAAGCTAATGAATGAAGATATAATTTTAGCTCATAAAAAATATGCTGAAGAAATCATAAAAATGTATCACGGCGAGGAATATATTCAAGAGGCAGAAGAAAGATACAATACGGTTGCAAAAGGTGGTATTCCAGATGATGTAGAAATATTTGAAATTGAACATACTGTAGTAAATGAAGGAATTCTTTTAATAGATTTATTATTGATGTCAGGTATGGTACCATCTAAATCCGAAGGAAGAAGAATGATTCAACAGAATGGAATTAGTATAAATGGTGAAAAAGAGAATGATGTTAATTCTATTATTACAATTGAAAAATTTAATAATGGTGAATTAGTAATTCAAAAAGGAAAGAAACAATTTAAAAAAATTGTTATAAAATAATTATGTTTTTACTTGAAGGAGATTGTTTTATGCAGATGGAAACTGAAATAACAGTGTTAGTCAAAACTGACTATGAAACATTGAAAAAAGAACTTATAAAAAATGGATTTCAAGAAAAAGAACAATATATAATAAATGATACATATTTAGTAGATAGTACAATTGATATATTAAATATGAATAACCTAGATATATTAAAAAATTGTGTTTTAGTTAGAGATGTTGTAGGTATTGAAAAAGAACTCTTATATAAATATAAGAAGTTTGCTAAAAATGGTGATATAATTGAACAGGGAAAAGTTAAATGCCCAATTACTGATACGGATGCTGCTATTCATTTTATGAAAATGATTAAATATAAAGAATTATTACATATTTTCGATACTTGCATAGTATTTGCAAATGATACGACGGAAATAGTTGTTCAACTAGTTAATAACAAATATATTTTTATAGAAATGGAATCAAAGGGTGATTATATTACGAAAGAATATAAAAATTCTGATGAATTGAAAAAAGAATTATGTAGATATGATCTTTCAATAGATAAAACAAACTTTTTTGTAAAAAAAGCTGAAATTATATTAAACGAATTATTAAAAGATAATAAATTTAGTAAATGAAAATGTTTTAAAAGCAAATTTATGGGATTTATTTAAAAGAAATTTAAAATATAATTTAGTTTGGAATTAATACCTTTATAGGTATTTTTTGTGTATAAATGTATAATCTGACTTTTAAGCAATATAATAATTGACTTTAATAAGAAATTATATTATATTGGTATTACATTTGAAAAAAGTGTAATAAAAAAGTGGTGATCCCGACCACAATAGAGAACTAAAAAAGGAAACTAGAGAGCTCACTCTAGTTTTATTATATAAAATATTATCTGTATAGATATTATTTTACTATTAAAAATAATTGGCAAAATAATAGATAAATAATGAAATTAAACCAATGGTGTGTGTAAAAATAATTATTTGAATGATAATATTTTTATAGGAAGTGAGAATATGAATCAAGTTAAAATTGGCAAATTTATTGCAAGTTTGAGAAAAGAAAAGAATATGACTCAAGAGCAGTTTGCACAAAAAATGGGTGTAAGTATAAATGCTGTAAGTAAATGGGAAAGGGGAATAAGTTTTCCTGATGTTTCACTATTTAAAAAAATATGTAATGAACTTAATATAAGTATTGAGGAGTTAATTAATGGAGAAAAAGATAATAGTGATGAAGCTAAAGAAAAAGCAATTATTACTTCAATAAAAGATAAAGAAAAAATGAAGAAAAAGAATAAAAAGATATTTATTATAAGTTCAATATTATTTTTAATAGTTATAAACTTTTTAATAATTTATAATTTAAAAATGAAAGTTAATTTAGTAAATGATTCAAATTATTTATATGATGAAGTAATTGACTTTTTAAGAACAAAAGAATTCAAGGAAAGTCCTGATGCAAAATATAAAGATTTTAATGTGTTTTATAGTTATTATGGTTTTGGTATTGAAAAATCTGGTAATTATAAGTATGTATATATGTGGATTTATAATGGAAGTTATTATATTGAAAATGAAGAATATGGTGGTGCTTTAGCATCTTCATCGGGAAGTTCAATACCAATAAAAGCGATATTTAAAAATAATATTTTACAGGAAATTATTTACCCAAAACAAGGTAATGAATATACCTTTTCAATAAGAAAAATGTTTCCTAAAATAATTGCTCATCAAGTTTTAAATTTTGATAAATATAAAAATATCAATAAATTATATAATGAAGTAGAAAATAAAAAAAATATCTATTATAACTATCTAAATGTAGATGTAAATAAAATAACTCTTGATGATTTAGCATATGATGACTTACTATTTTCTGTTGAATCTAAAACTACTTCATGTATTCCTTTACTTTTAAATGTATATAAAAATAATAAGTATGTTTTATATACGCAATATAAGGCTTGTAAAAAAGGACAAGCTTGTAATGATATGCTTGAGTATGTGGATCCAATCGAAGGTAAATATGATTTTGATTTAATTGAAATTATTAGACATAGTACAGATGCAAATTTACATTTATATATTACGGGAGATTTTTCAAATTATACTATTTCTTCGGGAAAAGGTTATACGTTTACTACAGATGATGATAATAAATATTTAAAAGATTTTTTAAAGTCACTTAACATTAATTTAAAACAGTGTGCACAGCCAAAATATAATAATTAATTTTTAAACTAATATGGCTGTTAAAAAAAATTGTAAAATTCTATATTAGTAATATTTAATAATTAGTCATAATTTTAATTTTTTTTGCTATTTCTATTTTTGTGAAAAGAAAGTATGATATAATATAAATAGAGGTTATTATTTTGAAATGGAGGACTAAAAATGAATAAAAAAGTATTAATTATTTTAATATGTATGATTATGATTTTAGGAGTAACTGGATGCAAAAATTCTAAAAATAAATTTGATATAGGAAATGTATCTGATGTAAAAATTTCACAAAGTGATGTTACTTTGTCTATTAAAGAGGGTACATTAACAAATGAAGGAGCAACTTTAATTTTAACTAATAACAGTGATAAAAACTATCAATACGGATATCCGTATGCAATAGAGATAAAAAAAGATGGAAAATGGCATTATATAAATGCTCAACTTGACTTCATTTTACCAGCATTACACCTTCTTGCAAATGAGAGTAAAGAAATTGAACTAAATTGGAAATCAGGCTATGGAACATTACCAGAGGGTACTTATAGAATTATAAAAAGTATTGATTATGAAAAAGAAGAAGGACAATACGAAACTTTTAATGTAGCAGTGGAATTTACTATAAAAAAAGATTTAAATTCTAGTGATGATTTTGACTTTTATATTACAAAACCGCAAATACATACAGATATTAGATATAATGAATATTATACCTCTGATAATAATAGTATTTATTTAGCTGGTAACATCAAAGAATTTTATATTAAAGAAAATGATAAAGATATAACTTTAAAAACTTATTTATCAACAGCATTTCAAACAATTGATGATGGTATAAAAAATATTACTAATAAGTTAGAGTTAAAAGAAACTTTACAAGATGGGGAAGTTCAAATATATAAATCAAAAAATAAAGATATATCCATGATAATATGTAATACTACTAAAAATAATAAAAATATATTAGTTGGTGACTATTCTATGAAGTATAATGAAAATGACTGTAAAAACTAAAAATAAAACTAGAACTCTAGCTTTATTTTTTTATTCTTTAACAAGAGGATTAAAATTATCAATTGCTTCGACTAATTTAGGATGTTTTATTACAAAGTGAATAGCTGGATTAGCAATTTTAGATATAATGACATATTTATTATTTGTAATTGTAGTAGTAATATTTTTAAATGTTTGCTCCTTTTCATAATTAAGATGATAATTAATATTTTCTTTTTCAAATTTTTTAGTAAGTTTTAAATGCTCTAAATATTCATCATAAGTATAATTAATCTTTTTATTATAAAACATATTTTCTAAAGATAACGTTATATTTTCATTTTCTTTTATAATATAAATATAATCATTAACACTATTAT
>FR899414.1:0-23222 GCA_000437315.1 Mycoplasma sp. CAG:472
ATAATCATTAACACTATTATTTTTTAATATATTATTCATATATTTTAATTCATTATTTTTATATTTAATTATTTTTTCAATATCTAATTTACTAACTTTATTCCTTTTTAAAATCTTTTTTAATAGTTCATCAGTAATTGTAAATATAGGTAGGGAAGATAAAAATCTTTTTCTACTCCCATTTACATTTTCATCATTTTTTAAGAAAAGTTCATATTCATTTTGATTATTTTCTCTATATATTTCCATAAGTGGTTTTGCTTTTTTTAATAGTAAATCACATTTTTCTTTATAATATTTAACTTCATTTTTGTTTGTAGACAAATAGTACATTCCTTTGTTATGATAACCTTTTATACATTCACCAGTTAAGGCAGTTACTCCAGATACATAATTTAAATGATTATAAACATTATTTTTTACATTATTCAAATAGTAAGGGGATATTTGACCAGTCATATAAATTGGTATCCAACTTTCAAGTCCAAGCATCATTTCATTAAATGGTCTATCTAAGTTATGAATAATGTTTAAATGATGACCTTTTTTTAAACACATCGCTATAGCAAACATCCATTTCTTACCAAAATCAGTATCTTTTGCCATATCTTCCATTGGCATATCACTACACATAAAAATATCTTCTTTAGATTTTGATAATACAGTGGATTTAAAAAAGTTTAATTCTCCTTCCTTCATTTCTTCGATGCCATAATAATGCTTTGTTTTACCTTTATAAAAAGGTATATTTGGAACTTTTAATTTATCAAATTTTATTACTTTTATATAATCATCTAAATTAAATGTATCAAGATTATGAAGAAAATCTGATATTTGATTTTTAAGTATCTTTTTTTCACTTGTTAGAAAGGTAAATAAAACATCATATATTTTTTCATTTGTTATATCTTTATCACAACCAATTATTTCAATTAGGCTATTTAAATCATCAGGACTTTTATATTTAAATAAGATATATGAACATATTTTATTTGTAAACTCTATTGGATTTGATGGTTTAGATTTTCCATATCTAATTCTTGATATGTGAGATGGATCAAATACAATGTATTTTGCCATTTCATTCATATTTATTTTTAGAGATGTTATTAACGTATTTAAATTATTACTAAATGTTTCATAGTCAAAATTATCATTTTCAAAAGCAACCTCAAAATCACTTGTTATTTTATCAAGTGAATACTTATTTTTACCATTTTCTTTAGCAATATTAAATATAGCATTAATAAGTTTTTTAAATTGATTACTATCCTTTGCAGGAGTTCTTTCACCACTTCGATATCTTGATATAACAGGTTCTGATAATCCAGACTCTTTTGAAAGTTTTTTCGAAGAACAATTAAGACTTTCTAAATAAGTATTTAAGGTATCATTAAATTTCATAATTTCACCACTTTCTAAAAATATTATACTATATTTTTTAAAATTTAAATATATTTCCAGTTAAAACATTGTTTTATATGGAAAGTTTGTTGCTTACTTAGAACTTAGTAATTATAATATATATTATAGGTAGGTGCTTTATGAAAATTGGAAAATATGATATATCTAAAAAAAATATGATTATAATTGGTGTTATTATTCTTGTATTTGTTATAGGAATTATTTTATTAACTAAAAAGGATGGAAAAATATTTTATAATCCTGATGCAAATATAAAGATAGTTAAATCAGAGGCTAGTCAAATTGAATTCGAAGATTATAAAACTAATGAATTTTCTATTAAAAAACCTAAAGGTTGGAAAGTTGATACTCTTGGAGATTATATTCATTACACAATTAAAGTATATGATCCAAATAATCCTACATATCAATTTTTCTTAAATATGAAAACCGAAGGGTATAATAAATCTGAGGATGCTAAAAGGTGGCAACAAAAATATTATCCAAATAATATATTTGCTAAAACTAGTGTAATTGCCTCTAAAGATACCGAAGGTTTTTATAAAATATTTAATGATTTAGGAACTTTAAATAATTCTGCATCATTTACATTTCCAACTTTAACTGATTTTACTGTTATAGAAAACTTAGGTAAAGGTCCTTTAGGTGGAGATATGTTAAGAGCAGCATTTAAAGATGCAAATGGTAAAGATGGTGAAGGAATATTTACTGCATATGTATACGATGTTGGACCATATTATGTTTCAGAAAATATTATCTCCGGTAAACAAATTGATATACAATATTTAAATGTTTATGATACAATTTTTATTACTACACCAAAAGATGAACTTATAGATTGGCAAGATACATTAAATACTATTTGTTCTTCATTAGAATTTACAGATACATTTATAAATGGATTTAATAAAGAGCAAGATGCTGTTATGAATAATTTTCAGAAAATTAGAGCAATAGGTAATGAAATAAGTGATGGAATAATGGATTCATGGAATAAGAGAAGTACATCATTTGATATAATGAGTCAAAAACAAAGTGATGCAACACTAGGCTATGAAAGAGTATATGATACAGAAACTAATGAAGTATATAAAGCATATAATGGATTTACAGATAATTATGATGGAGAAAGATATAAAAGTATTACGGATGATATGTACTCAAAAAAGACGAGTGGATATATAGAAAAGTAGGGTCATTATGAAAAATAAAAAAATATTAATATATGTTGGTATAGTAGTTATTATTTTGACTATTATTATAATTATTGTTGCTATTAAAAGTAATAAAACAATGCCAATTAATAATGTAGTAGTAAATAATACCACAGTTGCAAAAACTTTAGTGGAAAACTTAAAACAAAAAGATTCTAATAAAAAATATTTTAAATTAAATGATGGTAAGTTTTTAAATGAGGATACATCCTTTAGTAAATATTCATTTATAAATGATAATTCTATTTATATTTTTAATCCAAATAAACTTGATGAAGGAGAGTTTGTTTATAAAAAAGTGTATGATGTTGATAAAAACATTAAAGTTATGAATATAGCTCCAAACTCTGGAAGTGATATTCTATTTTATGACTATAATGATACATTATATACATTACATGATAATAATACTGACAATAAGGTTAGAGATAGTTATGATATATATTTAAATGCTAACTATAGTTTAAGTGATTATCTAAAATGGGAATATTCTACGCAGTTTCTTGGAAAGAAAACCAATTATGATTTTATGTCAAATTATATTTATGTAAAAGATAATGTCTTATATAGTAAAAACTATGGAAATGAAAAATATCCAAATATTGAGAAAGTAAGTGGTAATTATGAAGGTGAAAAAGTAATTAGAATTTATAATGAAAGAATACTTAAAACAGATAAAGGGTTTTATGAAATAATGAGTTATTTTGATACTAAAGAAAATAAAACAGTTACCACTACAGTAAAAATTAATATTTTAACTAAATATTATGATGAAGTATTAACATTTACTTATAAATATGTCATTTTAAAAGATTTAACTATTATACCTATAAATGATGTTATGGAAAATAGAGTAAGAGATTATTCATATGACTATTTCTTAAGTGGATTTAATTATGAAAATGAAATTAGATACGAAGAATAATACCTTTTTAGGTATTTTTTTGTTATAATTGATTTATGAAAAAGAAATTATTAATTATTATCATTTTTATATGTTTATTTATTATTTTATATTTGCTTTATTATTTTAACTATATACCACATAAAAAGTATAATAATAACTATTTTAATATTAAGACTTATATTAGTAATATAGATAAAGATAATGATGGTATTGATGATCAAACAGATATATTAGATGGTGCAAAAAAATATATATCCACGAAGCCAAAGTATAAAAGTAAATATTATAATACAGGTTATCCAAATGATGGTTATGGAGTATGTACTGATGTAGTTGCTTTTGCTCTTAAAGATGCTGGTTATGATTTACAAAGTCTTGTTAATGAACATATATTAGCACATAAAGGTTTATATGCTATAGAGGTAGTAGATAAAAATATAGATTTTCGAAGAGTAAAAAATTTAAAAATTTATTTAGATTATAATGCGATAAGTTTAACCACAGATATTAATGATATAGAAAAGTGGCAAGGTGGAGATATAGTAGTTTTTAAAAATCATATTGGTATTGTGTCTGATAATAGAAATCGTAAAGGAATTAGTTTTGTTATTCATCATGCAAATCCATATCAAAAATATTATGAAGAAGATATATTAGAGTATCATAATGATATAGTGGGTCATTATAGAATTAGTTAAATTATAATTTAAAAAGGGACAAATAACATGTGTTGAAGATATTCAACACGAATTAGAAATAAAATATCAATAATTAAAATTTTGAAAAAGTATTACTTTACAGTAATTTGACGTTTTTGCTAAAATGTGCTATAATCGTAGGAATTAAGGGGGAAAATAATTATGAATGATTGGGATGATATTAAATCATTGGACGAGGAATTAATTTTAGTTCAATTAAGAAAAAGGGAGAAAGAATTACCTAAAAAAATTGATTTGAAAGATAAATTAAAATTACTATTATTAATCATTGGGGTTTCATTTGTGTCAGGTGTAGCAATAGTAGCTATTCCATCTCCTATAACTTTATATGTAGTTGGAGGAATAGTGCTTACTACAGGTGTAACTATAGCAGGTGTTAATTTAATTAAATTAGGACTAGATTTTAGAAAAAGAAGAGAAAAAACAATGGCTGCATTATTAGCGTTAAAAGAAAGTGAAAATCTTGATAAAATTAACTTTGATGAAAAAATGATATTTGAAGAGGTTAACAAACAAAAATTAGGACTTGCTAGTGAAGAAGATTTTTATAGTGAAAAAATGCAAAACTATATTGCAACTGAAGAAAACAAAGAAGAAAGTAAGTATGAAAATGTTCTAAGAATTCAAAATAATAAATCAAATATTAGATTGTATAATCCTAAAGAGCAAGTTTCTAATTCAAAAGATGATGTAATAAATAAAATTATGTATGAATTAGACGCATATTGTTTAGGTTTAATTTTACCTCCGATGGAAATATCAAATAATGAATGGCAAATATATTTTGATACACTTTATGATGCTTTTAGTCAAAATGGTGCCACTGATGATTATTATAATGCAGTTTCTAGATTATGTAGAATAACATTATCAAATAGTTTGGTTAATAAATCTGAATATATATCTATTAAAGACTTTATTGATAGTGTTGAATATTTAGATAAGAAATTTTCATTCTTTGATATATCTTTATCTAAAGGCGAAGTAACCGCACTCCAAAATATGTTGAATGAAAAAATTAATAGTGAAAAAATAATTACTTTAAATATTAGTAAAAAAAAGTAAGTTATTTTTAATAATTAAAATTATACATTTTGCATAAATATATAAATAAATGTTATCTTATAAATATTTTGCGAATTTAGGATAATAAACCCCAACCTGTAAAAGTATAATCAAAAATAGTACTCTTATGAGTTTCTTCTTGCTCATTTACCGTTCCTCCAACAAAATCTTGGCGAGTCAAAAACCTAAAAAAATTAAGAAGGTAACGCCATTCCTACACATTCAAGTAAGTATTATACACATATATTTTAGCATTGCAAGGATAGGGCAAAACTAGACAAAATGTGCTATGAATTTATAAAAAATTTAGCAATTATATTATAAAAATATATTACTTTATGTTTTCTATAGTTTCATTTAATGATATTGATACTAAAATGGAATAAAATATAATTTGTAAGGACACTATCTAAAGGTAGAGTCCTATTTTTATGTTTTATAGAAATAGATTATATAATTTTTGTATTGATAGTATAAATTTAAAGTGTAAAATTTGCACTTTAGAACAATTTTATAATAAATGTAATCCTTAATTCATAGACAAATTTATGTAATTTTTATATAATTAACTTGATAGGATGGTAATAATGATATTTTCAAGCATATATTTTATATATTATTTTTTAATTATTTTTTTAATTTTATATTTTATTACTCCGAAAAAGTATAAAAATTATACTCTTTTACTTGGAAGTTTATTTTTTTACTTTTATGGAGATTCAAAATATATAGTTTTATTATTAATAAGTTCTTTAGTAAATTATATTTTAGGAAGACTTATTTCTAAAAAAAATAAAAAGTTATTTTTAATAATTGGTTTAATATTTAACTTTGGTTTACTATTTTATTTTAAATATTTTAATTTCTTTTTAAGTAATATAAATAGTTTATTTAAAACAAATATTAATTTATTTAGTATAGTGCTTCCTCTTGGAATAAGTTTTTATACATTTAAAAATGCAAGTTATTTAATTGATGTTTATAAAAATAGGGTAA
Source organism: Mycoplasma sp. CAG:472 (assembly GCA_000437315.1). GTDB lineage: Bacteria > Bacillota_I > Bacilli_A > RF39 > UBA660 > UBA6448. The sequence continues at coordinate 6,327 of FR899414.1, forward strand.
ATTCTGAAAAAAACTTTATAAATTATTTTACTTATATTGCAATGTTTCCTAGTTTAATACAAGGACCTATTGTTAGATATAAAGATATAGATTTAAAAGATAAAAAAATAAGTTTTGATAATTTTGCTATGGGAGTAGAAAGATTTATAATTGGTCTTTCTAAAAAAGTTATTTTAGCGGATACTTTAGCAAAACTTGTAACATCCCTTACAAATATGGAAGTTCAAACTGTAGTATCATTATGGGTAAAAGCTACTTCGGACATTGTTAAATTATATTTAGATTTTTCCGGTTATACAGATATGGCAATAGGTCTTGGATTAATGATTGGTATTAAAATAATGGAAAATTTTGATTACCCACTTTCAACATATAGCGTAACATCTTTTTGGCGTAAATGGCATATAAGTTTATCATCATGGTTTAAAGATTATATTTATATCCCTTTAGGAGGAAATAGAAAAGGTAAATTTAGAAAATATTTTAATATATTTGTTGTTTGGTTTTTAACAGGACTATGGCATGGAGCAAGTTGGAACTTTATTTTATGGGGATTATACTTTGGCACAATTTTAGTAATAGAAAAAAGATTTTTCTTGAAGTTTTTTGAAAAACATATAATAATAGGTAATATAGTTACTAATATTTTGGTGGTAATTGGCTTTGTATTTTTCTATAATGAAAAAAATATTTTAGATATATTTATAAAGATGTTTACTGGTAGGGGAATATCATTTACAAATGTAAGCACTAATTATTACTTATTAAATTACTTGGTGCTATTAATAATATCATTTATAGCTTGCACACCACTTTTAAAAAATATAATTAATAAATGTAAAAATAATAAAAATCTAAATATAGTTATAAGTATTGTTGAACCTATAGTTTTAATAGGACTATTAGTGCTTAGTACAGCCTTTATTGTAGATGCATCCTCAAACTCATTTTTATACTTTAGATTTTAGAAAGGACTTTTATGAAAAATAGAATAATAACACTAACATTTATATTTTTCTTGTTAACATCATTTTTACTATGTCAAATAAAAAAAGATGATCTTATATCAGAAAAAGAAAGAAGACGTCTTGCAAGTAAGCCTAAAATTTCTATTACTTCATTACTTAATGGAAATTATTTTAATAAGCTTGATACTTATGTAACTGATCAAATTCCTTTTAGAGATGAATTTAAAACTATTAAGGGAAATACTTTGAAAAAAACAATGTTTATGAAAGAAAATAATGGTATTTACGAAAAAGATAATATATTATATCAAATAGATACAAAGGTAAATGTTAAAAGTATTAGACATTTACTTGACAAAATAAATTATATTGATAAAACTTATTTAACTAGTCAAAATAAATATTTTGTTTACATACCCGATAAAAATTATTATTTAAATGATGAAAAAATTCCTAAAATAGAGTATAATACTATTGAGGGTAATTTAAGAAATGGATTACCTAGTAATTATAAATGGATTGATATAAAAAATAATTTAGATTTATCATCATATTATAGAACTGATATTCATTGGTCACAAGATAAAATAATTCGTGTAGCAAATAATATTTGTGAGAATATGGGACTTTCTAAATTAGAGTCATACTATACCTCAAAAGAGTATTATCCATTTTATGGAGCATTATATAGTAAAACAGTTACTAGCATAAAACCAGATAAAATAACCTATTTAGATAGTGATATAATTAGAAATACTAAAGTATATAATTATGAGAAAAAAGGTTATGAAAAAGTTTATAAAGAAAGTAATTTAAATAATATTGATAGTTATGATATTTACTTATCTGGAGCAACAGCTTTATTAACACTTGAAAATAGTTCAAATACCTCAGGAAAAGAGCTTATTATGTTTAGAGATTCCTTTGGAAGTAGTTTAGCACCACTTTTAATTGAAAAATATTCTAAAATTACAATGGTTGATTTAAGATATATTGGCAGTAAGTATTTAGAAAGTGTATTAAATTTATCTGGAAATGAAGATGTTTTGTTTATTTATAGTAATGTTATAATTAATAATAGTTTTACTTTAAAGTAGAGAAAGGAAGGTAGTTTATGAAAAAAGTTTTAAGTTTATTATTAGTTTTTATTGGAATATTATTTTTAGCAGGTTGTGGTAAAACTGAAAAAAATGTTGAGGGATCACTTTCTGATTTAATGACAAAGGTTTATGATGGAGCTGGAGTTTCTCATGAGGATATGGAAACTGTAGAACTAAATAGTGAAAATACACCATTTTATTTAGGAGATGTGTCATTTTCTTTCAAAGAGGCCCTTGCAAGTGAACCAATAATGTCTTCGGTAGCTCATTCAGTAGTACTAATTAGACTTAATAGTGCATCTGATGCTGAAAAAGCAAAAAAAGAAATCAAAGAAAAAGTTGATCCTAATAAATGGGTATGTGTTTCTGTTGATGAAGAAAATGTTTATGTTGAAAGTGTTGGCGATTTAGTTATACTTGCAATGGACAACCAAAATGGGGAAAAATTAAAAGATAGTTTCTTAAATTTAAGTAAGTAAAATAACATTATTTTGATGTTATTTTTTTTGCAAATTTTATTTTGCGTTTGTAAAAGTAAATTTTGCGTTAATTTTATATTGTGATTATTTGCTAAATCATTTATACTTTAAATAGGTGATACTAAAAATACTAATTGTATTTTATAACGAAGGGAGTAAAAAATGATTATAAAATTAGAAAATATTGAAAGAACTTTTAATAAGAATATTAATGTATTAAAAGGAGTAAATGTAAAGTTTGAACTTGGAAAATTTTATATTATAATGGGACATTCTGGTAATGGAAAAAGTACTTTATTAAATATATTAGGGCTTTTAGATTTAGGGTATACTGGTGATTATTATTTAAATAATAAGCTAACTAAAGATTTATCTTTAAGTGAGCTTTCTAATATAAGAAATAAAAAGATAGGTTTTGTTTTTCAAGATTATTATTTGGATGAAAAATTAACTGCTCTTGAAAATGTTTTGCTTCCTACGATTATAAATAAAGATATAAGTAGTAAAGATGCAAAAACTAAAGCCATAGATTTATTAAATAAATTTGGGTTAGATAAAAGAACTAATCATTTACCAAGCACTCTTTCAGGTGGTGAAAAGCAAAGAGTTGCTATAGTAAGAGCAATTATAAATGATCCTGATATTATACTTGCCGATGAACCAACGGGTAATTTAGATGCAGAAAGTGAAGAAAATGTTATGTCTATTTTAAAGAATATTAGCAATAAGGGAAAATGTGTAATAATGGTTACTCATAATACTGACTTAATTAAATATGCGGACAAAGTGTATAATTTAGAGAATGGTGTTTTAAATGAAAAATAGTTTTAAACTTTTTATACTTGCTCATAAAAATAATCGTGGTATTCATAAAAAAGTAGTTTATACAGTAATAATGATTTTACTTTTTCTATTATTAATTATTCCTTTTTCAATATTTAAAACTTATGATAATGAACTTAAAAGATTTGAAAAAGAAAATGATAGTTCAAAAATAGTATCTTTTTTCTATAGTGAAAAAGAAAAATATGAAAAAATAAAAAATAAAGTTGAGGAAAGTAAATATTTTATCAAAGAAAAAGATTATACTATTCCATTTAAATCTGGATCATTTGAAGAAATAAGTGGTATATATGATGATGATACATATATTAATCCATATATATATGAAAAAGATATTACTTTTGGTAAAAATTTAAAAAATGATAATGAAATTATATGTAGTAGTTTATTAAAACCAAATTATTTTGAAGATACAAAAACAAAAGATTTAATAGATATGAAAAAGTATGTAGGTAAAACATTAAATTTTACAACAACAAAAATAGTTTTTGACAAAGAAATTAACGATTATAAAGCAATTTATTTTACTTATAAATTTAAATTAACTGGACTTATATATGATTATTCCAATAGTAATTGTTATATTACTGAAACAAAATTTGACGAAATAGTAAATGAAACTTTTCCTGCTCGTCCTATGGAAGGAGAAATTGCTATTTACACTACAAGTAATGAAGGTGCCAAGACTATTGCTAAAATATTTGATAGTAATAATATGTTTTATAACTTAAGTGAAGTTGATACTAATTTTATATATCTTATTAGAAATATCTCATTTATATTAAGTATTATATTTTTTATATTACTTTTAATAATGTTTAATATTTATATAAAAGTATTTATTAAAGAAAAAGAAAAAACACTTAATTTATATAATTTTTTAGGTTATAGTAAAAATGATTTAAATAAAATAGTATTATTTAGTTTTTATGAGATAGTGGCATTTTCATTAATGATAACATTGCTAATATGTTTTATTATTAAAATTTGCTTTAGTATTTATTTTAAATCAACATCAGAATATATGTATGTTAAAGCAAGCCTTTATGTATTACCAGTATTCATTATGCTTTTTATACTAATTATTTTGTCAACATTTATTGTTAATAATGAAAATAAAAAATTATATAAAAGGATGAAATTATGAAAATATTTTTAAAAGGGTTAATTAATAAGAAAATTGTTTTTAAGTATATTTTAATGTCATTTATTATAATGGTAATGTTACTTTCACTAAATACTTATAAAAATTATTTGCACGAAAATGTCCAAAAAGAATATAATAATGATACTTATAAAAGTGCATCTTTTCAAAGTGAAAAACTTTATACTAAAGAGGATTTTGTTAATATAAAAAATTTTAGTTATGATGAAAATGATAAAATATATAGTGTTACTTTTAAAAGTATTAATGATTTAGAAAACTTTGAAAAGGAATATAAAGAAAGTTTTTTAACTTATCAAAGGTGGACTAGTGTAAATGAAAGTAACAATATTTTACTTATAAAGATAACAAATATAGTAATAATAATCTTTTATATTATAGTGTTTGTATTAATTATATTTTTCAATTTATATTATTTTTTAAATATTTTAGGTAGCATTAAATTATACTATATTTTGGGTTTTAATTATAATAAATTAGTTTTAACAGTGTCACTTTTAAATACTTTTATGGAACTTTTACTTTTAATACTAAGTAACATTATTTTTTATATTATTAATTGTTATAAAAATATTTATTATGTTATAAATTATAGCCTTATATTAATAATTTTAATATCTAATTTAATTAGTTTGTTATTATTTTTATTTGATATATATAAGATTAAAAGAAAAATTATTTTTTAAGATAATACTACTAAATTTAAGTAAGTAAAATAATGTAAAGAAAAAGGCAAAGTTATTGCTTTTTTTCTTTATTTAGATTAAACTTAATATGTAAGGATGAAATGATGAATAGAAGGATAAAGTTAAAACAAAAATATGTTGTTATGTATACTTTAATAATTTTAATAACTATTATTTTGCTTTCCTATATTATTTTTAAAAGCTTTGCTTTTAAAGTGACTAATAATACTAATGTAAACTCTATTGTTAGTAATAATGGAACAAATATAGTGGAAAATAATATAGTGGATAATAAAGTTACTGAAAATAATACTACTGAAGATAAACCAGTACAAAATAATACAACACCAGTGGAAAAGCCTAATTCTATAGTTAATACTTCTTATGTTCAAGACGAATTTTCAATTGAGGATATTACCCTTGAGGAAACAAAAATAATATTTAATGAGAAGCATGCAATGACAGTAGGTGATTCAATGGCTGAGGGACTTGATTGTTATGGTGTATTAAATAAAGAAAATGTTGTTTGGCACAGGGGAAGAAGAATAGATACTATGAGTGCTGATTTAGAAAAAGTAAAAGCGTATAATCCTAGCTTTCTATTTTTAGCCTATGGAGCAAATGATATAAAAAGTTGGACAAGTAATGTTGATGGTTGGATTGCAAAATATCGTGAAGCAATAATTAAAATACAAAGTGAACTTCCAAATACAAAAATAATTGTAAATTCTGTACTTCCTGTTAGTGATTATGCTACTGCAAATGATCCTTCATTTACATATCAACCTATGTATAATGATGCTTTAAAAAATCTAGCAAAAGAGTTAGGTATTCAATTTTTAGAAAATGGTGTTTATTTAGCAGATAGAGTAAATTCATTTTCTGCGGATGGAGTACATCCTAAAGTACCATTTTTCCAAAATTGGGGAAAACATATGGCAAGTTATTTAAAAAGTGTAAATTAAAAGACAAATTTATGCTTTTTGTTTATTTACATATTTCGAAAATATTTGTATAATTTAAATAGTAGAAAGGAGTAATATGTTAGAGAAATTTAATAAATTCTTAAACTCTTCGATTGTACTTTCAGTTTTAATGTTTATTTTAGGACTTATTTTTATGATTTATCCATCAGTATCTTTTTCAGTAGTTACATATATAATCGCAATTTTCTTAATACTTAATGGACTTTATTTTATAATTGAAAAAGATAATAGTATATTTTTTTCAGGATTCTTAACTCTTGGAGTATTAGAATTTTTAATGGGTATCATAATGTTAATAAATCCTAATATTGTTAAAACATTATTTCCAATTGTCGTAGGAATTTCTATGGTAGTTAAATCCGCTTTAGATTTAAGAATTTCAATTAATTTAAGTAGTGTTAATTACAAAAATTGGTTAATATTATTTATTTGCTCACTTCTTGGAATTATATGTGGTGTTTATATTATTGTAAATCCAGGTGTTGGAAGTGAAGTAATTACAACTTATGTTGGTATAGTAATTATGGTTTATGCAATAAGTAATATTATTGATACAATTATCTTTAAAAAGAATGTTAACGAAATTGTTAAACTTTTAAAATAGGCTAGTAGTTAGTCTATTTTTTTATAAAAATAATTTATGAAAAATATAAGATAAACATCTTGCATAAACATATAAATAAATGTTATATTAATATTAAGGAACGTGCAAGATATCACGTTACCTAAATTGCTTTAGTTGGCGCTTATCCAAATAGTATTATGTACATTAACTTTTTTACAAGCAATGCATATTCCACTATAATACGGATGGCGCCTTTTATAAATTCAGGATAGTAAACCCCGAACTGTAAAAGTACAATCAAAAATAGTACTCTAATGAGTTTCTTTTTGCTCATTTACCGTTCCTCCTTTCTTCAGTATAATCTTGGTTGCCCAAAACCCCGAAAAAATTAAGAAGGTAACGCCATTCCTGCACGTTCAAGTAGTTATTATACATAAGAAAAAACTAATTGCAAGCAATTCGACAAAACAAGACAAAATATGCTATGAATTTATAAAAAAATATATAATGAAAATAAAATTAATAAAGGATTTAATGTAACTGATATTTCTAAAAAATTTTGTTTAGCGTAGGGAGAAATGGCTGAGGCTTATGAAGCTTATCGTAAAAAAATGATTTAGGCGAAGAACTTGCGGATGTTGCAATTTATCTTTTAGGAATAAGTGAAATATTAGGTATTGATTTAGAAAAAGAAATACTTTATAAAATAAATAATAATGTTCATAGAGAATATAAAATTATAAATGGAGTTACTACTCTCGTAAAAGAATATGAAGAATAAAAAAATGTTACTTTAAATAGTAGCATTTTTATTTTTCATCTTTAATAAGTTTATCAATATAAGAGATAATATCTTCTTTAGAATATTTACCATTAGAATTTAAATATTCAAATCCTAGATTTAAAACTCCACCTACATAAAATTTTGCAATAATTTCGGCAGGAATTCCATCACTAAATTTTTCTTTACTAATTCTTTTCAAAATATCATCATTAATTGCACTTAGTAAAATATCCATCATTATACTATTTCTATTATGAATCATGATCGAGGAGTATATATCTTTTTTATCTTCAACATGATTTAAAAATATTTTAATTAATTCAAGATAATATTCTTTTATATTTAGGGCTTTATTATTTTCTAGTTTTTGTGAAAATTCCTCTTTTAAATCTTTAATAAAATCAATTAAAAGTTCATATTTATCTTCGTAATGAGCATAAAATGTAGATCTATTAATTAAAGCTTTTTCACATATATCAGATACTTTAATTTCTTCGAATGTTTTTTCTTTCATAAGTTCCACTAAAGCGGTATATATCATTTTTTTAGTTTTAATAACTCTTAAATCTTTTTTCTTTTCCATTTTTCTCACCAACTAAAGTATATCATTTTATTAATCAAAATAAAAGATAAATAATAAAATGTTGGTTAAAAATATACATAATATAATAAATTGTTGTTTAACATACAATCTTAAGTATATGTATGTGTTATTTTTATAACTATTGTAATAAAATGTTTTGTGTGAAAGGAAAGATATATATGAAAAAGTTTGCAAATAAAATATGTGAACATAAAAATCTAATTTTAATAATAACAGGTATTTTAATGGTTTTATCATTTATAGGCATGAATTTAACTAAAGTAAATTATGATATTTTAGTTTATTTACCTGAGGATATAGAAACTATTAAAGGTCAAAACATATTAACTGATGATTTTGAAATGGGTTCATATTCTATTGCAGTAGCAAAAAATATGTCCTCAAAAGAAATAATGAATATTGAGGATAAAATTAAAAATGTGAAAGGAGTTAATAAGGTTGTATCTCTTTATGATGCAGTAGGTGTAATTCCTATTGATATGCTTCCTGAAAGTGTTACAAAATATTTACATAGTGATGATGAAGATATTTTCTTAATTACTTTTGCTGGTGGTACCTCCTCTGAAGAAACCATAAATGCAGTTAAGAAAATTAGAAATATTACTAGTGATAAAATAAAACTTGGTGGAATGAGTTCAATGGTACTTGATACAATGAATTTATCTAATGAAGAAATAGTTATTTATATTATTATTGCAGTAATATTATGTGCTTTAGTACTTGAGTTATCACTTGATTCATATTTAGTTCCAGTTTTACTCCTTGCAAATATTGGAATAGCAATTTTAATAAATATGGGAACAAATATCTTTTTCGGAGAAATCTCCTATATTACAAAAGCTTTAGTGGCAGTTTTACAGCTTGGTGTAACAACAGACTTTTCAATATTCTTATATAATTGTTTTGAAAAGAAAAAAGAATTATATAAATCTAAAGAAGAAGCAATGTCTAGTGCTATCGAAGAAACATTTACCTCTGTTATTGGTAGTAGTTTAACAACAATTGCAGGTTTCTTAGTACTATGCACTATGAGTTTAACACTTGGAAAAGACTTAGGTATTGTAATGGCAAAAGGTGTATTAATTGGTCTTATTTCAACACTACTTTTATTTCCAGCACTCATTCTTACATTTGATAAGTATATAGAAAAAACTAAACATAAAAAAGTAAATTTAGTATTTGATAAATTAAATCATTTTATAGTTAAAAGTTATAAAGTAATATTTATTATATTTGCACTTTTAATTATACCGGCTTATCTAGCATATTCTAAAATAGATGTTTATTATAAAATGGATAAAACTCTTCCGGAAACGCTTGAAAGTATTAGCGCAAATAAAGAGTTAAAAGATAAATTTAATATTGTAAGTCCAGAAATGATTATATTAGATAGTAATGTTAAAACAAGTGATGTTACAAATATGATTAAAGAGATCAAAAATATCCCAGGTATTGATTTTGCTTTATCACTTTCTGAATTTGAAAAGTTAGGATTATCTGAAAATGTTATTCCAGATGTACTTCTTAAAATATTTAAAAGTGGTAAATATCAAATGGTACTTGTAAACAGCATCTACGAAGTTGCAAGTGATGAAATAAATAATCAAATTACATTAGTAAATGATATTGTTAAAAAATATGATAAAACTGCTATAGTTGCGGGTGAAGGTCCACTTATGAAAGATTTAATAAAAATAAGCGATACCGATTTTAATAATGTTAATTATTCAAGCATAATATGTATATTTATAATATTGGTTATTTGTTTAAAAGCATTTGTTCTTCCACTTTTACTAATTATTTCAATTGAAGCTGCTATATTTATAAATATGAGTATTGCATACTTTGGTGGTATTACACTTCCATTTGTTGCTCCGATTGTACTTGGTACTATAGAGCTTGGTGCAACAATTGATTATGCTATACTTTTAACTACAACTTATAGAGAAAAAAGAAAAAATATGGATAAGAAAAAAGCTATGGAAGAAACTCTTAATTACTGTACATCCTCAATTCTTATAAGTGGTTTATGCTTCTTTGCTGCAACATTTGGCGTTGGCATTTACTCTAAACTTGAAATGATCTCATCACTTTGTACATTAATTTCAAGGGGAGCCCTTATAAGTATGGCTGTTGTAATTTTAGCACTTCCAACGGTACTTCTTGCATTTGATAAATTAATATTTAGAAAGAAAGGAAATGATAATATGAAAAATATTAAAAATAAAAAAATAGTAAGTGCAGCACTTTTAAGTTTACTAATTAGTTTACCTTTAAATGCAAATGCCCTTACTAAAGATGAAACAGTTTATGCACATTTAAATAATAATGGTGAAACAAAAAATATCATAGTTTCAGAAATACTTAAAAATAATGAAGGTAAAAATGAAATTATAGATTATTCTACTTTAGAAAATATTATAAATAAAAATGGTAATGAAACTTATACCCTTGATAAAAATAATTTAACTTGGATGAGTAATGGAAATGATATTTATTATGAGGGTAAATATCAAAAAAACTTACCAATTTCTATGAATATAACTTATAAATTAAATGGTAAAAAAGAAAGTGCCAAAGACATTTTAGGTAAAAGTGGTAAAGTAGAAATTACTATTAATTATAAAAATAGTTCAAAAAAAGCTATTAATTTTAATGGAAAAAGTGCAAATATTTATACACCATTTATGATTATGTATGGTGCTATGCTAGATAGTACTTATAACAAAAACGTAACAATAAATAATGGTAAAGTTGTTTCAAATGGTAATAAAGATGTAATTGTGGGCCTTTCAATTCCAGGACTTAGAGAAAGCCTTAATATAAATGAAATTAATTTAGATAGTTTAGTTATTACTTATGATACCACTAAATTTGAGGTTCCAACAATGTATAACATAGTTTCAAATAAACTTATAAGTGATGGAAACTTTAATCTTTCTAAAATAAGTACTATCTATGATAAGGTAGGCGATCTTCAAGAGGGAATCGATAAAATAAACGAAGGCTCAAAAGAACTTAGTGATGGTTTAACATTATTAAAAAATACTTTAAATACTTCACTTTCAGCTTTAGATAGCTCTACACAGACACTTACAAGTAATGAAGTTTCCTATATCAAAGAAACTGCTATAAATAGTACATTAAATCAAATGAAAGAAAATATTATTACTGATAAAAATGGTAATGTAATAGGTTCAAAGGATGAAAATGTAAATACTATTGTTACAAACTCTGTTAAAAAGGCTATTTTAAATTATTTAGCCTCAATTAATGAAGAAGGTAATGCAAATACTTATTTAACTATAATGACTAAAATGCAAAATAATATAGAACTTACTGATGAAGAAAAAGTATTTGCTTATTCTCATAAAGATACTTTAACTATACTTGGTATAGTAGTTAATGCAAGCCAGGTATCTGCAAAAGATGTAAGTACAAATATTTCTACTTATGTTGCTAAATCTGTTGCTGGAAGTGTTTCTGAAAATGTAGCAACTACTGTGGCAAACAAAGTTAAAAATGCAGCATTAGAAAGTACAAAAAATTCATTAACTGACCTTTTAAGTGCTATTACAAAACTTGATGATGGTGCATCATTATTAAATAATGGTATTACAAAATATAATAATGAAGGTATTAGTGCTATAACTAGTCTTGTTAATAATAATGTTAAAGAGTATGAAATAAGATTAAATGAACTTAATAAACTTGCTAAAGAATATAAAACTATTGAAGATAAATATTTAAGTAATAATGATGAAACTAAGTTTATTATGGTAGTCGATGGTGAAAAACAAAAAGATACTGTTAAAGAAAACACTACTAAAGAAACTAAAACATCTTTATGGACAAAAATTAAAAATTTGTTTAAAAAAGATAACTAGTAAAAAATATGCTATATTAAGTATGTAAGAAAAAGACTTACATATAATAAAAAGGAAACTACCCATAAACTCTTTGCGAGCACTGCCAATAAATGGCTTAACGCTTCAATCTATATGCAAATATAGATTGAGGCTTTTTTTATAAATTTTACACTTACTATTTGCTTTTTTAAACTTAAATTATTATACTATTGATATGAGGCTTTATGAAAAAGAAAATTAATTTAATTATAACTATTTTATCTTGCTTAATATATGTTTTAGTAATGTTTATATTTGATATAAATTTAGGAACTGGTAAAAAAGAACTTAAAAATATTTTAATAATAATATTTCCTTGTTTAATGTTTTTATTTTATTTATTATACTATGAAAAAGATAAAAATATTATTTGGTATTATTTAATACTTTACATTACCATGTTAATTGGCTTTACATTTTCAAATAATAGGGTAAATTATCTTACAATAAATAATATTTTAAAAAGAGAAAATAATTTAATACCTTTTGTATCAATGATAAATTTATTTAAATATTCAAAAAGGACTTTTTTATATAATGCTCTTGGAAATCTTTTAATGTTAACTCCACTTGCGGTATTACTACCTTTATTAAGTGATAAATTTAAAAGGGTAAAAAAATATTTTTTATGTGTTTTAATTTTAACTATAACTATTGAAAGTACTCAATACATATTTAAAGTAGGCTCATTTGATATTGATGATATTATATTAAATGTTGGTGGAACAGTTTTATTTTACATAATAATTTATAAATCTAAATTAAAAAGTATTATTAATAAGATATTTTTAACTTATAAAAGTGATAAAAAAGTTTTTAAATATTTATATTATTTATCTATGATATTTTCAGTAATTGTAATTATTTATTATATATTTTTAATATTTACTAACATATATGAAAATAAAATTGATTATCAAAATTTAAAATGTATACAAAATAACAAAGAATTTATAGTTAAAATAAATAATGATAATTATTATTCTCTTTGTAAATATGAAGGTTTTATTAAAAAGGGTAACATTAAATATTCTTTAAAAGAGGCTTTAGAAAATAATTTTTTAAAGGAATCTGATTTAAAAAAATTAAACATTATTAAGAAAGAATTTATTACAAATGTAAAAATAATCGAAGATAATAAAATAAATAAAATTAGTAATTCAAATTATACTTATTATTTAATTAATATTAAAGATATGATTTATCACTTTGATGAAAAAAATGAAAGTATATATGATTTAATAAATACAGAAAATGTTAATGACTATATTTTTTCTTTAGTAAAGATAAGTTATTTTTCAAATGATAAAATTATGACTGCTTATTCAGGCAAATATTTTGATGTAATAAATTGCACAAATATCAATGAATATTATATAGTAAGTAAAGACTATGAATATGATGAAATGTTTTGTAAAAACTATTAAATAATTTTTGGAAAGTAAATAAAATGCTTTTCTTTTTTTTTACGAAAAATGTCGAAAAAAGTAGAATAAGATGTTATATAAAAAAATGTTTTGACATGTTTTGTCGAAGTTGTTTAAAAAGTTTTAAAAGTGTGCTTTATTATTATATAGAAAAGAGGTTATTATGCTTAAAATGAATTTAGAATATAATAAAGGAATACTTTTTGTAAGACTTGATGGAATGCTTCATCGAGGATCTACTTATAAAATAAATAATTATTTAGTACCCGTAATATTAAAACATAAAATAAAATATTTAGTTTATAATTTTTATAACCTTGACGATATTGATGAAGATGGGATTGACGCACTATTAAATAGTGAAGAAGCAATTAAAACTAATAAAGGTGTTATGTATATTTGTGAAGTTAATAAAAGATTAGAAAGGAAATTAAAACATTTTCGTGCAAGAAAATTTGATAATGAACTTACTTGTATGAAATTAATCGAGGTCTAATATGAACAAAGAACAAATTATTAATGAGAATGTTGGTTTAATTTATATGATAGCTAAAAAGTTTTATAATGTTTCAAAAGAGGATCTTTTCCAAGCAGGTGTTTTAGGACTTTTAAAAGCATATCAAAATTATGATGAAAGTTATGGTGCTAAATTTACATCTTTTGCTTATACATATATTTATGGAGAAATGTATACACTGGCAAATAATAGACAAATAAAAATAAATAAAGATATTTTAAAAGTATATAAATTAATCGAAGAAACTAAAAATAATTTGGCTTTAAAAAATGGGGTTGTTCCTAGTTATGAAACTGTAGCGAATTTTTTAGAAATTGATCCTAATAAAATATATGAATATGTATATGCAGGGCAAAGTATAATGAGTCTTGATAATGATGAAAATAGACCATTATATGAAACTATTTCAAATAAGGATGATGTTTCTCTTGATGAAAGAATTGAACTTGAAAATAGTATGTGTACTTTAACTGAGGATGAAAAAAATATTATTATGTCAAGATATTATGAAGATTTAACTCAGTGTGAAGTTGCTAGAAAACTTTCAATGTCGCAAGTAATGGTTTCAAGATATGAGAAAAAAGGTATTGAAAAAATGCGTAATTATTTGAGTTTATAGTATAAATATCACCATTTATTAAATAATAATAGTGGTGATTTTATTTTGAATAAAGAAGAATATAAAAAGTTAGTTAAATCTTGGCAAACAAAAGAGCCTAAATTGAAAAATGCTGTTATATCCTTTTTAGTGGGTGGAGGTATAGGTATATTAGGCCAAGTAGTATCAAAACTTTTAATGATATGTTTTGATATTTCACAGGTTATTAGTTATAGTATTGTATGTCTTTTGTTAATATTTTTAGCATCACTTTTTACTGGACTTGGTTTTTTTGATGATTGGGTTTGTAAAGTAAAATTTGGGTTAATTATTCCTACAACAGGATTTGCTCATAGTATGACATCATGTGCACTTGAATATAAAAAAGATGGCCTTATTACAGGTGTTGGGGCAAATTTTTTTAAACTCGCAGGTTCTGTACTTTTATATGGAATTATATCATCATTTTTTCTATGTCTAATTAAGGTGGTTTTTTATGGGTAATTTAAAATTTAATAATGTTTATATTAAAAATTTTTATACTATAGCGGGTCCTAAAGAAAAAGATAGTAAAATATCTAATGTTAATTTAAAATTTGATGATTTATATTTTGGTAAACAAACTTTTGAGGATGCTGAAATTAAAATGCAAGAGGTATCTATTCAAAATTTACTTAATAATGAAAGTCTTTCTGAAAATAAAATTGATTATGTTTTTGCTACGGATTTAATAAATCAATTAGGAGTTTCAAGCCAAACTATGAGTAATTTTAATATACCTTTTGTTGGAGTATATGCAGCGTGTGCTGGATTTCCTTTACAAATACTTTTGGGTTCAAACTTAATTGAAAGTAAAAATGCAAAGAATATTATTACTCTTGCATCCTCACATAATTTGACTGCTGAAAGACAATTTAGATATCCTACTGAGTATGGTTGTCCTAAAAAAGGAACAGCAACTTGTACACTTACTGCTTGTGTAAGTATGCTTTTAACAAATGAAAAAACTAATATTAAAGTAAGTGGAGGACTAATTGGCAAAGTTGTAAATTTAGGAATAAATGATGTTAATAATATGGGTGCAGTTATGGCTCCGGCTTGTGCAGATACAATTTATACTTATTTACAAAATGCTCATGAAACAGTTAAAGATTATGATTTAATTTTAACTGGTGATTTAGGGAAAGTTGGTTTAAATATTTTAAAAGAGTATTATGAAAAAGTTTATAATGAAAGGCTTAATAAAATAATGGATGCTGGTGATGAAATATTTTTAGAAACTTCCCAATATAGTGGGGGAAGTGGACCAGTATGTCTTCCTTTAGTGTTCCTTACAAAAATACTAAATAATAAAAAATATAAGAAAATTTTAATTGTGGGCTCAGGATCACTTCATAATCCTACTTTAGTAAATCAAGGTAAAGAGATTCCTGCAATAAGTCATTTAGTTAAAATCGAGGTGTTATCATGATATATTTAAATGCTTTTTTATTTGCAGGCTTTATATGTATGCTTGGACAAATAATTTTAGATAATACAAAACTTACACCAGGACATATTACTTCACTTTTTACAGTAGTTGGAGCACTTCTTTCTTTTTGTGGAATTTATCCTACATTAATTCAAAAATGTGGAGTAGGTGCAACATCCCTAATTATGAATTTTGGTAATATGTTATATCAATCTGGAATAAATGGCTATGAAAATGCTGGCATTTTAGGAATTTTTTCTGAACTTTTAGATAAAAGTAGTCTTGCAATAGTTAGTGCAATTATATTTGCTTTTATCATTTCTATTATCTTTAAGGCAAAAAAATAACTAAAAAATAAAAAAATATTCAATTTATACTAGGAATATTTTCTTTTTTATGTAATAATTATAATAGAGGTATGATAGATATGGAAGAAAATAACGATTTTAAAATTGAATTACCAAAAATTAATGAGGAGGTAGTAGAACCAGTTGTGGAATCTCCAGTAGTTGAGACTCCTGTTGAACCAGTTACTCCAGTAGTTGAGACTCCAGTTGAACCAGTTGCTCCAGTAGTGGAAACTCCAGCTGAACCAGTTGCTCCAGTAGTTGAGACTCCAGCAGAACCAGTAGTTGCTCCAGTAGTAGAGACACCTGCTGAACCAGTTGCTCCAGTAGTTGAGACTCCAGCTGAACCAGTTGCTCCAGTAGTAGAAACTCCAGCTGAACCAGTTACTCCAGTAGTGGAGACTCCAGTTGAACCAGTTGCTCCAGTAGCAGAAACACCTGCTGAACC
>FR899414.1:23380-51946 GCA_000437315.1 Mycoplasma sp. CAG:472
GCTGAACCAGTTTCTCCAGTAGCAGAAACTCCGGTTGAACCAGTTCAAGAAAATGTAACACCAACAATAACACAAACTGCACCAATTATGGAAACAGCACCAGTTGTTGAGGGTGAGAAAAAAGAAGAAACAGACAAAAATGGCTTACCTAAAGTTAGTAAACCAGTTAAAATTATTTGTACTGTAGTAGTACTTCTTGTTGCTATTATCTTAGTAGTTGTTTTGGTAAAAAGATTTTTTATGGTCAATTAAGACTTACAATTTGGTCAAATAAGATTGTATTATTTTCAAAATAGATTTTATGATAAGTAAAGTCTATTTTTTTTATGTAACTATTTATTAAATTAATATTTCCATTTTGATAATATGAAATGTTAATTTTACTTTTACTATAGTAGGCAGTAAGAAGTTTTTGTTCGTTAACATCTTTTTGTTCTTCGGATAAAATTGGCATACTTATTTTACTTTTATCTTTTAAAATACTATTTATAATTTCTTTACTAGAAACCACTGAATTAAAGGGCATCCATTTAATTATTCCACGATCATGCATTATGACCACCAACTTTTTTATTTCTTTCTTTAATTGTAGAATCTTCGAGTAAACTTGAGGCTTTTAAAATACTATTTTTACCATATTTTTGTTTTATTTTATCAATAGTTAAATTAACTTCATCATCTTTTTTAATATTTTCATAGTTTTCAAATAGATTAAGTTGTGTTCCTTTTTTATCTTTTAAACTGCCAGCACAAACAGTAACTTTTCTTATGGGTAATCCTTCATAAAATCTATCAAATATAATACTTGCATATTTAATAAGCTCATTATTTTTATCTGTTGGACTATCAAGTTTTATATTATGATAAAATCCTCCAGGGGTGTTTTTTGAGTAGCCAATTCCAAGCCCAAAGTTTTGGCACTCTTTATTACTATTACGAAGTCTAGCACATAAATTATCAATCATTTCATTTATAATTATAAAAATATTTTTTTCATTATAATCTTTGAATAGAACTTGTGAATTTGAATATGATTTATCTTTCGTTTGTCCATTGAAATCAGAAATTTTACTTGTATCAATACCATTAGCATGATTCCAAAGTTCAAGTCCCATAACACCAAATTTATCTTTTAGAATACCGGGATTTGTTTTAGCCAAATCTTCGATTGAAAAAATACCCATTTTATTTAGATTTCTTTCCATATTTCTGCCTATACCCCACATATCA
The DNA here is from genome assembly GCA_000437315.1 of Mycoplasma sp. CAG:472. Taxonomy (GTDB): domain Bacteria; phylum Bacillota_I; class Bacilli_A; order RF39; family UBA660; genus UBA6448. The sequence goes on from FR899414.1 coordinate 24,611, forward strand.
CTTAAGGGAGATATTTTCCAAAGTTTCTTTTCTACATCAGCATAAGTCCATTTACTTATATTATCTTTTGTATGTTTTGCTTCAATATCCATACTTACTTTAGCAAGTAGCATATTTGGACCAATACCTGCGGTAGCGGTAAGATGAGTTTTTTCATACACTTTAGCAAGTATTTCTTTTGCAAGTTCATAATCTGTTTTTTGATATAACTTTAAATAATGAGTAACATCTAAAAAACATTCATCAATAGAGTAGATGTGTAAATCCTCTTTAGAAACATAGTCTAAATATACAGAGACAACTTCTTTACTTTTTTGAATATAATAATTCATATGAGGCATTATGGTATCGTATTTAATATTTTTAGGTATTTCAAAAACTCGACCTCTTGAGGGAACTCCTAAAGTTTTTAAATAGGGGGTAACTGCTAAAGTAATAGCACCACCACCTTGACTAGGATTTGCCACAATAAGAGGGTAAGAAAATGGATCTTTATTTAATCTAATACATTCACAAGATGCAAAAAAACTTTTTAAATCTATACAAATAATATGATTGTTTTCCATAATACCTCCTTACAAACAAATGTTTATAACAATATTATATCTTAAATTTTGTAAAAATCAACTGGTAAAAATATGAAAAAAATATTTATATTTTTCTTTTTATTTGCTATAATTAATTACATGAATGCATATGTTTTTAAAATTGGAAATTTTGGTGTTAGATGGTATTCACTACTTATACTTATTGGTGTAATTGTGGGTATTCTTTTGATTGAAAAAGAGGGTAAAAAATTTAATATAAGTAAAGATTTTTTATTTAATATGGCTTTTTGGGCTATTATAATAGGTATAATTGGAGCAAGGCTTTATTATGTAATATTTAATTTTAATCTTTATCAAAATGATTTACTTTCAATATTTAAAATATGGGAAGGCGGACTTGCTATTCATGGTGGTATAATTGCAGGTTTAATTGTAATTGCACTATACTCTAAAAAATATAAGATGCGTTTTATTAGAATAACAGATATATGTGTGCCATCACTTTTATTTGCTCAAGGCATAGGTAGATGGGGAAATTTCTTTAATCAAGAGGCACATGGTGCAGCAACTAGTTTGGAACATTTAAAATCTCTTCATTTACCACAGTTTATTATAAATGGTATGAATATAAATGGAATATATTATGAACCAACATTTTTATATGAATCACTTCTTTGTTTAATTGGGTTTATCATTGTTTTATTCATTCGTAGGGGTAAATATACTAAAGTTGGAACAATTACTTCATTTTATTTAATGTATTATTCAGTAGTAAGATTTTTAATTGAAAGTATGAGAACAGATTCACTTATGCTCGGAGGATTTAAAGTGGCTCAAATTATTTCAATTATATTGTTTTTAATAGGACTTGGTAATATAATGCTTATATCAAGAAAAAGTAAGTTTGAAGATTTATATAATAATGTATATAAAAATGAAATGAGATTTTAAAAAGGAGGATGTCTATGTATGATGTTATAATTATAGGAATGGGTATTGGGGGAATAACTGCAGGAATTTATGGCAAAAGAGCTGGATTAAATGTATTAATGTTTGAAAAAAGTGCCCCTGGAGGAATGCTTCAGAAAATTGATAAGATTCAAAATTATCCAGGTTTTTCTGAAATAAGTGGACCAGACCTTGCACTTAATTTATTTAATCAAGTTAAAAAGGTTGGCGTACCATTTAAATTCGAAGAGGTTATTGATGTAGAAATTACCGAAGAATGTAAAAAAGTTATTACTAAAAATGGTACTTATGAAGCAAAAAATATTATTGTAGCTACCGGAAGAACACCTAAATATTTAGGACTTGATAATGAAAAAGATTATTTAGGAAGAGGTTTAAGTACTTGTGCTAGCTGTGATGGAAATTTTTATAAAGGCGAAGATGTTGCAGTAGTAGGTTCAGGTAATTCTGCACTTCAGGAAAGTTTATATTTAGCAAATATTGTTAATAAAGTTTATCTTCTTCATAGGGGAGTAAACTTTAAAGGTGATGATGCTTTAGTAGAAAGAGTAAGAAATACTAAAAATATTGAAATTGTTGATGGCGTAAATATTAAAAAGATAAATGAAGTTGAAGGTAAGATTGAAAGTGTAACACTTGATAATGAAAAAACTATAAATGTAAAAGGGGTATTTATCTATATTGGTTATAAACCTGATACAGAAATGTTTAAAAAACTTGACATAACTAATATAAATGGTGATATTATAGTAAGTGAAAATTTTGAAACAGAAATTGATGGGCTTTATGCAATTGGTGATTGTGCTAAAAAAGATGTATATCAATTAGTTACCGCTGCAAGTGATGGTTGTATTGCTGTTTCAGATATTGAAAAAATTAGAAATTAGGAGGTTTTTAAAATGGAAGTTAGAACAAGGTTTGCTCCATCTCCAACTGGATATATGCATATAGGTAATTTAAGAAGTGCCTTATTTACATATTTAACAGCAAAGAGTATGGGCGGAAAGTTTATATTAAGAATTGAGGATACAGATCAAGAAAGAAAAGTCGAAGGTGCAGTAGAATTTATTTTAAATACACTTAATATGCTTGGACTTCATCCAGATGAAGGTGCTGGTGTAGGTGGCAATTTTGGACCATACTATCAAAGTGAAAGACTAGATATTTATAAAAAATATGCCGAAGAGTTAGTGGAAAAAGGCGATGCATATTATTGTTTTTGCGATGAAGAAAGACTTGAAAAGTTAAGAGAAATTGCCTCAGCAAGAAAAGTGCCATTTACATATGATGGACACTGCTCACATATTCCTTTAGAGGAAGCAAGAAAAAGAGTCTTAAATGGTGAAAAATATGTTATTCGTCAAAAAATGCCTAAAGAGGGAGTAACATCATATATTGATACTGTTTATGGTGAAATTAAAGTTGAAAATAGTGCTTTAGAGGATCAAATACTTATTAAGTCAGATGGATTTCCAACATATAATTTTGCAAATGTAATTGATGACCATTTAATGAAAATTAGTCATGTTAACAGAGGTAATGAATATTTATCATCAACACCTAAATATTTACTTTTATATAAAGCGTTAGGTTGGGAAAGTCCTGTATATATTCATCAACCACTTGTAATAAAGGCAGATGGTACTAAAATTAGTAAAAGAAATAAAGATGATAATTTAATGGATTTAATTAATAGAGGTTTCCTTCCTGAGGCAATTATAAATTATATTGCATTAATTGGATGGTCTCCAAAAGAAAATAAAGAATTCTTTACTTTATCTGAACTTGAAAAAGAATTTGATATTCATAGAATTTCTTCCGCACCAGGATGTTATGATATTAAAAAACTTGAATGGTTCAATGCTCATTACATTAAAGAAATGGATGATGAAAGATATTTAGAGTGGATAAAACCATTTTTAAAATATGATATATCAGGTAAGAGTGAAGATTGGGTAAGAATGCTACTTTTAACATATAAAACTCATATTAACTGTGGTGAAATGATTAATGATGTTGTTAAGAATTTCTTTTTCGAAGGGTATGAACTTGATGATGAATGTAAAGCATTTCTTGCAAGTGATGATATTATCCCAGTGGTAATTGACACATTTGCTCGTGAAATCGAAGCAATTAAAGATTTTACTATAGATAATATTAATATTGCAATTGATAATGTAAAAACAAGTTTAAATGTTAAAGGTAAACTACTTTATATGCCACTTAGAATTAAGGCAAGTGGATTTATGCATGGTCCAGAACTTGATGCTTGTATATATTTACTTGGTAAAGAAAAAACACTTGAAAATTTAAGAAGGTAAATCCTTCTTTTTTTATTAAAATTTTGATTTACATATATTTTTTTTTATGATATAATTACTATAGAAAGGGTAGAAGGGTATATGAAAAATAAAAATGAAAAATTATTTATAGTGGCAATTGCATGTATTATATTATGTATACCTATTGGCATAATAATTGGAAAATCATTAATTAATAAAAATGATACTGTGAATAATGTAAATGAAAATGTAACTGAAAATGAAAGTGTAAAATTAAAATATAATTACTCTGAAAGTGATATTATTATTGATAATAGCATTGTAACATCATTACTTTCTAATATTGGACTTGATAAAGAAGATGAAGTTCAAGAAAAATATGGATGTACATTAAATTATTATTTACAAGATTATTATTTCAATAATGGTTCTTTTATGAATGTTATTTCAAGTTATAGTGAAAGAAATAATATGCTTATAATGCCGTCCGAAGAAATATATAATAGCGATGAATGTGGAGTGGGATCGCCAACATGCAGGCTAATTACAAAGACTAGTATTGATAAAATTATTAGTGTTTATCCATTTATTAATATTAATATGTTTAAAAAAAGTAATTTAACCAATGATTATATTACTTCATCATCAAATCCTGTGTGCATTAGTCCTGAAGTAATTACACATAATATTATATTTATAAAATACAATCATGAGTACAAGTACATTGGCATTGATAAAATAAAAACAAATTATGATGAAAACGAAATTATATATTATATTTTCAATGATAAAATGCAACTTATTAATATTGAAAAGTAAAAATGGTATATCATGATTGATATACTTTTTTTAATATAATCTTTTTGTTTTAATTAAAATATAGTATAATAGTTGTTATGGAAGGTGATGTTTATGAAAATTTATAATACTTTAAGTCATAAAGAAGAAGTATTTATTCCTTGGGAAGAAGGAAAGGTAAGTTTTTATACATGTGGACCAACAGTTTATCATTATGCTCATATAGGAAATATGCGTAATTACATTGGTCACGATATATTAGATAAAACACTTAGATTTATTGGCTTTGATGTAACGAGATGTATGAACATTACTGATGTTGGACATTTAACCTCAGATAGTGATTCTGGTGATGATAAGATGGTAGCAAGTGCTAAAAAAGAACATAAAAGTGTTCTTGATATTGCTTCATTTTATACAGATGCATTCTTTAAAGATTTTGATGCTCTTAATTGTAAAAGACCTGAAATTGTTAGTAATGCTACAGATAATATAGAGGAATATATAAAAATAATAACTAAACTTTTAGAAGATGGTTATGCTTATAAAGCTGGAGGTAATGTTTATTTTGATACTTCAAAATTAAAGGATTACTATGTTCTTACTAACCATAAAGAGGATGATATGGTTGTCGGAGCAAGAGAAAGTGTTGAATATGATGCAAGTAAAAAAAATCAAGCAGACTTTGCTTTATGGTTTACTAAATCAAAATTTGATAGTCAGGAATTAAAATGGGAATCACCATTTGGAACAGGTTATCCAGGATGGCATATTGAATGCTCAGGTATCTCAATTAAATATCTTGGAGAGCATTTAGATATACATGGTGGTGGAGTTGATAATATTTTCCCACATCATACTAATGAAATTGCTCAATCAGAAAGTTATTTAGGACATAAATGGTGTAATTATTGGTTTCACAATGAACATTTAAATGATGAATCTGGTAAAATGAGTAAAAGTAAAGGAGATATTTTAACAGTTAATTCTTTAATCGAAAAAGGTTATAATCCACTTTCATTTAGATTTATGTGTTTACTTTCACATTATCGTAGACAACTTACATTTTCTTATGCTTCACTTGATGGTGCTCAAAATGCTTATTTAAAATTAAAAAATAAAGTATTATCATTAAAAAATGAAGGAGCAGTTAATGAAGATGCTTATAAATTTTATAATGAAAGATTTACATCTTGCCTTGAGGATGATTTAAATACTGCAAATGCTATAACACTACTTTATGATTTATTAAAAGATGAACATCTTAATGGTGCTACAAAATTATCTTTAATTAATAGATGGGATGAAGTATTATCACTCGATTTAACTAAAGAAAAAACTCATGGACTTGAGGAAGAATATATAAAAGAAATGCTTGAAAAAAGAGCAGAAGCTAAAAAAAATAAAGACTTTGCTTTAGCAGATTCTATAAGAGAGGAACTTTTAAAACAAGGTATCGTTTTAAAGGATACTAGGGAAGGAACAATTTACGAGGTGAAATAATGGAACTAATTTTATTTATTTTAATAATAATATTACCTTTAATCGCAGATATTTTTGTTAGAGTTAATTATAGTATTAATTTAAAAAAAGAAAATTCTAAAGGTATGACTGGAGCAGAGATAGCAAGAAAAATACTTGATAAGAATGGACTATCTAATATTTATGTAGTAGCAACAAATGGTTATTTAACAGATCATTATGACCCAAAAAGAAAAGTAATTAGACTTTCAAAAGATGTTTATGAGGGAAGTAGTGTATCAAGTATGGCTATTGCATCTCATGAATGTGGACATGCTATTCAAGATAAAGAAGGATATTTATTTTTAAGATTTAGATCATTAATTTTTCCAGTGGTTAATGTAGCAACATCAATATCTTATTATATTATATTAATTGGTTTTATATTTGAAATGCTTGATTTAGTTTATATAGGAATAGGACTTACAACTATTGGGCTATTTTTCCAAATTATAACTTTACCCGTGGAATTTAATGCAAGTAAAAGAGCAGGAAAAGAAATAGATGCAATGCATTTAGCAAATTCCGAAGAAAAATCTGGTATTAAAAAAGTTCTTGTTAGTGCTGCACTTACTTATGTAGCGGGTGTACTTACAAGTGCTTTACAAATTTTAAGACTTTTATTAATTGCAAGCAGTGATAGAGATTAATTACCATAATAGGTAATTTTTTCTTTACAATAAAAATGTAAACTAGTAATTTGAATAAATTTATGATAATATTTTTATAGAGTAAAGGGTGAGCATGTGTGAATAATTATATTGACATTGAAAATAAAGATAAATCTATAACAAAAGCCTTTATTATGGGAATGAAGCATTCAAAAAAATATGGCTATGATTTTCTTGTTTGTATTGTTAAAACTAAAGTAGTAATGTATGCCATAAAAAAAGTTAATGATAATTTTTATAAATATGATATAAATAATCTAGTTGTTATAAGTAATTTAAATAATGAATTTCAAGATGAAAATAACAAATATTTAGATACAAATATATTACCAAAAGTATTAAAACATTATAAATAGTTTTAATATTTTTTAATATATAAATCAATATATTCTTCGAGGGTTAAATCATTTTCATAAATTATTTTAGCATTATCTTTACCAACATACCTAATATGCCAATTTTCAAATTCATAACCAGTTATATTTTCTTTACCTTTAGGAAATCTAATTATAAAACCAAATTTATAAGCATTTTCACTTAATATTTTAAAGTCTTCATCAGTAAGTCTAACATCAGATTTAATAGCAATGTTTTTTAAATCAATTGATAGAGCAGTTTGATGTTCAGAATAACCAGGCCTTGCGGAAAATGTATCAGCATTTTCTTTACCATAATTTTTTACATAATTATCATATAAAGTTTTTTGAAATGTTTCACCTCTATAAGCTGTTGTAGGAAGAAGTTGTAAATCAAAGTTATCTTTTATATATTTTTGAAGTTCTAAAAAATTTTCTTTGGCTATCTTTTTCATTGGTACATTATTTCCATAAGCTCCTTTTACATAATCTAAATCTTTTGGAATATAACCGCTTGGTAAATAGTTATATTTATTTACTAATGCTAAAATATCATCAATATTTTTAACTTCATTTGCATTTTCATAAAATTTATAATCTAAATTTAAATTTACATAAGTAACCGTTTTCTTAATAGAAATATTATTTTTTTCTTTATAATCTATATATCTTTGATAGTTATCTACATTAAAATTTTTTATATTATAAAAATCTTTTATATCAATATAATCAATATTTTTAAGCTTATTTATGTTTTTATCACTTAATGAAAATATATAATTTATTTCATCTCCAGAGTAGCCTTTGGGTAAAAAGGTGGTAAGTACCATACTAAAATTTTCCTGATTATCAAATTTTATTTTATCATATTCATCTTTGTATTTTTCATCATATATTCCATTTAAATAAACATATTCAAGTGTTTTTGAACTATATTCCTTAAAGGCATTTTTACTTTTATTAGCCTCTAAATAAATACCTAATCCTAACATAATAATAATTAATATAAATAATATTTTTTTCTTCATATTATAAGTATATTATAAAATAATTCAAATTAAAAGTATAAAAAAACTAGAAAATATTTTGATTATTTCCTAGTTTCCTGATCATCAGTAATAGACTTTATTAATTCATCAACATTATTAAAAGCTTTTCTTTTTCCAGACTTAATTTCATTTTCAATTATTATACTTTCTTTTAAAGCTTTCTCGAGTTCTTTACTTAAAGTTACATTATAAATAATTGGCTTATTTGCTAGTTCTTTTTTATATTCATTTTTGCTAGTTAACATATCATAAATAATACTTGCTTTAATATCTAGTTTATAAATGATAGAGTTTTTATCTGACTTAAGTGGAATATTAATATCTTTTTTAATACTATTTAAATACTTTTTACCATTTTGACTTAAACCAATTATATTTAAATAAGTAATTTTTTCTTTAGTATATTCTTTTTTTATTCCAAGTAAAATATGAATGAGCATTCTGTTAAGCTTGTTATAGGTATATTTTTTTGACTTTAATACTTTTAAAAGTTCTTCCATACTATTAACATTTTGAATATTATTTTTTAACATATTGTATAAATTTATATCTACATCTAAAATATCTGATATATTATCATTAAGAATTGTAATTTTAATTAGATTAAATAATAAAGTTTCATCATAAGTACATATTTTTTCTTTTGAAAGAGTAGGTAAATGTTTTGATATATCAATATTATCCTTTATTTTTTGCCTTATATTCGAAGCACTGATAATGTCTTCACAAGAGGCAGTATCTAAATAATTATTAGTTCTTTGAATAGTTTCTGCTTTAATATTAAAATTATTTTTGATAATTGATTTAATGTAGCATATCCCTAAAAGATCATTAGAGTTATATGTAAATGATTCATTTATAACTTTACTAAGGGCAGTAGGGTAATTAATACCACTTTTTAGAGTCTGTTTTAAATCTTCGCTTTCATCAAGTTCTAGAGACTTTTTAGCAAGTAATGTAAGTTTATCTATATCATTTGTTTCACTACCAAAAATAATTTTGTTAACTTTTAAATAGTTAAGTAATTTAATAGAGGTGCCAGCAAAAGTATCCGCACTTTGAACACCATATAAAGTAGGAAGACTTATTACTATATCAACTCCATATTCTAAAGCTAAACCTGCTTTATCATACTTTGAGATAATTGAAACTTCGCCCCTTTGTAAAAAGTATCCATTAAGTACTAAAACAAGTAAACTATTTGGATATTTTTCTTTAATTTTATTAATATGATACAAATGACCATTATGTAGCGGATTATATTCCGCGATTAAACCTATTATTTCCATGAACTTAATATATAAAATATTTGCATATTTGTCAATTTATATTTATAATAATTGTGAAAGGAGAAGTTATGATTATATGTGTATGTGGGCCTACGGGAATAGGTAAAACAAGACTTTCAGAAACTCTTGCGGAAAAATTTGATGCAATAGTACTTAATGCTGATGCAACGCAAATTTATAAAGAACTTGATATTGGTAGTGCTAAAATAACTAAAGAGGAAATGGGAGATAGAAAACATTTTTTATTTGATATAGTAAGTCCAAATGAAGACTATAGTGTAAGTGATTATCAAAATGATGCAAGAAATATTTTAAATAAATATAAGGATAAAAATATAGTTATTGTCGGAGGAACTGGACTTTATATAAAAGCTTTATTATACGATTATAAATTTGAGAAAATGCATAAAAATAATTATGATGATTTAACTAATGATGAACTTTTTGCTTTAGCAAATAAAAAAGATCCTAATCATAACTTACATAAAAATAATCGAGTAAGATTAATTAATTTTTTAAATCGTGAAAATAATGAAACTAATAAAGATGTTCCTATATATGATGCAATATTTATTGGCCTTACATGTGATAGAGATGTTTTATATGATAGATGTAATAAAAGGGTAGATAAAATGCTTGAAAATGGACTTTTAAATGAAGTAAAAACTTTATATGAAAAATACCCTGAAAGTAATATTTTAAAAAGAGCAATTGGTTATAAAGAAATAATAAAGTATTTAAATGGTGAAATACAGTTAAATGAGGCAATTGAATTAATTAAGAAAAATACTAGACATTATGTAAAAAGACAATACACTTGGTTTAATAATCAGTTACCAGTTAATTGGTTTAATACTGTTTTCGAAGACTTTTCTAAAACTGAAAATGAAGTTATTAATTTTATTCAAACAAAAAATAAAGATTGATTTCTTTATTTTTTTAGTTCAATAATTTTATCATTAAATTCTAAATAATAATTTTTATCAAAGTTATGTTCTTCGATTTCTACTTTACCAGAATCAACTTCCATAAGTGATTTAGTATCAATTAAAAAGTATTTATGATATAAATAATCTTTACCATCATCACTAACTGGATCATCCCAAGTTAAGTCTAGATGTAAAAATTTTCCATCAAGATTTACTGCATTCCAAATATGACCATTCGAAGAACTTTTAGAACTTTTAGTGGTAGCTATTTTATAGTTTGGAATACCTAACTTTGTTAAATAAATAGCCATTAAATCTGTATATCCATTACAAGTTGCATATCCCTCGAATAAAGGTCCATATGCAATATAAGATAAATATTTACTATCTCCATTTTTATTTCTTTCGACATCATATTTTGCATTATTTATTATATAATCATGTAATACTTTAATCTTTTCATAATTTGTCATATTATCATTTACAAGTTCTTTTAACAAAGAGTTTGTTTTATTTTCAATTTTTTTGATTTGCTCTTTATTATATAAATAATTTATTTCAATAGTTATTTCACCAGACTCCATTATACTTGTTTTAATATTTGTAAAACTATTATAGGGATGAACATAATTATTTATATGAGTAAGAGTAATATCATCTTTAGAAATGTTTTCTACATCATTAATACATTTTTCATATTCACTAGGACAATAAAATGTAAAAAAGTCCCATCCATAATTAATAGTAGTATAAATTATTTTTAATAAATCGTTATAGGAATATGGTACAAAGCTATCAGTATTTTGAATAAAAATAAAGTTATCCTCTTTTGCATATTCATTTTTATCTTTTATAATTACCTCTTGATTACCAGTAATTTTTTTTGCAATAAAATCACTTATATAATTTGATTTATATGATATAACTAATAATAATAAAGCACATATAATGCTAATAATAAATTTCTTCATAAGAATATTTTAACAAAAAAATATAAATAAAAAAAGCAGTTTTTATTAACTACTTCATATTTTTGATTTTTAATGATAATCTTGATTTTTGTCTATCAGCAGTATTTGCTTTAATTAAGCCTTTACTTAATGCATTATCGCATGCTTTTTGAAAATCTTTATATAACTTAGAAGCGCCTTCTTTATCTTCAGCGGCAATTAATTTTTCTATATCTTTGATTAAATTTTTAACTTTAGCTTTTGCTTCATGGTTATTATCAGTTTTTTTTGCGATAACTTTAATTGCTTTTTTTGAACTTTTGATATTTGCCATAATTTTTCTTCCTTCCTTTTTGCATAACTATTTTATCAAATGTTTTAGTAACTTTCAAGCACTTTTGTGTTAAAAAGGTTAGATTTATGATATTTTTGATATCAAAATTTGTGCTACTTGATATTTTACAGATAATTTGGTAAAATACTTGTAGCCAAGAAAACTTTATAGAAAAGAGTGATAATTATGTGTAAAATAAAAATTTTTGGTTTGGGCGGTTTAAATGAAAATGGAAAAAACTGCTATGTTGTCGAGGTTGATAACGATATATTTGTTTTTGATGCTGGTTTAAAATATGCTACAGGAAACCTTTTGGGAATTGATTATATAATACCTGACTTTAGTTATTTAATAAAAAATAAGAAAAGAATTAAAGGTGTATTTATAACTCATGGTCATCAAGAAAATATGGGAAGTGTAGTAGATTTATTAAATCAAATTCCAACACTTAAAATATATGCAACAAAATTTACTAAGTTTTGTTTAATGGAAGATGGTGTAAACGAGGAAAGTATTATTGAAATAAAAGCTCACAAAAAGATAAATTTTGGAGTTTGTTCAATATTTCCAATTGAAATGTCACATTCAGTGCCAGATGCAGTAATGTATGTTTTAAATACTCCAGATGGGGCAGTTTGTTATACTGGAGACTTTACAATAGACCCCGCAATGATGGGACATTATGAAATGGATTTAGGAAAAATTGCATATATTGGAAAGCAAGGTGTTCTTGCACTTTTATGTGAATCTATATTTTCAGAAAATCCAGGACATACCTCTCCCAAACATAAACTAACTTCATTTTTCAAAGATATTATAAAACATAATGAAAAAAGAATTATTTTTAGTGTATTACCAGATCATTTATATACTATTGAAGAAATATTTAATGCTTGTGCAAATACTCATAGAAAAGTAATTGTTATGGGTAAAAAACTTCAAAATATGATTAACTATTCAATTGAAAATAAATATTTAACTGTCGAAGAGGGAATCATTGGTGATTTAAGTAATTTAAAAGATAATAATGCAATTGTTCTTATTAGTGATGATAGAGCAAATCCGTATGCAAATATTAATAAGATATTTACTGGATATGATAAATTTATAAATTTACTTGCTACCGATACTATTGTTTTTGCTGAGCCTAAATATGATAGTAGTGAAAAGTTATTTGTTAAAATAGAAAATGAACTTGCAAAATATGGTTGTAATGTTATTGATATTCCTAAAAATTATTCAATACTTCAACATGCTTCAAAAGAAGATTTAATGCTTATGATAAAACTTGTTAATCCTACATATTATATGCCTGTAAAAGGAGATTATCGTTATATGGTAGGTAATGCAAATGTTGCTTCTTCATTAGGAATTAGTAATGAAAATATCATTTTAAAACAAAATGGTGATATTGTTAATATTGATGATAAAGCACTTCAAGATAAATTTGAACATTTTAATGTTGATGATATATTTATTGATGGAAAAAGTTCTGATGATATTGGTGATTTAGTAATTAAAGATAGAGAAGTTTTAGCGGAAAATGGAATAGTTTTAATTAGTGCAACTGTATCTAAAAAAGAAAAAGTTCTTTTGGTAGGTCCTGAAATAGTTACTCGTGGATTTATTTATGTTAAAGATTCTAAAGAAATGATCGAGGAAATTAAAAAAATATGTGAAAAAGTTATTAATGATAATATAACTCCAAAATATGTTGATTATAATTTAATTAGATCTCAAATAAGAGAGGAATTAGGAAAATACCTATACGAAGAAACTGAATGTAAGCCAATGATTATTGCAGTTGTTCAAGAAGTTTAAATATGAAAACTAGTTATAATTTTTATAATTAGTTTTTTTATGCCTTAATTTTTATATTCATATAAAAAATGTAAAGCAATTTACATAAAGTCTTATGTAAATAAAATGTAAATAAAAACATTAAAAAATGTCAAAATAGTGTAAAATTTTAACTTTTTTTAAGAAATTTAACAAAAAAAGGAGGAAATCAGAAATTTTTCGGTAATAAATATATATGAAAGGAGAAAAAAGAATGAAAAGAAAAATTATCATTGAATGTCAAAAAGATGTAAAGGACTGTGGACCTTGTTGTTTGTCATCAATAATTAAATTTTATGATGGTTATGTTCCTCTTGAAAAAATCCGTATGGATACATTTACTTCTTATGAAGGCGTAAGTGCATATCATATACTTAAAGCTGCTGAAAAGTATGGATTTGATGGTTTTGTCAAAAAAAGTAATAACAAGAATTTGTCGGAAATTATTTTACCTGCAATAGTGCATGTTATTTACAAAAATGGGTTAACACATTTTATGTGCCTTTATGAAATTAAAGGTAATAATTACATACTTATGGATCCAAGTAAAGGTAAAATAAAAATGGCAAAGTCTGATTTTGATGAAATCTTTTCTGGAGTATTTATAGAACTATTTCCTAAAAATAAAATTATATTATTGGAAAAGAGTAATAGTATTTATAATCTTTTCTTTAAAATAATTCTAGATAATAAGAAACTTTGTATAAATACACTTCTTTGTAGCATACTTCTTACAGTTTTTACAATTAGTTCTGGTTTTTATTATAAGATTATAAATGAGATGCTAGCAAATAATTATTATGAAAATAAAATAAAATTAATAATATTTCTCTTTTTAATCTTAATGCTTTTAAAAGTAGTATTTAATTACTTTAAATCATATTATGAAAATCATATTAATAAAAATATTGACATTAGTATTTATGATAATTATATAACTCATTTATTTAATCTACCTTTCAATGTTATTTCTTCGCGTACAACAGGAGAAATAATGACAAGGATAAATGAATTATCTAGTATAAAAAATTTATTTTCGGAAATATTTATATCTTGTTTTTTAGATTTATTTATAGCTTTTACAGCATTTTGTGTACTATGTTTTATAAATATTCGTCTTACAATAATATTATGTATAATTATGCTTATTTATATATTATTTAGTTTAATGGTAAATCCATATCTATATAAAAGAATAAGAAAAAATATTGATTATCAAACTGAGTTTAATAGCACATTAATTGAAAATATAAATATGATGTGTTCAATAAAAAATCTTGATAAGACCAAACCAGTATTAAATCACATCGAAGAAAAAAATTCTAATTTAATTTTTGATAATTATAGATTTTTAAATTTCATTAATTTTATTCAATTCATTCAAAGCTTTATTTTAGAGAATTCTGAATTCATAATTACTGCAACTGGGGTGTATTTAATAATTAAAAATAATTATTCCTTACTAAGTTTAATTACTTTTAATATGATAATGTCTTATTTTAAAGAGCCAATTAAAAGGTTTGTTGATTTATTTCCTAAATACAATTTTTTTCGAGCGTCCTTTAGGAAGGTCTGTGATTTTGTCGATATTAAGCAGGAATACCTAGGTAAATTAGAAGATTTTCAAAGTGGTGATATTAAAATAAATAATGTAAGTTTTTCCTATAACGATTTTAATTTAATTTTAGATGATTACTCTTTAGTTATAAAGCAAAATGAAAAAGTTATGATTAAAGGTCAAAGTGGTAAAGGTAAATCCACGTTATGTAAATTATTAAATCGTTCATTAGAATTAAATAATGGTTCTATTTTAATCGGAGAGAAAAACATTAATGATTATAGTTTAAAAACTATTCGAAATAACATTATTTATGTTGGTCAAAAAGAATTTTTATACACGGACACAATTAAAAATAATATTATGTTTTATAATGATGATTTAGAAACGTTTGATAAAGTTTGTAAGATATGTTTAATAGATGAAATAGTTGAGAAAAGAAAGTTTAGATATGATTTTGGAGTTTGTAATGACTCATCAAATATTTCTGGAGGTGAAAAGCAAAGAATTATCTTAGCAAGAGGACTTATGAATAATTTTGAGGTACTAATATTAGATGAAGCCCTTAGTGAAACAGATTATGAAATGGAAGCAAAAATAATTAAAAATATTTTGAAATCATATCCCGATAAAACCATTTTATACATTTCCCATAAAAAGCAAGATAATTTATTTGAAAGAGTCATAGAGATTGGAGGTAAAAATGAATTACTATAAATTAAAAAATATTAAATATAAAAATAACACATTAATTATTATATTTTTTGGAATTGTCGGCATATTATTATTCTTGCTAATATTTTTACAAAGTTATGATAATTTTGTAACTTATGCAAGTTTTAATGGAAAAAATTTTATCATACCAGTAAAACTTGAAAACTCTGATATAATTAGCAAGGCAAAGATTTTAAAAATTGATGATAAAACTTACAATTTTAGTATTTCAAGTATCTCTGAAATTTTTAATGAAAATTATATTAATTATCAAAATTATGAAATAACTGTACCTGTAAAGTTTAAAAATAATGAAGTAAAGAAAATAACATTTTATTATAAAAAAGAGAGAATGATTAAGAAAATTCTTAAATTAATTCTTTAGAAAGGAGAAAGCAATGCAAAATTTAAACGCAAATGAATCAATTAAATATGTTGGTGGTGCAAAATTTACAATTGGACTTGTTAGTGCTTTAGCATTTATTACATCATTTATTTTAGGCGTATTTGATGGATATTTTAATCCAAAGGCTTGCAATAAAAGATAAAATGGTGTTAAATAAGAATGAAAGCATTTTATATGTTGGTGGAGCGGGTATTTCCGCAGCATTAATAACTGCCATTGGAAGATTTGCAATAGCAATTTATGGTTGGGGTCAAAACTTTGGCTCAACCTTAAGAAGATATTTTAGCCATACAAGTTGCTAAAATTCTTGTCAAAGAATGTGGTAGGTGTTATAATATGTGTAGCTATTGAAGGGAGGGATATGATGACAAAGGTAGTAGTTCAAAATGGTAATGTTGATCTTGCTTTAAAAAAGTTTAAAGCAAAATTTGCTCGTAGTGGCGTCCCTTCAGAACTTAAGAAGAGAAAATGCTATGAAAAACCAGGCGTTAAAAGAAGAAATGAAAAGAAAGAAAACATTAAAAATTCACGCCGTAGAAACCATAACTAAGGAGGCTATTTATGGAAAATCAAATTGATAACGATTTAAAATTAGCTTTAAAAAGTGGTGACAAATTTACTTTATCAGTATTAAGAATGCTAAAAAGTGAGATTATAAATGAAAGCCGTAAAGGTTCAATTCATACTCTTACTGATGATGAAGTCCTTAAAGTAATCAAAAAAGGTGTAAAAACTAGAAAAGATTCAATCGAGGAATATAAAAAATATGGCAAACTTGATACTGTAAATGAACTTGCCAAAGAGGTAGATATATTAAATAAATACTTACCACAGGAAATGAGTGAGGAAGAAATAATAAAGATTGTTAATGAAGTTTTCGAAGAACTTAAACCAAGTTCAATGAAAGACATGGGCAATCTTATGAAAGTTATTTCTTCGAAGATAACAAATGCTGATATGTCACTTGTTAGTAAAATTGTTAAGGATAAATTATTAGGTTAATTTATCCTTTTTATTTACAAATAAAATATCAAGTGATACAATATAATTACTATGGAGGAACTATGATAGAAATTAAAAATGTAAGTAAATCATATAATGGAAAAACAAAAGCACTAAATAATGTTTCATTTAAAGTACCTAATGGAAAAATATTTGCTTTTATAGGACATAATGGAGCAGGTAAAACAACACTTATTAAAATGATAATGGGTATTTTAGACTTTGATGAGGGAGATATTTTAGTTGAGGGTAAAAGTATAAAAGATAGTCCTATTGAATGTAAAAAGGTGATGGCATATTTACCAGATAATCCAGATCTTTATGAAAATATGAAAGCTATAGATTATATAAACTTTGTATGTGATATGTATGATGTAAGTAGTGAAATTAGAGAAAAAAATATTTTAAAATATTCTCACCTTTTAGAAATGGATAAAAATTTGAATGATGAAATATCTTCGTTTTCTCACGGAATGAAACAAAAAATTGCTTTAATATCAGCACTTTGTCACGAACCTAAAATTTTAGTAATGGATGAACCTTTTGTTGGACTTGATCCAAAAGCTGTTTTTGATATGAAAAAGATAATGAAAGATATGGTAAATGAGGGAAAGATAGTTTTTTATTCAACCCATATTCTTGATGTAGCGGAAAAACTTTGTGATGAAGTTGCAATTATTAAAAAAGGTAAACTTATAAAATGTGGAACTATGAAAGAAATTAAGGGCGATGAATCACTCGAAGAAGTATTCTTAGAACTAGGTGAATGATGAAAAAAATATATTCTTTAATTAAGGCATCATTAAGTGAGGGAATGAGTTTATTTAAATTAAAACAAATTGATAAACAAAGTAATATAAGAAAAAAATTATTTCCAGTTTTTCTATTTTTTATTGTTATGTATGGGATGGGAACATATGCCTATTTAATTGCTAAACCTCTTTCTAAAATGGGACTAACTCATATAATGCTTTCGATGATGATTATGTTTGTTTCACTTTATACAATATTCGAAGGTTTTTATAAAGCACAAGGTATGCTTTTTGATTGTAAAGATAATGATATGTTACTTTCAATGCCATTGAATAAAAAAACAATTTTCTTTGTAAGAATGTTTAAATTTTATTTATTTCAACTTATGTATGATAGTTTATTTATTTTACCAGCATTTATAATTTATGCTTATTTTGAAAGCCCAGGAATAAATTTTTATTTAATGTCTTTGATAATGCTTATTTTACTTCCTATTCTTCCTTTGATAGTCGCATCTTTTATAGGCTATATAATAAAACTTATTTCTGTAAATTTTAAAAAATCCAAAAATGTTCAAACAATAATTTCAATGTTACTTCTTATAAGTATATTTTATTTTTCATTTAATATGGAAAGTTTAGTAAATAATATAGTTAATAAAGCAAATGTAATAAATGATGTAATTACTAAAATATATTATCCAATAAATTTATATTTGTCATTGATTAATAAATTTGATGTTTTAAAACTTTTAAAATTAATTCTAATTAACATTGTTCCTTTTATTATTTTTATTTATTTAGGTTCAATATACTACTTTAAAATTATCTTTAAATCTAAGAAAAGTGATATAAAAAAAAGTAGTAGGGCATTAACTTTCAAAAGAAAAAATGTAATATTGTCACTTACGAAAAAAGAAATGAAAACTTATTTTGGTATTCCAGTTTACATAGTAAATACTTTATTTGGAATGGTATTAATGATTATATTAACTATATTACTTTGTACAAATGTAGATAAATTTATTTCACTTTTACAATCTAGTTCAGATATAGTTATAACACCAAATCTTATTAATAAATATGCACCAATATTTTTTATGGAAATGATTTTATTTACGGGTTTTATGACACAAATTACTTGTTCATCAATTTCCCTTGAGGGTAAAACATTTAATATTTTAAAAAGTTTTCCATTAAATGAAAAAAAGATTTTTATATCAAAAGTTTTATTTAGTTTATTTTTAACTATTCCAATTATTCTTTTATGTAGTTTAATCTTTTTAATAAACTATAAAGTTAAATCAATCTATATAATTTATATATTACTATTTTCTTTTTTAACACCACTTTTTTCTGCACTATTAGGTCTATTTATTAATTTAAAGTATCCTAAACTTAAATGGAATAATGAAACTGAAGTTGTTAAACAAAGTACAAGTACTATGATTTGTACATTTACTGGAATGGGACTTTTCTTTATAAGTTTATTTATAACTATAAAATTTATAAATAATATAAATGTTGTTATGTTAATTCAAATTATTATTTTAATTATTACTAATATAATATTATGGTTATTATTATCAACTGTAGGTGTAAAAGAGTTTCGTAAGTTAAATTATTAATGTAAACAAAATGTGAATATAGAAAAATATATTTACATTTTTTTAATATTTGATAAGATTAGAATAGAAAAGAGGTTTGTGATATGGAAAAAGGAACAAAAAAAGGTAAGATTATATTTATAACAGCACTAGTATGTATAGCATTATGTATACCGATTGGTATAATTTTAGGAAGGACATTACTTGGTAAAAATGAAAGTAATAAAACAAATAATAATGTTGTTAATAAACAAAATATTATTGATAAAAATTCTAATGAATATAAAGATGCTGAAAAAGTATTAAATTCTTTTGAAAATGAATTTAAAATATCTTATAAAAATTTATATAATGGTAACTATAATATAAAAAATATTTCTGATGAAGATAAATTAAAATCAGTAATTAAATTTATGGAAAATGATGGTTTAATTAAAAGTTCATGTGAAAATAATAGAGATGTAATAACTTATGATAAACTTAATGAATATTTAAACAGTTTTAATTCAAAAGTATTAAATATAGAGTCTAATGAAAAATACAATGAAGATACAATTAAGAGTTTAACTAAAAAATATGGTAGTGAAGTTTATTCATTAGATTATTATTACAATATTGAATTTAAAAATAATGGACTTGATATATCTGGACCTTGCACAAAAACTGATAAAATAAAAGCTAGTGATAGGATAATAAAGGTAGAAAAAGAAAATAATAATTATATAGTTTATGCAAAAATATATTTTAATAATGCTAATTTTATATACAAAGATTATGCTGGAAAAGATGTAATTTATGAAGCCACTATAGAAAATAACTTTATAGTCGATGATAATTTAGATAAGTTTGATACTTATAAATATACATTTAAAATAGATAATGGAAATTATTCATTTGTATCTTTAGAAAAAATTAAATAGTGCTTAAAAACACTATTTTTTTTATTATTTTTTTTGTATAATAATGGTATGAAAGAATATAAAAGAAGAAGCGTATTTATAATTTATTTTTTATCATTTTTGTATATGGAATTTGTCTATAGATTTTTATTATACAAAAAAGTTTTTGTGTTATCTAATATTAATATGATTATTTTTATACTAGGATATAGTATTTTAATGTATGTTTTAACAAGAATTTTTAGTGAAAAACTTAATAAATTTATATTTTATTTTACATTTCTGTTCTGGTCTTTATGGTTTTCTGCCCAATATGTTGTAAAGGGATTTTTTGACTTTTATATTTCTTTTTCTGTACTTCAGATTGCTGATCAAGTTACCTCATTTTTAGGTAAAGCAGTTATTGAAACTGCCAAAAGACTTCCTGGAATAATTCTTTTATGCATACCTTTAATTTTAGTAATTATTTTTAAAAGAAAAATTTATTTTAAAAGAACTAATGGTTATAAAATTGGTATGGCTTTAATAATGTTAGTTTTTTCAGGCATTGGTTATATTTATTCACTTAATATTGGTAAAGAAAAATCTTTTAGTCCCTATGAACTATTTTATCATGTAAATAATCCTGCGCTTAATATTGAAAAAGAGGGTATTATTAATACATTTTTTATTGATAGTTATCGTTTTATATTTGGTTTCGAAGAAAAAATATATGATAGTAATGGTGCCACAAATAATGTAGAAACAAATTATGAACCTAATATATTAAATATTGATTTTGATTCATTACTTAATGATTATGCTGGTAATAATAAAGTTACAACTTTAACAAATTATATTAAAGATAAATATACTTATCAAAATGAATATACTGGAAAATTTAAGGGTAAAAATTTAATTTTATTTATGGGAGAAAGTTTTAATGAAATAGCTGTAAGAAAGGATATTACTCCAACTTTATATAAATTAGCAAATAATGGTTTTGTATTTTCTAATTATTATACTCCAACAATATATTCGACTATAGGTGGAGAATTTCAAGAATTAACTGGACTATATGCAAATTTTTCTTCATTAAAAGCATTTAGAAATGGTACTAATTCATTTCAATATGGAATAGGTAATTTATTTAAAAATGAAGGTTATAATGTTTATGCATATCATAATAATTCTTATGCTTTTCAAGATAGAAACGTTTATTTAAAAACTTTAGGTTTTGATAATTTTTTAGCATGTTATAATGGACTTGAAAAAAGAATTAATTGTCGCATTTGGCCTCAAAGTGATGTAGAAATGATTGATTCAACCACTAATGATTATATTAATAGTGATAAACCTTTTATGGTATTTTATGCGACTGTATCTGGTCATGCAGGTTATAGTTTTTCAGAAAATGCAATGGCAAGAAAACATAAAGAAGAAATTGAAAAATTTAATTTAGGTTATAGTGAAGGACCACTTTCTTATTTAGCCGCGAATATGGAACTTGATGACGCTTTAGAAAGTTTAATAAATAAGTTAAAAGATGCTGGTAAACTTGATGATACAGTAATTGCTTTAGTCGGAGATCACTACCCATATGAACTATCAATTGATGAAATAAATGAAATTTCTAGTTATAAAAAGGATGCTAAAATTGAGGTAAATCATAGTAAATTTATTTTATATAATAGTGCTATGGAAAATGTTAATATATCAAAAGTTGGTAGCTCAATAGATGTACTTCCGACAATATATAATTTATTTAATTTAAAATATGATTCAAGACTTATTATTGGTACAGATTTATTAAGTACAAGTGATGGTCTTGCAATGTTTGATAATCGTTCTTGGGTTACTGATAAAGGAACATACTTTACCGCTACCGGAGAGTTTATTAAAAAAGGTGATGTAAGTGATGACTATGTTAATAAACAAATGCAAATAGTTAATAATAAAATTAATTTAAGTAGCTATTTTATGGATACAAACTATTATAATATTGTAAGTAATTATGTTAAATGACTTGTAAAAATACTATAAATTTGATAAGATTAATTAAGAATAGAGAGGATTATCTATGAGTGAAAAAGATAAATTAAAATCACAAGTTTATTTAATAATTTTCATATTTATATTTTTAATGATTGTGATAACTGGTGTTTATGCATATTACATAACAAAGGATTTTAAATATGGTTCTTTTGATGTTGATGTTAAAACAAAAGGCGTTGATACTTTAAAAATTAAAAGTGGAAATGATATAAATATTAATGTAAATGATCATAATTTTATTAAAGATGTTGGTCATTCAATTACTGGAGAAACTACAATTGATGTAAACCTTGATACTACTAAAGAAAAAATAAAATATTGTTATGATGTTTATTATGAAGCACCTGAATATGAAGTATTTAAATATAGTAATTATCCAAATAGTGAACTTACTTTGAATGTATATTCTAAAGTGAATGATGAAGAGGAAAAACTTCTTATAGAAAATATGGATATAACAACAGTAACAGGAAAAGTAAATATTCCAATAAATTTAAATATAGATAATTATGAACATAGTATAGATACAGTAAAAAGAGTAAATAAAAATATTAAGTATATAGCAAAAGTTACTTATAATTATTTTAAAGATATTGATCAAGGAATTAATGATGGTGCAAATTATAATGCTAAATTTAATATTGACAATGTAAGAGAGTGTAAATAACACTTTCTTTTTCTCATTATGGACTTTTTATAAGAAATTTTGTATAATTTTATTGGTGATAGAAATGAGAGCATTATTCTTAACATTATTAACAGGAATATTTTTCTTAATTGGTATTTTTATAAATAAATTATTTAAATCAAATAAATTAGTCGAGACTTTTTCTATTGGAATGTCTTTTATAGTTCTTTTTAATATTATCTTTTTTGATATTATTCCAGAAATAAAAGAATTTTTTGATTTTAAATATTTTTTGATAGTAATTCTTGGCTTTTCACTTCTTAAAATTCTTGACTTTTTTGTGCCAGACCATAATCATCATCATAAAGAAAAACTTGATAATATAAAAGAACATAATAATCATCAAACTCATTTAGGCGTTATAACAATTCTTGCTTTACTATTACATAATATAATTGAAAATATGGTTTTATATAATATAACTTTAGGAAGTTTTAAGACTGGTTTAGTTTTATGTTTAGGAATAGGATTACATAATATACCTTTAGGATTTCAAATTGAAAGTGGTTTAAAAGGAAAAAATAAATTTAAAGTTTTTATCCTTACAATGTCTGGATTTATCGGTGGACTAATATGTTATTTCTTTAAAAGCATTCCTCTTTATATAACAAATTATTTATTATCATTTACTTTAGGAATGCTTATCTATTTATGCTTTTTTGAACTTCTTAAGGAGTTATTTGTTAATAGAAAAAATAAAGGTACTTATTTTGGTATAGGACTTGGAATAATACTTGTTATTATTTTACACATTTTATAAAGGAGAATTATGAAGAAGGTTGTAATATTCGGGGGAGCCGGTAGTATTGGCTTATCATTAATTAAATATTTACTTTCCGAAGGTAAATATGAGATTACTGTTGTAGATTTAAAAAATAAAGAAACAATCAAGAGATTAAAAAGATATAAAAAAAGAGTTAATATTATTTATTCTGATTGTTTTGATCGTGGCCTTATTGATTTTTTAATTAAAACACATGATTATGTTATTAATTTAGCATCATGTGTGTCACCTCTTGCAAATTATAAAGAGGATCTTGCCAATAAAATAGAGTATGGTGTTACTGAAAATATTATTAAAGCAATTACATATTATAATCCTAATTGTACTTTAATTTATGGTAGTAGTACAAGTATTTTTGAAAATTTAGATACATATTATAACAAAGCTAAAATTAAAACAGAAAAGCTTGTTACAAGTAAATGTAAAAATTATGTTATTGTAAGATTTCCTTTGGTACTTTGCGATTTAACATGTGAACCATTTATTTATACAGTAAAAAAAGATAATTTAGTATCATGTATAACTAAAGAAGATGGTGCATATGCAGTATGTAAAATTTTAGATAATTTAGATAAAGTGAATAAAAAAGAAATTAATTTAGGTAATATTGAGTGTAAATACGAAGACATACTTAATAATATTTTAAAATATCATGGACTTTCATTTAACTATATTTTATCAAGAATATTTTTAAGTAAAGATATGTCTTTTCCAATACTTAATGATTCAAAAAAATATGAAAAGATTTTAGAGTATTCAAGTGATTCATTAGATAGCTATTTTATGAGACAAAAACGAAGAAGTAGACATAGAAAAATTAATATTTTACTAGGTAAATTCATACTTTTAATTAAGAAAGGAAGGTAGTATGGTAGGACTTGCATTAGCTGGAGGGGGAGTTAAAGGTAGTTATCAAATTGGTGCTTATATGGCCTTTAAAAAATGTCATATTAAATTTGATGGTGTATGTGGAACCTCAATTGGTTCATTTAATGCTGCAATGATTGCTGCAGGAAGAGAAGAAGAACTTCTTGATTTTTGGCTTAATGCAGATATTGGTAAAATACTTGGTTATGAAAAAAAATATGTTGATTTAGTTAATAGTGATAATATAGATGAATTAGAACTTTTGAAATCAAGTTTTGATAATTTTGTAAATATTATAAAAAATAAAGGCATAAGTATCGAAGGACTTCAGTCTACTTTAAAAGATTTTAATTTAGAACCTGATATTAGAAATAGTAAAATGGATTTTGGACTTATTACTTATAGACTTAAGGATTTTAAACCTTTAGAACTTTTCAAAGAGGATATGAAAAAAGGTTCTATAAATAACTATATTATTTCAAGTTGTTATTTACCAGTATTTAAAATGGAAAAACTCGAAGAGGATAGTTATTATTTTGATGGTGGTATTTATGATAATTGTCCTGCAAATATGATGCTTAAAAAAGGTTATGATAAAGTATATCGTGTTGAACTTAAAGGCATGGGTTTTAAGAAAAAACTTATTGATAAAGATAAAGTTATAACAATAGTTCCCACAAGAAAACTATCTTCAACATTAACAGTTAATAAAAAAGCAATTACTGAAAATATTCAAATAGGTTATTTTGATACAATAAAAGTTCTTAAAAATTATCCTGGAGAAAGATATATATTTAAAAAAAGTCCTAATTGGTATTATGATTTTGTACTTAAAAATGTTTCTGATAAAGACATATTAAAATATAAAACATTATTTAATGTTAAAGATAATAAGTCACTTGTTATTAAACTTATAGAGTATGCTATGGAAAAAGATGAAGTAACTTACTTTAATATATATAGTTTAAATAAAATGATTAAAAAATATAAAAATAGCAATCAAAAATATGGTATTTATAGAGTAATTAAAGATTTTAAATCTTTTTAAAGATGAACTTACAAAGTTTGTCTTTTTTATTTTTATTTATTTGAATAAATTCATATTATTTTGATGTATAAAAATATATTTTTATAAACTTATAATTTACTTAAAAATACTTATACTAAATATAGGTGTTTTTAAATGGATTATAATAAAATATATATAAATAGTTCAAATATAATAGATAATTTAGAAAGTATGTATTATAAAACAAATAATATAAAATTAAAAAATAAGATATTATATGAAATTAATAAATATAAAAAACTTAATGAAATATGTTTAATTAAAAATCCAAATATTAAAGAAAATATAATTCATAAATTATCTAATGATTTCTTATTTATTATAAAATTAAATTTTATAAATGATGAAAATATTGTAAAAAATATTATAGATTTATTTGATGATAATATTAAAAAATTTTCTAGTAGAAAGTATTTATTTTATAAAAATTTACTTGAAAAAAGCAAAATTAATTTTAAATATATTGTTTAGAAATATTTTTTGTGATATTATTTATAATAGGTGAGGGTATGAAGAAAGATACTAATGTGATTATAGTAGTTATTTTAGTTGTTATTTCTTTTGCGTGTCTTTCTGTAGGCACTTCTTATGCATACCTATCAACTGTCTCGGTTGGGGGGACCCAAAATATTACTACGGGGAATTTAAGTGCTAATTTAACTATAAATGGTATGGAAAATGTTGAGATATCTCCGATGAGTGATGAAGAAGGTGTAAATCAAACTACTTATGCAAAAGTAGCTATAGATAAAAATAATCAATATACAGTATTTTATTCTTTAAGTTTAGCATATTCAATGAGTAGTTTACCAAATACAATTACAAAAGATGGTTTATTACCACTTGATTTTATTAAAGTGGCGGTTTTTGCAAGCGATACAGATTCAATAGCAAGTGCTGTTCAAATAAGTGATCCAGTTAAAATTACTGAACTTCCTATGCAAAGTGTAGATACAACTGATCATTATAATGATGAATATATGCTTACATTTAATACTTTTAAAGTGCAAACAGATAAAAAATATTATTTTATTAAAGCTTGGTTAGTACCAGAGACTCCAGAAACTTTAGATGAAAAATATATTTATTTGGATGCAAATGTTAATCAAGAACCACTTGTTAGTAAGTCATTATATAATTTTACTAACATAAGTGTTATTAATGGAAGTACTACTTTAAGTAGTGGTTATACTATAAAATTACAAAAGGGTGCTATAACTGGAACAGCCTCACTTTCTAATGTTCCAACTGGTACTTATCTTTTGGAAGTAGTTTATAATGGAAATACTTATAGTACAACAGTAAAAATAAAAGAAATAGATGATGTAAATACCACTGAGGGAGTATCTACTTTAAGTGGAAAAACTTGTGGTGCAAATGAACCTTTACAAAATTGTGCTTATACATATTACACAACTGTA
>FR899415.1 GCA_000437315.1 Mycoplasma sp. CAG:472
ATATTGTAAAAATAAAATAAAAATTAATACTTTAGTTAAATATCAAAATTATAATTTAAAGAAAGAATTATTTAATATTATATCTGAAAGTACATTTAATATGATTAAAATAATGGGAATAATTATCTTTTTTAAAATTATATTAGATTTAGTTATGACTAAAAATAATGTCTTAATATCTTTATTAAAGGGACTAATCGAGGTAACATCTGGACTTAATACTTTAATAATTGTTAATACTAAAGACATAATAAAAGAAATAATCAGTTATATAATTATTTCTTTTATGGGATTTTCTATTCATATGCAAATTAGCACTATTTTAGAAAACTATAATATAAATTATAAATATTTTTATTTATCAAGATTATTCTTAATAATACTAGGAATAATCATAATACTTATTTTATAAATGAAAAAGTAATATCATCTAAAGTATTATTATTTTCTTTACTATTATCAACATTTTCAGTATAAACTGGAATTGTACATTCAGTTATTTTAATTGAATCCAAGGCTGTTATTACATTACTTGGACAAGTAATATTTAAGGAGCCTTTATCACCTTTACATTCTGTAGCATTATCAACTGTATTTGTTCCACCTTTACTATTTTCACAGTTAATTTTACCTAGTTTACCACCCTTTATTTTCCATGTATTTTGAATTGAATTATTTACATAATATGCTAAAGTATTTTCAGTAATAATAATTTTATATGTTTTAGCCCCATTCAGAATAAGTCTATTATCATTAGTTTGATTTTTATCAATTTCTATATTATTATCTAAAATTAAGTCATTTTCTATTGTATTAATTATATCTATTCTATTAGCTTGATTAGAATTTGCTATAAAATCTGTGTTTTTTTCAAACGTTACATTTGAAAGTAGATTATATAAAAACATTAATACTACTGAAAGTAGTGCTAAACTTACAAGAAGTTCCACAATTGTAACACCTTTATTATTTATTTTCATTTTACTACCTCATATACATTATCATAAGTACCTGTACCAGATAATTTTACATTACCATTTAAGTTAATAACTGGTCTAATATAAGCAGTGCTGCCTATCGAAGAATTTGGAAATTTTCCTGTGTTATTAACAATAAATACAAATGCAGTTCCTGTTGATCTAAAGAAATTAGGTGTCATAGTATAATAAAATGTTCCTGTATATAAATAATAATTTTTATTATCAGTAGCGAAATATCCACCGGCCATAGCAACTTCATCAATAGTAATTAAACCTACTGGATATGTAAGAGAGCCATTACCTAATGTTGAAGATGTAGTAAATTTATCTAGTTTGTTTTCACACCAAAGCGAAGCATTAGAATACGAAAGATTTCTGGTATGACCATTATATAGTAAATTTGATGAAGGCCTACTTGACCAACTTGAAGATGTACTTCTATCATTACAAAATATATTATCTACAACATTACTATCATTTTTTAAAGATGTACCAGCAAACCAATTATCAATTTTAGTTTTTATAGTACTATTATTAGTATTATTTCTTTGATAACCTCTTTGATACATATAACCAACATATTCAGCATAATTTGTTCCTGAGTTATATACACTCCTGTCTATAGCACTGCCAGCTCCAGTCATTACTACTGATGTACTACTTGTTGGTGCAGTTGTTCCTGAATAAATCATTCTTATTGAGTTATCTCCATTTATTCTTATTATTCTCCAGTAAATATCATTATTTGAACTATCTTTTCCATATTTAATCCAGTTATTATTAACTGCTCCCCTGAAATAATATGATGTTCCTTGATTATCATTTGCTGCAAACATGCCTTCATTTGTTGTAGCAACTTTACTAAATGTTGGAGTAGGTTTTCCTTTAATATAATTTATTGCACTATCATAAGTTGTATTTCCACCTCCATTATTAATTAATATAGTTTTATATCCTTCGATTGAAAAAACTGGAGTATCTGGTTTTCCTGGTTCAGGTGATGGACTTGGATTATCCGGATTGCTGGGACCATCTGATGGTATAATAATTGGATTATCCGGTGTACTAAAATATCTATTTTTTAATGAGGAATTATCATAAGCCCACTTTTTAGCATCTATTTTAACGCTTTTATAATTAACTCGATTATTTGTATATGTAGTCATAATTAATATTAAAAGCATACAAAATACTAAAAAGAAAGAATATAATGCCGCTGTTGAAATAAAACCTTTTCTATTCATAATACACCCACGAAATATAATAAGCATTTGCACATGCCATATTATAACTTATATCATCTTGATTATAATATGCTGTAATCTTATCTTTATCAGTACTATAACTATTAAACTTATCAGAAGTTAATATTTTATTATTTAAACAAGATCTATAATTTTTATCTGTATTTAATTCACCATTTTTCTTTTCATAGATTAAAGATAGCATTATACTATTTTTATTTGCATCAGCATTATTAATTGTAAGAAGATAATCATTTAAATTACTTTCAGAGTATTTATTAGTAAAACTTAAAAAATTAGAGCATCTTTTTTTAGTGCTATAATCAGTAAACCCATCTTTACCTTCATTAATGCATTTTTTTATATCTTGTAAATCTGATGTTTTAAGGTAAATTAATACTTTTACATTATATAATTCAGTCAAATTTTTAGCATAAGTATTATCAATATAAATTGATTTATAATTTTCAGCACTACATTCCATATTCGCAGATACATCACTATTTTTATATTCATCACAAAACTTAGATTCTGAATTAAATAAAAATACAAAGTTATTTTTTAAACTATTTTGATTATTTTTTTTACCATCATTTATAGCTTTAGTAAACATTCCATTATTAATACTACTTTTAATACCATTACGTATAAATATTGTCTTATATAAATAAGCTATATCATCATAATATAATCTTCTTCGTTCATCATTAACATTCTTACTAAAATTTGAATACAAAAAAATAAGAGTTGTAGTTAAAACAACAGTAACTATAATTGTCTCAAGAAATATAAAACCCTTATTATTTTTCATATCTATCACTACTATAAAGTTTAGCAAATAAATGGTTAATTGTCAATTTACATAATTATGTATATAATACTATATGGATGATTTAATTAAAAAAATATTATTAATTACTATTATCAGTTTATTTGTAATTATTATTCTTTATGAACTATGCTTTATTATTGTATTTCCCTTTAAAACAAACATATTTATATTTAAAATAACAGTTTTACTACTCATTATCACTATTATTACTATAATACTCCTTCGTTAATTTTTCTGCTTTTAAAAGATATAAAATATTATTATGTACATTAATAGTATTTTTTTGAATATTATCATTTTTTTGTAAGTTTATAGGTATATTTAAAAGAATAAATAATAAATCCTTTTCATCATCATTAAGTTCAAAAGCACCAAAGTAATGCTCTAAATAAGCAGAAAAATCTGCATTTAAATATTCATTATGAAAAAGTGTCACAAAATCCAGTACTGGTGTATCTATTTTATAATTATCCCAACTTATTAAAGAAGAATTTCTTAAAGAGTATAAAAAATGTTCCATAGCAAGATTATTATGAATAACACTTACTCTAACCTTGTCTTTATCTTTAACCTTTTCATACCAACTATCAAGTTTATCTTTACAAAATTTTATAGAGTTAATATATTTTGAATAATTACGACAAAATAAATATTTATCTGGGCTTTGATATTCGTAAGATAAGTTTTTTAAAAATAAAGCATTATAATATGTACTAAGATATGTTAAATTATTATCAATATTTTCATATATTTCTTTATAATCATCTAATTTTGTTTTTTTAAAATAAACTGTTTTATTATGAAGACTTGCTACTACCGAAGACATTTCAAGTAGTTTTTGTTCCTCAAAAATTTGTTCCTCTTCAACATATTCAAAAAGGTTTTCTTCATCACGAAAGTTTTTAATTAACTTAGGGAAATTATCAAAACCTCTTTTATTTAAATAATTAAATAATGTATATAAATCTTTATTTTCTTTTTTTAGAACAAATTTACCTTCAGATGAATCTATTATGGTAGCATTTTTCATTTTAGTGATGCGATAAGGTTTATATATATTTTTAATATATTCTAAACTATTCATTTGTTATAGGAACAAGTAATTTATCATTAATATTTATATCAGTAATTCCATTTATATTTAAAAGTTCTTCTTTAGAAATATTATATTTTTTACATATAAAGTCAATATCTTCGGTTTCCTTTACAATATGAATATGATAAGAAATATAATCATTTTCTGCATTAATACCAGTAACTGTAGTAATCATATTATCATTTATTTTATCATCTGTTTTAATTGGCTCTTCCTTAATTTCAGGCATTTTCATAGCATCATTTCTTTCATCAATTAAATCAATTGGTTCTGGAAGTCTATCTGTTTTTTCAAAAGTAGTTTCTTCTTTTTTTTCATCAGCTTTAACAATATAATCAATTTTAACAGTTAAATCCTTATCAATTAAATCGTAAGTAAAATTATCTACAGTAAAATCTAATGTATTAATATCAATGTTGCTTGCTATTTCAACACTAAATGGTAAAGTAAATGAAAAGTCCTTTTTATTTAAACTAAGTTCATATTCTTTATAAGTTCCTTTTATAATAAAATTTCCTAGAACCTCTTTTTCATTTTTAGTTATTTCGTGTTCTAAAGATATACTAGATATTTCACTTACTGGGGTATCAAACTTAACTACTTTTTCAAAAGGTATAATTAAATTCATAAAAAATCATCTCCTATCAAAAGATATGAAGATGACTTTAATTTTATTACTATTTATTTTTAGAATCGATTATGATAGTTATTGGGCCATCATTTTCAATATTTACAAGCATTTCCGCTCCGAAAACGCCACCATAAGTTTTAACATGATTATTTAAAAAATTGAGCATTTTTTCATATAATGGTTTAGCAACATCCCCTTTAGCGGCACCAATATAACTAGGTCTATTTCCTTTTGAGGTAT
Organism: Mycoplasma sp. CAG:472; assembly: GCA_000437315.1. GTDB lineage: Bacteria > Bacillota_I > Bacilli_A > RF39 > UBA660 > UBA6448. Next base: position 5,024 of record FR899415.1, read on the forward strand.
CAGCCATTAAAGTAAACTGACTTATTAAAAGTATTTCTCCACCACTATTTAAAATACTTTTATTCATAACTCCTTCTTCATCATCAAAAATGCGAAGATTTACAATTTTTTTTACTAAGTAATTAATATCTTCATCAGTATCCTCGGGAGTTATTCCCACTAAAATACATAAACCTTTATCAATTTTATTTATAAGTTTTCCAGAAACACTTACACTTGATTTTTTACTTCTTTGAATAACTACTTTCATACTCTTTTAACATCCTTTACATATCTTAATTTATTGACATTCTTAATAACTAAATCAATATATGAATTATCCTCAACTTTAATTTTAACTAAATAATTTATTTCATCAATTGTTTCAATAGATATTATATAAACTTTTGGAATTGATATTTTAGCAATAATATCAGATAACTTATTTTTATTACTACTTAAGGTAATTTTAATAGAGCAAATATAGTCATTATGAACATTTTCAATCCATGAAGCAGATACCATTTTTTCATCAGAATTTATAACATTTACACAATTTTTTTGATGAACTGATATACCATCATTTTTAGTAATAACTCCGACTATTTCATCACCTTTTACAGGATTACAACATTTTGCTAAATGAGTAAGAATATTCACTTTACCATCAATTAATATATCACTACCTGATTTAATATTAATATTTTTCTTGATAGTATTTGTTTCCTCTTTTGGAATAATAATATTAACTATATGAGTAACTGTATATTTATAAGAACCAATACTAAAATATAGATCATCTAAATCTTTAAGTTTTAATTCCTTTAAAATAAGTTTTAAATTTTCTTGAGAAGTAACCATATTTTGAGGTATTTTTCTTTTGCGAAGTTCTTTTTCTAAAATATTTTTACCTCTTTCAATATAATTTTGTTTATCTATTTTTGAAAAATAAGCTTTAATTTTATCTTTTGCTTGGGTAGTTTTAACAATATTTAACCATTCTTTAGATGGCGTGCTATTTGGATTTGTAAGTATTTTACAAATATCACCATCGTGAAGTGGTGTATTAATAGAAACCATTATATCATTAACAATAGTCCCAGTCATTGTATCACCTACTTTTGAGTGTACTCTATAAGCAAAATCTATTGGTGTTGCATCTTCGGGTAGTTCAATAACATCTCCTTTAGGAGTAAATACATACATTAAATTTCCTAAAATATTACTTCCCACAACTTCATTAAATACTTCATCAGTATCATTTTCACTATTTTCAATTATTGAACGATATATTTCAAGTTTTTGCTCCATATAAGTTTGAATCTTTTTAGCGCCTTTTTCTTTATAAGACCAATGTGATGCTATACCTTTTTCGGCAATTTCATCCATTTCATAAGTTCTAATTTGAATTTCATAAAATTTACCACCTGGACCAAATACTGTTGTATGTAAACTTTGATACATATTTTCTTTTGGAACGGCAATATAATCTTTGAACCTTGATGGTATTGGTCTAAACTTTGAATGAATTAAACCCACTACTGCATAACAATCACTTTCTTTATCTACAAAAATTCTAAGGGCTAATATATCATAGATATCATCCCATTTTTTACCAGCACTTAATTTATTATAGATACTATATACACTTTTTACTCTACCCTTTATTTCAAACTTAATTTCATTTTCATTTAATAAATCACAAATACTTTCTTGCATTTCAATTAAATAATTATTTAAACTATCAACAGTTGCATTTAACTTTTCTAAAATGTCATTATAAACATCAGGTTTTAAATAATATAAACATAAGTTTTCAAGTTCACTTTTTATAGAGTTAATACCTAGTCTATGAGCAATTGGTACTAAAACAGAAAGAGTTTCATTAGCAACTTTTTTTTGCCTTTCAGTACTTATTGCATCAAAAGTACGCATATTATGAAGACGATCTGCAAGTTTAATAAATAGTACTCTTACATCCTCACTTAAACCAACCATTACTTTACGAAGATATAAAGCAGCACTTTCAGAGTCATCTACCATCTCAAGATTATTAATTTTTGATAAAGAAAAAATTATTTTATAGGTTTCTAATGAAAAATTTTCTACAATTTCTTTTTCATCAATATCATTAAAATCAAGGACACTATGAAGTATTGCACATATTATTGTTTCCTTATCAACGTTTAAATCAATTAATATATTTGCTACCTCAAGACAATGAGATATTTCCGTATCTCCATTTTTACGCATAATACCTGATAATTTAGAATTTGCATATTCATAAGATGCTTTAATATCTTTTATATCATCAGGATTCTTAATTTTATTTAATACATAATTAAATGTCATCATTTTTTTCACCTTCAAAATCAGATTTAGAAAGATTTAATATGTCACTTACCATATCATATAAAGTAAGATTTTTACTATTTGACCATTTATTTTCTTTTAAATAATTCCATAGTTTAACTTCACTTACATTAATACCAGATCTTTTTAACTCACAAACTTTCGTATTAAAAGCAGGATATAACCTATTAAATAATTCATTTAATGATTCAAATTTTATTTCTTCCATAACACATTTTCTTTCTATATTTATTTTACTAAAAAACATATAAAAAGTCCATATTTTAAAATATGAACTTTACTCTATAATAAATGGATTTGTAAACGAACCATCTCCAGATGCAAATTCAGTTCCTGGTTTTAATGATACAGAAGGACGAACACCAAATTCATTTGTCACACTATTACCAATAGCGCCACCACTACGTTCTAGATGCATTGCACTAGAAAAACCCCCCCAAAGACTACTAGGAGAAATAAGCCAAACTTCTTGTCCATTATTAAAGTAATGACTGCTTCTTCCATAGCCTGCTAAACTTAATTCTGGTGCTGATAATAATCCTATAGGGTATTGTAATTTTGCTTTTGAATTACTCATGCTAAATCTATCAGTTTCATTTGTGCACATTAAACTTTGATTATCAAACCATACGTTTTTAAAATATAATTCGTGATTATAGTCTAATCTAAATATAACTCCTCCATTTGGATTCCAAGCACCTAAACTAGATATGCTTCGATCATTGCAAAATATTGTATCTTCAAGCTTTTCAGTATAACTTATCATATTTTCTTTATACCATAAATCTATATATGCTTTTATTGTACTATCTTTTGTATTTACATCATCTGCATATAACATTTCATTTAATGCGTCATTTACTGATTTTCCTCCAGTTATATTTATATAATGAATTGAACCGGGCTCACCATCGCCATCATACGAATGTACATAGTTAATAGACGCACAGGTTGTTCCATCATTTAAGCATGAATAGTGATAATTATTTATTTTTGAATATTCTACAGCAAATTGATCAGTATTTATTATTATTGTATCATTTAATGTATATGTTCCATTTGTATAAGTAAACGACTTGCCAAAAACATAATTAACCCCATTGTCGGTTCCATCTATATCACCGTTCGATAATAGATAATAAAAATAATTACCAAAAACTGAATTATCATAACTTGTAATATAATATACTTTTGTACAAGTATTTGTTGCAGATGAACTATTGCATGTATATTTTCCTACCAAAGAACCTTTATCTGAAGTTGAGTCATTAAATGAAGCTATTGTTGAACTATCAAGTGTATATTTATTTGCACTGGTATCATAAGTTACGGAATCCGCATACATTATAGTCCCTGAAGGAGAAAAATAATTCAAAATTTTTTTTGTTGAACTAGGATACGCTGTATTATACATATACCCTGCATAAGCTGGAGAGTTATCCTCTTCATTAAATGCAATTGTTCCTATTTGTGAATCTTCCCCTGTATTATTGCAAGTTTTTATTGGTTCTCCAACAGCTTTTCCTATACTAAATGTTACAGTATCACTTCCTGATGAATTAAATTCACTTTTACTGTATTCCACTTTTAATACATCCGTTTGAGTTAAACCTTTAAGTACAATAGTACCCGATTGAGTTCCACTATAACCATTGGAATTTGCTAATGGTACACCATTTTTATAAAATTTGGCTTTGTCATAAACTGATTCTGATGACATTACATATGATAAATAATAATCTCCAGCAGTATCTATTGTAAAAGTTATCGTTCCTGTAGACTTATTTGTTTTATTTGTACTTACCCAAGTTTTTGATGTACTATCAAATGTATAAGGATATTTTTCATCATTGCTAATTAATTTATAATTATTCTCATTAATATTTTCAAAATTTCCATATTTTTCATAATATCCATTATATACTATTTTTACTCCACCAGTTTCTGTTGTTCTTACTATCTTCCAACAAAAACCTCCAAATAAAACATTATTATTTTGAACATTGTCTTTATAATAATATATTGAATTTGCATAAGTATCTGCTCCTTCTCCTGTATAAAGACCTAAATATGTTTTATCTTGATTATATCTATTTTCAATAGTATGGTATAAATCAGGTTTTAACTCTCCGATAGTAGTACCACTTCCAAGTGTTAAATACGCATTTAATGTTTTATCCATAGTGGAGCCATTACCTAGATCACCTTCATCTTTATCTATCCATAGATATAAGCTAAATGTTTTTGTAGTATTAGCATTTACTATACCACTACCTACACTAAATCCATTTTTTAATGTTTCATTTTTAATAGATAATAATTGTTTTTGAATAGTACTATCTAAAATATATTCATTTGTTATAAGTGTTCCACTTGTTGGAGTAACTCCTTTTTCAGTTAAAGTATATTTTAATGCTTTAATTGGCATTGTATTAAAGCTATTTGGTACAAGAAGTAAATTAAATGATTGATTACCACCACAATTATTTTGAATTGTAACTTCTGTTTTATAAACATCAGAACTTAATGCTTTTGCATCTGATACTGGTACAGCATATTCATTTGATAAAGTAATATTATTTGAACTTAACTGAAGTGACATACATAAATTAGCACCATTTATTGTAACATTAGTATTTGCATTATTATTTGAACTTGCTACTTTAAAAAATGCATAAGAAATTGATATACCCGTACACATTATTAATAAAAAAGTTATAATTAATAAAATTTTTTTATTTGTATTCATAATTATAATTTCTTTTAGTGAGTTTTTTACTTTAAATCTCATAACTACTCCAAACCTACATAAATAGGGGCTTAAGTTTTCTTAAATCTGGTAGATTTGAGAAAACTTACCCACGTATTTACGTATCTTACTACTAAAGTATACCATTAATTCTAATAAAAATCTAGTAGTATATCCCATAAAATAAGCATTGATTTTTCTCAAATCTACCAGATAAGAGAAAATACGAACAAGATAAACACTAGTTAAAATGAGGTTCATTGTAATATTTAAAATTAATAAAAAAATTAACATATTTCTATGCTAATTTTTTAAACATGAATTTATATTTTACTTTAACTTACAGTGTAAATGTTATTATAGGTTCCATCACCAGTTAATATAACATCTTTTGAAAGATTTATTACTGGCCTAATGCCAACTGTGTCGGCAGCAGTAGTATTATTAACACGATAATTACCAAGTCTTCCTGTATCCTTAATAGTAAATTCGTTTGCTCGTGAACTACTATAATATATTGGTGAAATACTCCAATTATATTGGTTCGTATAAAGATAATATTCTGTATTGCCCGTGTTTGCTGATCCTCCTGCCATCGCCATTTCATCGGCAGTTATTAAACCTATAGGGTGTGTTAATACACCATTTCCATTTAATGCTGATACAGTAAATTTATCACTTGAAGTTGGACAAATTAAAGTTGGATTTTTATTTTTAGAAAGTCTTATAAAAGCTCCATAATCATAGTATACTCCTGATGATTGCCAATCGCTTATTTCTCCAGGGGTAACGCTGGTATCTAAGGTTACACTTCTATCACCGCAAAAAGGTTGATCTGAAACTAATTTTTTTATTGAATTATCTGTATTCATCGTAGTTTTTTTATACCACTCATCAATTTGGTTTTTTGCTATACTTGATGTTCCATAGCCATGTTGCTCTCCTATTGTATACATATATCCAACATATTCCGTTTTATCATATTCTTCATTATATGCATATGTTGCTTCATTTATTTGTGTACCTTTACCTGTCATTACTACTGCTGTATTGCTTGTTGGAGCGGTTGTTCCAGAATAAATCATTCTTATTGAACCATCACCGTTTATTCTAATTATTCTCCAATAAATATCACTTCCACTACTATCTTTACCAAATTCTACCCAATTATTATCTACTGCTCCTCTAAAATAATAAGATTTTCCAAGATCATCTTCTGCTGCATACATACCATCATTTGTAGTAGATATAGTGTTAAAATCAGGTGTACCTTTTCCTTCAATATAACTTTTAGCATTTTCTACAGTTGCTGCACCATTTCCATTATTGAGCAAAATAGTTTCCCACCCTTTAGAAATATTTACTACTATACCATCTCGATATTTTGTAACATTTCCGTAAGAATCTTTTAACCATAAATAATATGTTCCTGAATTAGTTAACGAAGTATTTAAAGTGTATGATGAACCATTTATATTTGTCCAATCACTCGGTTCACTTGTACTTGTGGTTATTGCATAACAACATAAGCTTTTTTTACTATTAAATGATGCACTTAAATTATTTCCATTTAATGAAACATTACTTATAGTTGGTTTTTCTACTTTTTCAAAATATAGTGAACATCTATCACTACCTAAAAATGAAAATCCAATTTGTCCTGTGGAGTTATTATAGCTTTTAACTTTACCACCATTTTCACAAACTGTTTTTTCTTCATTTAAAACATAACTACCAATGGGTATTGAGGTAGAACTTGTATAATTCCCATCACCATTTTCATCAATCATTATTGCTAAATTACTTTTTGGTCTAGGTGTATTGCTTTTATTTTTATATAAAATATTTATGCCTATAATTCCTATAATCAATAATACGAACAAGCTAATTTTAATTTTATTATTCATAATTGCCTCTTTTCCATATAAATACTAGGATAGGCTTTCTTAAATTATATAGATTTGAGAAAACTTACCCTCGTATTTACGTATCTTACTACCATAGTATACCATTAATTTTAGGGAAAATCTAGTAGTATATCCCATAAAATAAGCATTGATTTTTCTCAAATCTATATATTTTAGGAAAAAACGAACAAGGTAAATACTGGGATTATAAATAATATAACTAAACAAATATAGTTGTAAAGAATTTAAACTTTTTTAATAAAATTTAATATAATGAAATTATTTAAAAATAAATTTTTTACATCTACATTTATTCTTATGTTAAGTGGACTTTCTACTAAAGTATTGGGTCTTATTATAAAAATAATATTTACAAGAATTGTAGGAAATACCACTATAAGTTTATATACAATTGTAATGCCAACATATTCTTTACTTTTAACTATTGGTACATTTGCTATGCCTACTACAATTGCTAAATTAATTGCTCAAAATAAAGATAAAAAAGTATTAAATAATGCTTTAAATATAATATTAGTATTAAATATTTCATTAATAATAATTATGTTTATAGTAAGTCCATTTATAGCAAATAATCTTTTAAAGGAACCTAAAACATATTATTTATTAATTGCTATGGCATTAACGTTACCTTTTTCTTCGATAGCTTGTATATTCAAAGGATACTTTTATGGTATACAAAAAAATTACCCTCATGTACTTTCAAATACTGTAGAACAATTAATAAGACTTATTTTAATTCTTACAGTTATACCTAAATTAATTGAAATTTCTTATGTTCATGCAGCTGTTGGTTTAATACTAACATTTCTTTTTACTGAGGCTGCATCGATAATAGTATTTTCTATATGTATGAATAAAAAAGATGTTAAGACTATGTATAAATTATCTTATTCAAAAAAAGATATAAAAGATATTTTAAATTTATCTATACCAACAGTTACAAGTAGAATTATTGGAAATATATGTTATTTTTTTGAACCAATTATTCTAACTAATATACTTTTATATAAAGGTTATTCCCATTATTTTATTTTAACAGAATATGGTGCATATAATGCTTATGCAATTTCTACTTTAACAATACCATCATTTTTTATAAGTGCTATTTCTCTTGCTCTTATTCCTGAAATATCTAAATATAATGAAAATAATAATACTTATTATGTTAAAAAAAGATTAAAAGAAGCATGCGTATATACATTTATTATTGGACTTATTTCAACTTTTTGTATATTTATTTTTCGAAATGAACTATTATTCTTTTTATATAAAACTACTCTTGGTACTGATTATATAAAACTTCTTGCTCCATTTTTTATATTGTTTTATTTTGAAAGTATATTTGCCTCTTTTATGCAAGGTATAGGTAAAGCTAAAGTAACACTTAAAATAACTATTTTTTCTGGTATTGTTAAATTATTATTTTTAAGTATATTATCTTTTTTAGAAATTGGTATATATGGTCTTTTAATTGCAGAAATAATAAATATCATTTTAGTGGTTTTTCTTAACTATTATTATATTAATAAATATTTTAGGCACTAAACATCTTGCATAATTATATAAATAAATGTTATATTATAAATAGGTAAACGTGAAGGAAGTTCACGTTACCTAAACAAGTAGATAGCGCTATCCGGCTATAATAGATTTCAAAATATGGAATAACCACATAATGATTTCTATCATAATCTGGACGGCGCGTTTTATATACTCTGGGTAGCTATTCCAGAGTAACAAAACGATAATCAAAATTACTACTCTTTCGAGGTTCTTTTTGCTCATTTACATTCCTCCTTTCATCTAGTGAAAAATCTTGGTGCACCAAAACCCCTAGAAAAAATTAAGAAGGTAACGCCATTTCCTGCACGTTCGAGTAGTTATTATATATATAAAATTTATGATTGCAAGGATTTCGACAAAACATGTCAAAACAAGACATGAAAAAGATAGAAAATAAAGATATTAGACTTAAAAAATAAATAAATATGTGCTATAATGCTTATAGAAAGGGATTGAAGATGAAAAAAAGTACTAAAAAACCAGAAATGATTGAGAAAAGTAAGTTTTATGCCCTACTTATGGTAACTGCTGTTTTAGCGGCTGTAATCGTATTTCTAATTTGCTATATGTTTTTATAATATAGCATCTTGTCCTCGTAGCTCAGCTGGATAGAGCGACCCCCTCCTAAGGGGTAGGTCAGAGGTTCAAATCCCCCCGAGGACGCCACTTAATAAAAATCCCCTACTTTATGTAGGTTTTTTTATGAAATACTTGACATTAAAGTATATAAATCTTATAATAAATATGCAATTTAAATTGGCAGTGATATTAATTTGTATAATGTGTTTACTTCAAAATAAAGTAATCTTCTGCCTAAGATGAAATTATTGTAAACTCCCTATACTAAATTAATACCTATCTTTTTATTTGTAATATTTGAAAGGAGGAAAATAGATATGTCTAGATATACAGGATCTACATATAAAAAATCAAGAAGATATGGTTTCTCTACACTTGAAACTGGTAAAGAACTTGCAAAAAGACCTTATGCACCAGGTGCACATGGTAAAGACAAAAGAAGAAAATTAAGTGAATATGGAATCCAACTTCAAGAAAAACAAAAAGTAAGAGTTATGTATGGACTTACTGAAAAACAATTTAGAAAAGTATTTGATAGAGCATCTAAAATGCATGGTATTGCTGGTGAAAACTTACTAGTATTACTTGAATCAAGACTTGATAATTTAGTTTATCGTATGGGACTTGCTAGAACAAGAAGAGCTGCAAGACAAATTGTTAACCATGGACACATTTTAGTAAATGATGTTAAAGTTGACATTCCATCATATACTTGTAAACCTGGAGATGTAATTTCAGTTAAAGAAAATTCTTTAGACCATGCTGGTATTAGAGAAACTATTGAACTAGGAATTAAAACTCCTGCTTATGTAGAATTTGATTCTAAAAAACTTACTGGAAAATATGTTAGAATTCCAGATAGAAGTGAATTAAATCAAGAAATTAATGAACAATTAATCGTTGAGTTCTACAATAGATAATCAAAAAAAGAAGATCACTCTTCTTTTTTTATTGGTTTTAAAATAACATATGCAGTTTCATTACCTAGATTATCTTTTACTTTAGCAAATTTATCAAATTTCAAATTTTCTATTGATGATGGTATATCATTAAGCATTTTATTATATTTTAAGATGCTAGATCTTATTTCATTATTAACTTGATAAGCATTTTCAAAATCCACTATTGCATTTGCAATAAAAACTTTTTTCTTGCGATTAAAATCATTTTCATTAATTTCTAAATTATTAAGTTTTTCTTTTAAAAGTTCAATGAGTTTTTTAGCATAAGATGTAACAGCTTCGAAAAGAATTAAAGCATAATCATCATTTTGGGTAAAAGTATAAGAAAAATCATCAACTAAATGGTTATTACGAATATGTTCATAAAACTCTGATGTACCACTAAAATTATTTCTAAGAAGTATATTCATATACATACTAAGTTCTAACTTGCTATAATCTTTATATTTCTTTTTATCTATTTTTAAACCATAATAAATGTTTTCTTTTGTAACATTAGTATTTATTACTGAAGAAGGAATATTTACTTTTTTAGGCTCTTTAATTGAAATTATCTTTGGATTTAAATATTTTTTATCAAAACTTTCATAAAAGTCCTCACAAAGTTTTATTACTTCATAATGATTTACATTACCAGTTACGACTAAAAACATATTTTCTGGATGATAAAAAGCATCAAATACATTTTTTGCATCCTCTATACTAATACTTTTTATATCTTCTTCATCACCAGTAATTAAATACTTATGATTATCATATTTATAAATATTATTTAGAAGTTCAAAATATCCTTCATTAAAGGGATTATTTTTAGTCATTTTGGCTTCCTCAATAATAATAGGTTTTTCTTTACTTACAAGTTCTTTCGTAAAATAATCATTATTAACAAAGTATAGTAAATGATTTAAGTTATCTTTTAAATTATAGTTTGTGGTAACTTCATAACATGTATGATCAAAGGTTGTATAGGCATTTACATAACTACCAATTTTATAAAAATAATCATGTGCAGTTTTACCACCTTCTTCATTAAATTTAATATGCTCTAAAAAATGAGCCATTCCATTTGGAACTTTAATATCTTTTTTATTTACCTCAAAGTTAGTATGAACGCTACCATATTTAACTGTTAAGGTAAGATTAATATCACTAGATTCTTTACACTCCCAAATATAAATATTAAGACCACAGTCTAATTTATGATGATAAACTATTTCGTCAGTTCTTTCTATTTTAATTTTTTCCATTTTGATCCTCACACAAAGCATAAATTACATTTAATTTTAATTTTTTTGCAAAAGTAATAATGTCACTTTTAGTAACCTTTTTTATATGCTCTTTTTTCTCTTCGAATGTATAATCATTTACAAATTTTTGAGAAATATAGTTATTATTTATTCCTGATTGACTATTTGAATTTAGTTCAATATTATTTATTATATTATTTTTTGCATTATTTACATCCTCTTCAGTAAACTTACCTTTGACCATTTCACTAACACTTTTTTTTATTAAGGAAACAGCTTTATCAATATTTTCTTTACTAAGTGAAACATCTACCTCAAAAACATTATCAAAAACATTTAAAACGCTTGATACTCTATAGCATAAACCATTTTCTTCGCGTAAATATTTATATAGTTTTGAGGAAAGCCCTCCAGAGCCTATAATATAATTAAATACTGGGTATACACTTCTTCTTTCTTCCTCAGTAATATCATTAATATTATAAAGCATTACTAAAGATGATTGTTTAAATGTAGATTCATCCATTTTAACTATTGGTTTCTTTCTTTCAATATTTTTTACATAATAATTAAAATTTATATAATTTACTCTGTTATTATGATAATTATCTTTGATTAAAGATACTGCCCTATTCATATCTAAATTACCCATTACAAAGATATCAACAATACTATTTTGCATTATATATAAATATTCTTTATATAATGCTTCCCTAGTTATAGCTTTAACTTCCTCTTTAGTACCAGTTACTGATAAAGCAGAGATTGAATTTTTATCAAGAGTGTCAAAAGCATTATCAAAAGCAAGCTGCATAGCATTTTCTTTTGTACTATCAATATCAAGGTAAAGTTCATTTTTACCATTTTCAAAAGAAACCTTTTCAAATTCATTATTTTTTACATTAGGAAATAATATCATATCAAATAAAAATTTTATTACATTTTCTAAATAATCTTTTTCACTCATATATTCTGGATTAATAAAATTTACTCTAAATGTTAGTGAGGTAACATATCCTTTTCTACTTATACCTGTATTATAATAAATATTATATAAATCCTCTTTTTTAAGGGCTAAATTTCTAAGTGAATCATAATGTTTATTACAAGTTCCCATTACCTCACACAAAAGACTTACAATAGGAAATCTTTCTTTATCAGTTTTAAATCTAAATACAACCTCAATATCGCTAGTTTTAAATCTATCGTATTTTAAAGTATGAATTTTATATGAATTTTTATCTATAGTATTATATTCCATAACTCTCCTTCTTAATTATTATGTATTAATTTTCTTTATTTAAACAAATTTTTTTATAAGATGATATAAAATAATCATCAGTCATACCAGATATATAATCAAGTACTATTCTTTCATTAGAACTTTCTAAATATTTTTCATCCATATTATTTAAGTAAGAATAAAATATTGGGCTATCATAATTTTTAGTTTTTAAATCATTTAAATAGCCATCAAAGACTGTTCTAAACATTTTATTAATAAGTCCTCTTTCTTTAACTGTATAGGCTTTACCATAAATATGTTCATAGTTAAAATCCTTTAATTTAGAAATTGCATTGAATACTTCATCACTCATTTTTATATAACTTTTGCCTTCACTTTCAGTAATTATATCAGTAATTATTGTATTAACTATTTCTCTATTAGTTTTACCTAAAACATTTACTATTTCTTTGGGAATTTCTTCGAAAGATACAAGTCCCATTCTTACACCATCTTCGATATCTCTTCCTAAATAAGCAATTATATCACTTATTCTTACTATACATCCCTCAAGGGTCATTGGTCGAAGATATTTGGCTACCTCTAAAGATTTATAAGATTCAAAATATTCCTTTAAAAAATCTTCTTTAGTTTTTGGTTTAATATAATATTCATTTGAAACAAGTTCACCATTATGACACATTATTCCATCAAGCACCTGAAGGCTAATATTTTGACCTTTACCATAGTTTTCGACAAACATAAGATTTCTAACACTATTTATATTATGCATAAAATATCCTTCGCCAACTTCTTTACTTATTTCATTTAAAACTCTTTCACCTACATGTCCAAAAGGTGTATGTCCAAGATCGTGGCCAAGGGCTGCCGCCTCGATTAAATCCTCATTTAAATTAAGTGCTCTTCCTATAGTTCTTGCAATTTTAGAAACATACTGTACATGAATCATTCTTTTTTGAATATGATCATTCTTAGTTTCAGTAAAAACTTGAGTTTTATCCATATATCTTACATAAGATAGTGAATAAATAATTCTATCTATATCTCTAAAAAAGCCTGGTCTAAAATCCTCGGATTCCTTTTCAAATCTAATTACTTTATCATCAGTGCAAGCATACTCACTTAAATATTTATTATGTTTACGCATATTTTCATATATTTTTTTATCCATCATTATCACCTATAAAATATTATATATGATTTTGACTTAAAAAAAAAGATAGTTTACATTTTTAGTTTACTATCTTCATAAAGATTTAATTCGTTTTCACATTCACTTACAAGATTATAAATTAAATTTAGTTTCATATTAATAAATCTTATATCTTTTTCTTCTTTTTCAAAAATATTTAAAAATAATTGATGTACAATAGCTATTTTACAAGCAACTTCTGTAGAACTATCACATCTTCCATAAAGTTCTAAAAGCTTTCTTTTTAAATAATTAATTTTTTGTTTATCTTCCTCAGTAAAATTACTCATATTATCTTCCCTTTCCATAAGTTTTTTCATAATTTAAAAGTGCATCTTTTATTTCATCAATGACTTTCTCACAATTATAAATTTTTCTTTTAATATAAGGTATCATTAAAAATTGACCATTTCGCATACATTCATAAATTTGCTTATTATAACGATTAATTTCATCTTGTCTAATTAAAAGTCCATATTCAAGCATACCTTTATAATATTTTAACTCATCTTCAGTATATTCCATAATTTATCTTCCTTTTCCATAATTGTTTTCAAAAGTCGCAAGTTCACATTGTAGACTTTCCATTTCTTTTTCACATTTTGAAATATTATATTTAATAATTGCTGCTTTTAAATATTGCTTACTACTCATATATTCTTTAAGTTTTTGCTCAAAGCTTATAATTTTCGTTCTACATATAGAAATATTATATTCTAAAATTCCTTTCCAATAATGAATTTCTGCATCTGTATATTCCATAAAACCTCCTTAGGTAATTAATATTATACTATAAATAATTATGGTTTTAAATAGGTAAATGGTATAGTATTAGTACCTATTTTTTCCTAGTCATATATTCATAATCAATTTTTAATATATTACATAATCTATACAAAAAAAAACTCTATTAACATTTCTAGTTTTATCATTTTCAATACTACTAAGGGTGGAAATAAAAATATTTGATAATTTTGATTGTGTTTTTAAAGATAATTTTCTATTTATTCTATCTTGTCTAATTAAATATCCAATTTTATTTATAAACATTCCTCCTTTAGTTAATTTATTGTATAAAAAAACAGACCATAAATTTATGATCTGCTCGATTAATTGTAATTTGAGATTAATTTATATCAAATTCAATATAAATTTTTTCTGCGACATTTGATGAGTATGGAAGATTTTCTTCTGAGGTAAAATACCTTACCAATCTATATTTACCACTCTTTAATTTATCGTATCCATAAGTCCAATCAATTGTTTCTTCTTTTTCTTCATTTGTTTTTATATTATATAAAATAGCATTCCAAACCAAAGTTTCTTTTGGCTCAAATGAAACATATTTACCATTTTCGTATTTTTCTAACGAATATTGTGGTCCATAATAGTATGTTTGATCAGTATTATTTTTCATAATCAAGGTTAATCCACTATTAGTTAATGCATTGTTCTTAATTGTCATTAAAATACTTTCATTATTACTTCTAATATATTTTTCCATTGAATTATATTCATCGCCATTTATTCTATAAATTCCATTATAAGGTATTTCAATATACATTTTCCCATTTTTCTTGTAAACAAATAATGTTGATTGCTTATCATCTTTCAAATCAAATTCAATTTTTATAATATCTTCTGCATTTACTGGATAGTCTTGTATGCTTTCTTCATCTGTAGTTCTTCCTTTACTACTACCACTCAATACATAAATAATATCTTTGATTTCTTCGGTATCTGTAATTTCTTTTTTATTATCATTTTTTTCAAATAAAATGCTCTCAACATTTTCTTCTTTAGGAATTGATAATTCGTACTTTTTCTTTCCTCCACACCCTGTTATTCCTAAAACCATAAACCCACAAATTAAAATAGTTAAAATTGTTTTTTTCATAAATACCATCCTTTCAACAAATTACAATTTTTTACTTTGTTTACATTTTATATTATAACATTTATTGCAAAAATTATAAAGAGGAAACTAATTTGTTTCCTCTTCGTTTATTTTTTCAGAATTTACTTCTTCAACTTTAGTTTCATCAATAACTTCAGG
Source organism: Mycoplasma sp. CAG:472 (assembly GCA_000437315.1). Classification (GTDB taxonomy): domain Bacteria; phylum Bacillota_I; class Bacilli_A; order RF39; family UBA660; genus UBA6448. The sequence continues at coordinate 20,901 of FR899415.1, forward strand.
TTTTTCATCCATTAAGTTTTCCTCTAAAGCTTCAGTTGCATCAGTTTCCATAAATTGTTTTTCAAGAGCAATATCAATATTTGAATATTCAGTAGCACCAGTACCTGCTGGGATAAGTTTACCAATAATAACGTTTTCTTTTAAACCTTTTAAGTAGTCAACTTTACCTTTAATAGCAGCATCTGTAAGTACTCTTGTAGTCTCTTGGAATGAAGCAGCTGATAAGAATGAATCAGTTTCAAGAGATGATTTAGTAATACCAAGCATAATTGGAAGTCCTTTAGCAGGAACTCCACCTGCAAGAAGTACTGGTTTGTTTCCTTCATTAAATGTTTTAAGTGAAACAGATAAGCCCTCAACAAATTTAGTATCTCCTGGATCTAAGATTCTCATCTTATTAATCATTCTCTTAACAATAATTTCAATATGTTTATCATTAATATCAACACCTTGAAGTTTATATACACTTTGAATCTCTTTTAGAATGTATTCTTGAGCAGTAAGTGGGTCAGTAACAGCAAGTAATTCTTTAGGAGCAATAACACCTTCAGTTAATTTATCTCCTGCTTCTACTTTATCACCAACACTAACTCTAAGTTTCATATTATAAAGTGTTGTATGTTCTCTTGAACCAGCATCGTTTGCAACTGTAATAATATGTTTACCACCGTTTTCCTCAATTTTAGTAACTGTACCAGTAATTTCGGAAATAGTTGCTTTATATTTAGGAGTTCTAGCCTCAAATAATTCTTCAACTCTTGGAAGACCTTGTGTAATATCATCTTCACCGGCAACTCCACCTTTGTGGAAGTTTTTCATTGTAAGCTGAGTACCAGGTTCACCAATTGATTGAGCAGACATAATACCTACTGCTTCACCAGTTTCAACTAAGTTACCTGTAGCAAGGTTTCTACCATAACATTTTTGACAAACACCGTTTTCAGTTTTACAAGTAAGTGAAGAACGAATTTCGACTTGTTTAATGCCAGCTTTTTTAACTTTTTGAACAACAGCTTCAGTAATCATTTCACCAGATTCACATAATACTTTTTTAGTTTCTGGATCAATAATCTTTTTAGCGGCAAATCTTCCTAAAATTCTTTCTTCAAGAGGTTCAATTACAGAACCATCTTTATCATTTAATAAGTCTTTAACAACTACACCATGGATTGAACCACAGTCATGTTCTTTAACAATAATATCTTGAGCAACATCTACAAGTCTTCTTGTTAAATATCCAGAGTCGGCAGTTTTTAAGGCAGTATCGGCAACACCTTTTCTTGAACCATGTGTTGATAAGAAGAATTCTAGAACTGAAAGTCCTTCCATAAATGATGATGTAATCGGAATTTCAACTGTATCACCATTTGGTTTTGCCATTAAGCCTTTAAGACCTGCAAGTTGAGTAAAGTTTGTAACCTCACCACGTGCTCCTGAATTCATCATCATGAATATTGGGTTATCAAAATCACCAGCACTCATTTCTTTAAATTCATTTTTAACGTTTTCAGTACATTTAGACCAAATTGCAATTACAGCTTCATGTCTTTCTTCTTTAGTAATAATACCACGTTTAAATTGTTTATTAACTTTATCTACAGCTGCTTTTGCCTCTGCAATAAATTCTTCTTTTTTATGTGTAGTTTTGATATCAGCATAAGATACTGTAATACCAGCTATAGTTGAATACTTAAATCCTTGATCTTTTAATTTATCAAGCATTATAGATGTTTCAGTAGTACGATATCTTTTAAATACTTGAGCAATTAATGATTTTAATGTTCCCTTTACAAAAGGTGATACTAAAGGCATTTCTTTAATAGCCTGTGGAATATTAGTTCCAGGTTCTAAGAAATATTTCATTGGTGTAATACCTTCGATATTATCTTTTGAAGGTTCATTCATATATGGGAATGAATCTGGGAATATTTCATTAAATTTAAGTTTTCCTACTGTAGTAACTAAATATTTACCTTGTTGTTCATCAGTAAATAACTTATGTTTAAATGAACTTGCTGGTATAGCAATTCTTGTATGTAAAGTAATTTCTTTTCTCTCATAAGCCATTAATGCTTCATTTTCATCTTTGAATACTCTACCTTCGCCTTCTTCTCCAGCTTTTTCAATAGTTAAATAACAGTTACCAAGTACCATATCTTGTGAAGGTGTAACAATTGGTTTTCCATCTTTTGGATTTAAAATGTTGTTAGCACCAAGCATTAGTAGTCTTGCTTCAGCTTTTGCTTCTTCAGAAAGTGGTACGTGAACAGCCATTTGATCACCATCGAAGTCAGCATTAAATGCAGCACATACAAGTGGATGTAGTCTAATTGCTTTACCACCAATTAATATTGGTTCAAATGCTTGAATACCAAGTCTATGTAGAGTTGGTGCACGGTTAAGCATTACTGGATGTTCTGTTATAACATCTTCGACTATATCCCAAACACATTCATTTCTAGTTTCAATTAATTTTTTAGCTCCTTTAATATTATGAGCAAGTCCACGTTCTACTAAACCATGAATAACATGTGGTTTAAATAGTTCAAGAGCCATTTCTTTTGGAAGACCACATTGATACATTTTAAGGCTTGGTCCAACTACGATAACTGAACGTCCTGAGTAATCAACTCTCTTACCAAGTAAGTTTTGTCTAAAACGACCTTGTTTTCCTTTAAGCATTGAAGATAAACTCTTAAGTGGTCTATTCGAAGATGCTGTTACACTTCTTCCACGTCTACCATTATCAAGTAGTGAATCTACAGCTTCTTGAAGCATTCTCTTTTCATTTTGAACAATGATTGATGGAGCTCCAAGTTCAAGAAGTTTTTTAAGACGATTATTACGGTTAATAATTCTTCTATAAAGGTCATTTAAATCAGATGTAGCAAATCTACCACCATCTAGTTGAAGCATAGGTCTTAACTCTGGAGGTATAACTGGAATAACATCAAGTACCATCCATTCAGGCTTATTACCAGATTCAATAAATGAATCTAAACAATCAAGTCTTTTAACAAGACGTACTCTTTTTTGTCCAGTTGTATTTTCAAGTTCTTCATGAACTTTTTCAATTTCTTTTTTAAGGTCAACTTGTTTAAGTAGTTCCTTAATAGCTTCAGCACCCATTCCAACTTTGAATGTATTACCATATTTTTCATATAAATTTCTATATTCTTTATCAGAAATAGTTTGTTTATGTTCAAGTGGAGCTGTTCCTGGATCAATTACTACATAACTTACGAAATATAATACTTCTTCCAAATCTCTTGGTGACATATCTAGTACAAGACCCATTTTAGATGGAACGCCCTTAAAGAACCAGATGTGAGAACATGGTGCAGCAAGTTCAATGTGTCCCATTCTTTCTCTTCTTACTTTAGAAAGAGTAACCTCTACACCACATCTATCACATATAATATTTTTATATCTAAGTCTTTTGTATTTTCCACAGCTACATTCAAAATCTTTTGTAGGTCCGAAAATCTTTTCACAGAATAATCCGTCTCTTTCTGGTTTTAATGTACGATAGTTAATTGTTTCAGGTTTTTTAACTTCGCCATAAGACCAAGAACGAATCTTTTCAGGGGATGCTATTGAAACCTTAATTCCCTTAAAGTTACTAACATCTATCATTATTCTTCACCTTCCCCTTCCATATCATCTAAATCATCTAGAAATTCCAAATCATCAAGTGATGGTTCTTCATCTTCATCATCAAAGTCATCTTCCTCTTCATCAAGTGGTTTACTTGGTTCAGGAAGTACTTCTTCATCAGTAGATAAATCAATTTCATCAATTCTTAAATTATCATTAGATTCATCATCTTTTTCTTCAATATCTTTAAATTCTAATAATTCATCATCATTTGTAAGAACTTGTACATCTAAGCATAATGCTTGGAATTCTTTAACAAGTACTCTAAAGCTTTCTGGAACACCTGCTTGATTAACAAGTTTACCTTTTACTAAAGCTTCATATACTTTAACACGTCCTACAATATCATCGGCTTTAACAGTTAAGATTTCTTGAAGTACATGAGCAGCACCATAAGCATAAAGTGCCCAAACTTCCATTTCTCCAAATCTTTGTCCACCAAATTGTGCTTTACCACCTAATGGTTGTTGAGTAATAACACTATAAGGTCCTGTTGCTCTTGCATGAAGTTTATCATCAACCATATGGTGAAGTTTAATCATATACATAACACCAACAGCAATTTTATTGTCAAATGGTTCACCTGTACGTCCATCATATAAAGTCATCTTACCATCAGGGCTCATCTTAGCATCTTTCATTTGCTGTGATACATCTTCCCAAGTAGCAGAATCAAATACTGGAGTAGCATAATGTCTACCTAAAATCTTACCAGCCATTCCTAAATGAAGTTCTAGAATTTGACCAACGTTCATACGAGATGGAACACCAAGTGGGTTAAGCATAATGTCTACTGGACGACCATCTGGCATAAATGGCATATCTTCCTCAGGTACTACTAAAGAAATAACACCTTTATTACCATGTCTTCCTGACATTTTATCTCCAACTTGAATTTTTCTCTTTTGAACTATATAAACTCTTATAACTTTTTGAACACCAGCCGCAAGTTCATCTGAGTTTTCTTTTGTATAAATTTGTACATCATGAACAATACCATCTGCACCATGATCTACTCTAAGTGAAGTATCTCTAACTTCTCTTGTTTTTTCGCCAAAGATTGCATGAAGTAGTTTTTCTTCAGAAGTAAGTTCTTGCATTCCTTTTGGAGTTACTTTACCAACAAGAATATCCCCTTCTCTAACTTCTGTACCTATTCTTACAATACCATCAGCATCAAGATTTTTACGAGCATCTTCAGAAACATTTGGTATATCACGAGTAATTTCTTCAGGTCCTAGTTTTGTATCACGACACTCAATATCATAGTGAGAAATATGAAGTGAAGTATATGCATCATCTTTAACAAGTCTTTCATTTAAGATAACGGCATCTTCATAGTTATAACCCTCGAATGTCATGAAAGCAACTGTCATATTCTTACCTAATGCAAGTTCTCCTTTATCACAAGAAGGACCATCCGCAATAACTTGTCCAGCATGAACTTTATCGCCTGCTTTAACAATTGGTCTATGGTTTACACATGTTGATGCATTACTTCTTTCAAATGTAGAAAGATAATAAGTATCACATGATTTACCATTATTTATAACAATTTTTTTACTATCAGCATAATCAACTACACCAGCAGTTTTAGAAAGTACACAACTTCCTGATGATGATGCAGCGATATATTCAACACCAGTACCAACTATTGGAGCTTCACTTGTAAGAAGTGGAACTGCTTGTCTTTGCATGTTAGCACCCATAAGTGTTCTTTTTGCATCATCGAATTCCAAAAATGGAATACAACTTGTAGTTACTGCAACAACTTGACTTGGAGCAACGTCTACATAATCAACTTCTTCACGTTTAACAATTACGTTATCACCATTAACACGTACAAGAACTTCATCGTCAATAATTCTATTATCTTTATCAAGTTTTACAGTTGCTTGAGAAATATAATAATCAGTTTCTTCATCAGCAGTCATATAAATTATATCTTTATCAACAACGCCATTATTTACTTTATGGTAAGGAGTTGTAATAAATCCATATTCATTTACTTTAGCATAACCTGCAAGTGATGTAATAAGACCTATATTTTGTCCCTCTGGTGATTCAATTGGACATATTCTTCCATAGTGAGATGAGTTAACATCTCTTACTTCCATACCAGCTCTTTCTCTTGAAAGTCCTCCTGGTCCTAAGGAAGAAAGTCTTCTCTTATCTGTAAGTTCAGCAATTGGGTTAACTTGATCCATAAACTTAGAAAGTTGTGATGAACCAAAGAACTCTTTTAATACTGCAGTTACAGGTCTAATATTAATTAATGTTTTTGGTGTAACATTTTCAAGTTCTTGAGTAGTCATTCTTTCACGAATAACTCTTTCCATACGAGCCATACCAACTCTAAATTGATTTTCAACTAGCTCACCAACTTGTCTTACACGTCTATTTCCTAAATGATCGATTTCATCTTCATTACCAATATTATAATGTAAATCAATATAATATGATAAAGATGCATAAACATCAGGAATAGTAAGTCTTTTTTCAGTTACACTACTATCAGTTCCAATTAAAGTAAGAACTTTTTTACCATCAATCTTATCATAAACTTTTAAAGTTTGAATCATTTTAAAATCATCAAGTTCTTCATTAATTGTAGCTTCTTTTAAATTTAATCCACCAGCAAAAGCAACTTTTAATTTTTCAAGAATATCTTTAGTGATAACATCACCTTTTTTAGCAATTTCTTCACCATTAAATTTAATGTTTTCAGCTAAAGTACATCCAAGTATTCTTTCACAAATAAACATTTTTTTGTTAAATTTGTATCTTCCTACTTTTGCTAAATCATAACGGAATCTATCAAAGAATCTAGTGATTAATTGGTTTTTAGCACTATCAATAGTCGCAGGTTCTCCTGGACGTAGTTTTTCATAAATTTCAAGTAGTGCTTCATCAGTATTATTTGTAATATCTTTTTCTAAAGTATTTTTTACAAATTCATTATCACCAAATAATTCAATGATTTCTTCATCAGTGGAAAGTCCAAGTGCACGTAAGAATGTTGTAACAGCTACTTTTCTAGTACGATCTATTCTTACATAGATTACACCTTTAGCATCTGTTTCATATTCAAGCCATGTACCTTTATTAGGGATTATTTCTCCACTAACAATTCTTCTACCATTTTTATCTATTTCTCTTTTGAAATAAATAGATGGAGAACGAACAAGTTGAGATACAATTACTCTTTCAGCACCATTTATGATAAATGTTCCTGCATCAGTCATAAGTGGTAAGTCACCTAAGAATATCTCTTGTTCTTTTACTTCACCAGTTTCATGAAGGTAAAGTCTTGCTTGCACTTTAAGTGGTGCAGCATAGTTAACCATTCTCTCTTTTGCTTCCTTAATTGAATATCTTGGTTCATCTAAAGAATAATCAGTAAATTCAAGTGAAATATTTCCAGTAAAACTTTCAACTGGAAAAAGATCCTCAAATACTTCTTTGATTCCATTTTCAATGAAATTTTGATAACTTTTCTTTTGGATTTCCAAAAGGTCTGCAAGTTCAAGAGTGTTACTTGATTTTGCGAAATTAATTCTTTCGCGATAGTCTCCGAATTTTTGTTTTTTATAAGCCACGATCTCACCCCATAATCTTATTTTTTTTGGACTATTTTTATGTTAAAAATAAACACGTCAACATTAAATAATTTTAGCAAAGAATAAAGTATTTTGTCAAGACATTTTACAGCAAAAAATGTAAAATCCTTTATCTTTTTCTTTTATTTCAACATTGTAATGTTCATTTAACAGTTTTTGTATAGATTTAGCACCTTGGTCCTTACGCATTACGAACCAAAGTCTTCCACCATCATTTAGATGTATTTTAGCATTAATAAGAAACTCTAATATAACTTTTTTACCAGCTTTTATCGGTGGATTTGTAATAATTACATCATATTTATCTAAAATATTTTCATACACATTACTTTCAATTACTTTAGCATTAACTTTATTTGCAGCAATATTTCTTTCACACAAATGTAATGCTCTTTTGTTAACATCACACATAGTTATATTTTTACCAGTTATCTTAGCAAGTGATATTCCTATTAATCCATAGCCACAACCTAAGTCTAAGATATTTTCATAATCAGATTCATTTTTTAAAAATGTTTCTATTAAAAGTCTACTTCCATAATCTAAATGATTTTTACTAAATACTCCGTTATCACTAAAAAAATCAATAGTTATGTTTTTATAATTATAACTAAGTGTCCTAATTTCACTTTTTAAATTTTGATTATTTGTAAAATAATGATCCATTTATTTCCCTTTTCTTTTCAAACTAATTTTATTATACAAAAAAAGACACGCTAAATCAAGTAGCAAGTGCCCTATTTTTACTATATAAAGTTTTTAATAAACTCCATAATTAAACTAAAACATGTTAAAAATAATATTATATATAAAAGCTCTTTTCTTTCAGATGAACTTTCCATTAAACTAACCCCCTTATTATCTTTTTCTATTTAAAGATAAACAATATTTATTATAATTACTTACCGCTTCATGAGTATTTTGAATACTTTCTATTTCACCATCACCATTTAAATGCCATATAAGGTCATCTTCAATGGAGTATGCATAACTATCTATTCCATTTAATTTAAAATAGCCAGAAACCTCATCACTATTTTTAAATACTGGTACTTTTTGACCTTCATAAAATTTCTCTAATATTGACTCTAAATGTTGAAATGGTCTACCCCAGAAATACTCTAAAGCATCATCATAAGTAAGTTCAGGTTCTAAACCATAACTTGGTTCACTCATAACTATTGTCATCATTTTTTCACGAGATTCTTTACTTACTTCAAATGTTTCTTCACTATATAAATAATTTGGTTCATATATATTACTTTGCTCTTCATTACTTTTCTTAATGCTATATGAAGTAGCACCTATACTAGCAACTAGACAAATACTTAATACTCCCTTAAATATTTTATTATTTTTCATAACTAATCCCCCCTTAGTTATTAACATTCTATCATATTTTTATAAAAATGTCAAATTAGTGTAAAGTTATCTAGATAAATCATCTATTTTTTCTAATACAATATTTTCATAGTAGTCTAGCATTTTGCTTGAATGTTCTTCTTTAAGATGGAGAATATAATCAAATATATTTGTAAGTTCTGTTCTTTCTAAACTATGTAAATAACATTTTAATTTATAAGTATCCTCTAAGTTTGTAAAACAGCAATCAGGATTTTGATTATCACTAGCATCTTTCCATTTAGAAATAATCTTTTTACATTCTTCTACATTAAGAGGATTAAAATAATCATCATAAATTTCAGGTACATAATCCATTTGCATATTATGGCTTAAAATATAACATTCAACTTCATAACTATGGTAAGCATAATAAATTAAGTTATGAATACATTTTTTTCTTAATAAATCATAAAATTTAGAATTATTTGACTTAATACCTAATTCGTCATTTAAAATTATCTTACTAGCATAGCACATTGCATTATATTTATAAGTTTGATTATATTGAAAATATCTATCTAGTTCTTCTTGAGTAAAAGCAAAATCAGGAATAATTCGCGAAAGTTTTTCAAAGTCTTCCTCTTCATCAGAAAAATCATATTCTAATGGTTTTTCAAATTTAGCCATATAGGTTTGCACTATCTTTTCACTAGCTCTATATGTTTCATCATCAACTTCATCCATTGTAAATATAATATCTGCAAGATCAACATAATATTCAAGTTCTTCCTTTGTCATTTTATCTAGCATGCTCGTTTCAATTTTAATAAGTTCAAGAATATTTTTGCAAGATACTTTAGATTGTTCAAAATCATTATTTATTAAATCCATACATAGTTTTTTATATGCTTCGCCAATCTTTTTATCATGTGCAATTAATAATTCAAAACTATTACTATTTTTCATAAAACCACCCGCCGTATATACTATCATATTTTAAGCGTAATGGCAAATCATTGTAAAGTTATTTTTAAAATCTGATTTTTAATGAACTAATATATAAATAAGAGTTATTAAACAGCATACTAAAGATACTAAATAAAATAGTTTTATAATATCTGTTTCTTTAAAACCTAGCATCTCAAAATGATGATGAAGTGGACTTTTTAAAAATATTTTTTTATTAAAATATCTTATCGAAATAATTTGAATAAAACTTGAAAGAGTTTCAATAATAAAAACTAAACCAATAATAACAAGGGAAAGTTCACATTTAAGCAAAATAGATACCGATGCAAGTGTGGCTCCTAAAGAAAGAGAACCTAAATCACCCATAAATATTTTGGCAGGATAAAAATTAAAAAACAAAAATCCTATTAAAGCTCCTGCCAAAGTAAAACAAAAAATACCTATTTCTTCATAGCCCAAAATAAATGGACTATTAAAGGCAATTATTCCATAAGAAATAAATGATATCGTGCATAATCCGGCAGCAAGGCCATCAAGACCGTCTGTTATATTAACTGCATTAGAACTGCCAACAAGCATAAATAGAATTAAAAGACCATATAAATATTTTAAATCTATTGAAAATAAATAAAAATTAAGAACTGTATTATTTCCTGAAATTAAAAATAAAACAAAGAAAAATATTCCAATAATAACTTGAATAAAAAACTTTAAAATTATTGATAGGCCTTTATTGTTATGAAATCTTATTTTAAGAAGATCATCAATAAATCCAAGAAATGCATACAAAATAAATACGCATAATATTATAAATAAATTTAAATTAAAATGAATATTCTCATTTAAAAATAAAAAAATAATTATAAATAAAGTACTAATTATGAAAATAACTCCCCCCATCGTGGGAGTCCCCTCTTTTAAAAGATGTCTTTTAGAAATCGTTTTTGATATACTTTGATACATATGACATTTCTTAAAAAATGGTACTATTAAAAAACCTAATACTAATGAAGATAAAAAACCTAATATTAAACATAAAATAGTTTTAGTTAAAATCATATTTTTCCTCATTAAATTATATGAATTTTAAAAGTAAATAGAACACTTCTTAATAAAATTTATTTAAGCATTAACATTATAGTTGAACCCTCCTCTATATAAGTACCTTCTTCAGGTGATTGATAAAATACTTTTTCACCATTACCAGAAAGTTCTATTTTAAATCCTTTTAAAGTTTTTTTAGCATCCTCAAGACTCATTCCTGTAACATCAGGAACATAGGTATATTTTTTATCTAAATAATTATATTCTTTAGGCATTCCCTCTTTTGAGGGCTTTATACCCAAAATATCTATTGCACTTGTAAGAATACTTTTGGCAACTGGAGCAGAGGCAGTACCACCATATTGAGTTACATTTTTAGCGCCATCAATTGCAACATATATAACAATTTTAGGATTATCCGCGGGCATAAAACCAACAAAAGATAAAATATAACTTGAGGATGAATATTTTCCATCAACAACTTTTTGAGCAGTACCTGTTTTACCACCAACACGATAATTTTCAATATATGCATTTCTTCCTGTACCATTAGCAACAACACTCTCTAAAGTAAATCTAACAAGGGAGGAAGTATCCTTACTAATAACTTTTTTTACTAAGACTTTTTCATTATAATCAAGAAGTGCACCACTTTCATTCATTAAACTTTTAACTATGTAAGGTTTATATAAATTTCCTCCATTTACGACTGCACTAACTGCGGTTATTTGTTGCAACGGAGTCACACTTATTCCTTGTCCAAATGCTGTTGTTGCAGTTTCCACCGGGCCCATTTTATTTATATTAAAAAGTATTCCATTACTTTCACCATTTAAATCTATTCCTGTTTTTTTGCCAAAACCAAAACTTTTTATATAACTCATAAGTTTTTGTGTACCAAGTTTTTGACCCATTGATACAAATCCCGGGTTGCAAGAATTTTCCACTACCTCAAGATAAGTTTGCGTTCCATGACCACCATGTTTCCAACAATGTAGTGTTGCACCCTCAACATTAATTGAACCACTATCAGTAAAAGTATCTTTGAATAAATCAATAGTTTTTTCCTCAATCGAAGAGGCAAGTGTAATTATTTTAAAAGTTGAACCTGGTTCATAAGTCATCCAAATAGGAAGATTTCTATTAATAGTTTGGGTATCATAATCTTTATAATTATTTGGATCAAATCCTGGTCTTGAACCCATAGCAAGTATTTCTCCACTTTGGGGATCCATTGCAAGTATTAAAGCATGTTCTGGAGTATATTTAGAAACTATTTCATTAAGGGCACCCTCAACTGCTTTTTGCAAATTTAAATCAATAGTTAAGCCTATAGTTATCCCATCAGTGGGATTTTCATAAACCTGAGCCATTTCAAGACGATTTCCTTTACCATCCGAAAAATATTTAATAGAGCCATCTTCACCTTTTAAATATTCATCATAAATAAGTTCAAGTCCACTTAAACCTTGATTATCTATACCAACATAACCTAAGGTATGAGATAAAAGTTCTTTATATGGATAATACCTTTTACTTTCCTTTAAAAGATATACTCCATCATAATTTAAAGCATTTATTTTATCTGAGGTTTCATAAGAAAGTCTTCTTCCCTCGGGATGTACTCTTTCAATTGAGGTTTTCTTACTTACATGAGCAAGCATATCTTCATAAGAAGTACCCAAAATATCAGATAAATCTTTAGCTACTTTTTCTTTATCTTTAATTTGCCTTGGCACTAATACAAGTGAAGTTGTTGTAATATTATCTGCAAGAACTAAACCATTTCTATCTACTATTTTACCCCTATCTGCTTTAATAGGAAGATTTCTTGAATATAAATCATCTGATAAACTTTTTAGTTTATTATAACTTATTACCTCAATATAAAATACTTTTATTATTACACATAAAAGAATTATAAATACAAATAAAAAAATATATCTAATACGTGTATGAATTAGTTTATAAAACATATCATCACCTATTTAAATATATTTATTTTTATGCAGAATATTAATCAAAATATGTTTCAAAATTTGGATTATTGTTTGCCTTAAAACATAGTTTAATTTGCTCTAAAGAAGTTTTTTCATTAGCTAGATTTTTAGGAATATCATCTAAAGAAAAATAATTAGTTTCTATTGTTTCATTATTTTTCTTAAATGAGCCTCCTACTACTTTACATAGTACAAAGACTTTACATATTCCATAAGCATAAATTGGTGTATTATGTTTATTTCTATCTTGAACTGCTATTAACTTTATTGCATCAACATCAAGTCCAGTTTCCTCATTTACTTCTTTAATTGTATTTGATTTTATGCTTTCTAAAGTATCACACCAACCACCAGGAAGAGCCCAAGTATCATTATTTTCGTGTACAAGTAGTATTTTATTATCTTTAAAAATAGCGGCTCTTGTATCTATTTTTGGCGTTTGATAACCTTGTTCACTGCCAAATAAATCTTTGATTTTTTCAAAGGGTAAATCAGTTTTATATTTCATAAGTTGACAAGCAATATCTCTTATTTCTTCATATCTTTCTTTATCAAATTCATTATTCACATAAGCAAGACCATTTTGACTAAGTGCCTGAAGTCTTACAATTAATTTTAAATATTCATCCATAATAGTCCTTTCTTAAAAAAGTACCCTAATAACTTAAAGGTACTTTACTATTTTCATAATTTTCTTCATTAACCTTATCTTCCATAAGATCTAAATACACTCTATAATACTCTATATATTTTTGATTTAAATAATCAATTATTTCTTTACCATTTTTAAATGAAAAGTAGTCTAGTTCTTCAAAAGTATAGTTACTATCAAGCGATAAAATATCTTTTTTAATTTTATCTATTTCACTTAAAATCAATTTTATATAACCATTAGAATTCTTTTCTATTTTATTATTCATCTCAGATAAAGCATAATCTTGTATTTGCTCCATTACATCTATTTTAGATACATTACCAGATACTTTTGTAAGTATTGGTACTAAGAATAATCTAATTTTTTTAATGAATTCATTTATATTTTTATAGCCAATATCACTTTTATTAGATAAATAATTAATAATAGATTGTTCTTCATTTTCTAAATAAGTAATAATTTCTTCTTTAGTTTGCTCATCTTTACTATACATAAGTATATTATTTAAGGTATCTAAATCATTTAAAATTTCATAATCTATTTTAACTTCTTCATTATTTAGTTTTTTAATCATATTAGAAATTAAATCTAATATATCATAATAATCCATATTTTTTTCAAAGTTATGATATAAAATATCTCTTAGATTTTCTAGTTTAATAACAGCACTTGTATATACTCCATTATTTGTAGATAAAGATAAGCCAGTTTCTTTTTTACAAAGTCCATTATTATATTCAATAACAATTGTATCAACATTTTTACGAACGCTTTCTTTATCAAGACCTATATAGTCAATACTTAATATTTCTCTAGCAAGATCAAGTATATGCTCAGCTTCTTTAGAAAGTTTTGGTTTTTCCTCATTAGTTTTAGAGTCCTCAAACAGTTTAGTATTATCTTCCTTAATATCAGTAAAACTATATTTGATGTTAGCATCTCCCAAAATATTTGTAATTTTTTCTTTATTTATACTTGGTCCAACCAGATTAATACTTTTTAATCCTATTTTAGAAAATAATGTTTGGGTATTAATATTATAATCTTTTTGTTCAAAAAAATAAGGTTTATAAAGAATATGCTTATATGTAAAATCTATTCCATTTCTCTTTTCAACTGCTTTAGCAAATAAGTTTATAAATCTTTGTGTATCATGCAAAAAAGCTATAAGTTCTTTTTCATTTTTATAATTAATAGTTAAATTAGAACCTTTTAAACAATTTCGAGCCAATTTTTTGCCACATAAATATAAACTTGCGAAAATATTAAAATCACAATGCATTGATACATTTTCAATTGGACTATCGACTAATAAAAATTTTTCAAGAACTTTAAAGTCATTTCCATCAATATTCAAATTTTTAATTTTAGCATTAACACCTAAAGAGGAAAAATTAAATGCATCAGCAAAAACTATTTTTTTGTCTCCTTTTATATTAATATTGAATACTGGATTAGATATAAAGTTATTTTCAGTTAAGTAAAATAACATATTTGTGGCTATTCTTTTTATACTTTCATCGATGTTAATATTATATTCCCTCTCATCATGAAAATAAAGTTTTCCATCATTACTTACCTCAAAATCTGAATTAAAAGGAAAATAAATTCGTTGTAATTCATCTAAATACTTTTGATTAACTAAATCTACTGGTTCTGTTAATCTAGTTATTTTATCTTGAAGAACATCCTTTAATAAATATTCATTAAGAAAGTTGTAACCATATTTTTCAAAAGCTCTATCATTCATTTCTATAGAAAAACCTGCAATTATGTCTTTGCAAACTAAACTGTGCGATACTTCATCATAAAACCAATTAAGTGGCGTTACTTTAACATATAAATCATTTTCTTTAATATAAACATAATCTTCGCCATCTAAAGTAAATGAATCACACTCTACTATTTTATCTCCTATTGGTATATGATACTTTTTATCATTAAACTTTTTTTCTTTACATGCATTACTTAATTTTTGAATTAATGTTTCATCTTTAATTATAGTTGTTGGGTAACTACCTAATATAATTTCATTTTCTTTAATAGAGATACCATTTTTTTCTATGAAGCTTTCCATATTATTTGTATTAATAACTGGTCTTATTCCATAATATTCTTTAATGCCATTTATATACGCTTTATCCCAATGAGATAAATATTGTTTTTCGTATAATGGTTCACTAGCAATTAAATCTGAATAATTACCATATAAATACTTAACAAAATCAGTTGGAGTTGCATTAGTTCCCTTTTTTCTTAAAATATTTAACATCGAAGGAATCTGCACATCTATTTTGCTTAAAAATGTCATATATACTCTATCCATATCTTGCACCCTTTTCTATAATAATTATATTAAAAAAGCAGTTACTTTGCAAGCAACTACTTAATATATTTTAGGTATTAAATTTTTCTTATAAACATTTTGTTTTTGTGTTTCATCATAAAGTCTTAAATATATTCCATAGTACTTTATAAATAAACTATCTAGATAATCAATTATTTCATTTCCTGTATTAAAGGATGAAAAATCTATTTCTTCGAAAGTATAACTATTATCAAGTTTAAGTATATCCTCTTTAACATTATTTATTTCAGTTAATATAACCCTTATATAATTATTTTTATTTTCTAAAGATTTATTATTCATTTCATTTATAGCATAATTTTTAATTTGCTCCATTACATCTATTTTTGATACATTGCCACTTACTTTTGTAAGAATTGGTACTAAAAATATTCTAAATTTTTTAATAAAATCATTTATATTTTTATAATCAATTTCTTTCTTATTACATAAATAATCAGTTATAGACTTTCTTTCACTTTCTAAATAAGTAATAATTTCTATTTTAGTTTGATTATCTTCACTATATTTTAAAATAATATTTAATGTGTTAATATCATTTAAAATTTCATAATTTAATTCTACTTCCTCATCATTAAGTTTTTTAATCAAACTAGAAATTAAATCTAATATATCATAATAATCAACATTTTTTTCAAAATTATGGTATAAAGTATCTCTTAAGTTTTCTAATTTAATAACTGTATTTGTATACAAAGCACTATTCGTGGATAATGCTAAACCTTTTGTTTCTTTAGAATAAAGGTTATTATATTCATCAATTATTTCATCTACTTTTTCGCGTATATTTTCTTTATCAATTCCAATGTAATCAATACTTATTATTTCTTTAGCTAAATCTAAAATATGGGTTGCTTCTTTAGAAAGTGATGAATCATTAGGTATTTCTTTTAAAGTTTTATCCTCAAAAGTATAAAAAATATTTTCATCATTTCCAATTATCTTTTCAACTTTTTCTTTATTTATTTCAGGACCATTTAAAGTAAGAGTTGCAAGTCCTATCTGTTTAAATAAATTATTATCATAAAAATTATAATCTTCCTCTTTCAAAAAAACACATTCATATACTACTTTTTTATAATCAAAATAAATTTGTTTATATTTTAAAGCATTCTTTTTAAGCACATTAACTAATTTTTTTATATCAATAAGAAAAGCATATACTTCTGTTTCTGATGTATAATTGATAGTTAAATTAGAACCCTTTAATATATTATGACCTATAACATCACCAGATAAATATAGTGTAGCAAATTGATTTAGATCACATCTTATATTTGCATTATCTATATAACTGCCAGCACAAATAACTGGATGATTAACCACTAAATTATTAACATCAATAACTATGTTAGAAATTCTAGCATTTATTCCAAGTGAAACAAAATCAAGTGCATGAGAATAAGCTATTTTATTATTGCCTTTAATAGTTATATTAAAAATAGGATTATGTTTATAACTATTTTTAAAAGTGTATTCTAAAGCATTAAAACTAGTTAAGTCTATTTTTTCATCGATATTTATATTATATTCATTTTCATCGTGTGAATATAGTTTTCCTTCACTATCTATATCAATATCATAATCGTATGGTAAATACATTTCACTTGAGTCTTTTTCCACTATTAAATTAACAGGTTTAGTTAAACTTATTACATTATTTTTAAAAATATCTCTAATTAAGTACTCATTTAAAAAATTATAACCATATTTTTGAAAATCATTAATTCCAATACTTGTGTAAAATGCACAAATGACATCTTTAGAAATTAAAGAGTTTGATGCTTCATCATAGTACCAAACAAGCGGATTAATTTTAACAAATATATCTTTACCCTTTATATAAATATAATCTTCATCATTAAATGTAACAGTTTGGCATGATGTAATATCCTCTCCAATTGGAACGTTATATACTTTATCATTAAACCCGAGTTTTTTTAATGATTTAATAAGAGTATCATCAGCAACTATTTTTGTAGGATAACTTCCTAAAACTACTTCATCATTACTAATTAACGTTGCATTTTGCCTTATAAGTTTGCTCATTAAACCATCGGTTTTTAAAATGGTTCTAATACCATAATAATTTTTTAGGTTATAGGGTTTTATGTTATCAATACTTTGTTTTCTACTTATTTGTTCATAAGTAGTTGAGTATGAATTATTTTCGCCATATAAAAATTTAGTAAATTCTGTTTGAGATGAAGCAATTCCCTTTTCTCTAAAAACATTTAATTTATTAGGCATTTCTATTTCCGGCTCAGATATAAATGTTAAATATACTCCATTATTTACGCTCTTTTCTTCCATAATAATCCTTTCTTATTTTAAAACTCTTTTTCTTACTAAAGGTTTAGATAAATCTTCAGAATTATTTAAAGTATAATTATTGTCTTTCTTAGGTTCATTTTCTAATTCATTTAATTTTGATATTGCTTTAGTAAGTTCTTCTTCATAAGTTTTAATATAACTACTATCTTGAATAACTGTATTTCTTATATTTAAATAATCCTCATTTAATTTTTTATATTCTTTTGAAGTCTTTACTAACCTATCTAATGTGCCTGCATATATGGATATAGATATTAAACTTGGTAAAATATTTCCCGTAGCTAAAGCATATGTTACTAATATAAAAAACATCGAATTAATAATAAAAAGTATTATAGTTTCTATTAATGAAAATATCTTTGAGGACTTTGCACTTTTTAATTTTGTTTCATCCTTAATAAGTTTTTCATTATAATATTCAAGCATATTATTTGCTCTTTTAATTTGATTTTCTAATTCCCTATTCATTTTATTAACCTCATTTTGTAACTTTCTTTCTTCAATTTACTTATATTATTAAATTTAATCTTATAATATAATCCATAAATCTCCATTAAAATACTATCAACATATTTAATAATTTCATTACTTTCCATATTGCTATAATCAATATTAATTTTATCAATAATGTTATGTACTCCGAGATTTGTTGGATTAATATCAAATATTTCGTTTTTAATTTTATCTATTTCTAATAAAACAATAGATAAATAGTTTTTAATTGGTTCTTTATAATTAATTTTCATTTGCATATTTGTATAATCTCTAATTACATCAAGGATTTCTTCCTTATTTAAATAATTTCTTATACTTAATAAAGTTATATTTAAATATGTTCTAATACTTAAAATGAATTTATCCATGTCTTCATAAGGTCGATTTTCACCAGTAAGAAGATAATTTTCTAGTTTATGTTTTTCATTTTCTAAATAATTTCTTAAATCATCAGTTATTTTTTCTTCGACAAACGGAAGTATATTTTTTGATAGTGAATAAAAATCATTTTCTAAAGAGGTATTTATAACTATTTCTTCATTATTTAAAATACTTAATAAATTATTAACTTCATCAAGCATATCATAAACCACAAGATTTTTTTCAAATTTTTGATAAAGACTCTCTTTTAACAAATTTAATTTTACTAAAAGTTCTGTATAAAGTCCTTCCTCACTCTGTAGGGACAATCCCTCTTTTAAATTTGATAAATCTTTATTATATTTAATTAATATTTCATTAATTTTATTTTTAACATCATTTTTATCAAGTCCAAAATAATCAATAGATAATATTTCATCGATTATATCATCTGCGATTAAAGTTGTTTTATTTACTTTTTGTTTTTCTTCAGTATGTTCTTGTCCTTTAGTTACATCTAACTTTTCAATTACAAAATGCACATTATCATTTTTAAGCATTCTTTTTATTTTATTTTGTACTCCATGGGAAAGCTCAGAACCATATAATGTAATATCAATATCAGATAGTGATACCTTTTTTTTAAATTCATATAAAGGGTATTCCCAAATTTCATTATCAAACTTAAATTCTATACCTGGAACATATTTATCAAATGATTCATCAAATATAAACTTTCTACTTTTTTTACTATCCAACTTTTTATCTAACAATATAAAATAATGTAAAAAGTCCAAAAGTTCTTTTTCATTTTTATAAATCAATGTTAATTTGCTATTTTTATCAAATACGTATACAAATTCTGAATATCCAATATTAATAATACTTTTCATTAATTCTATATTACATGGTATTTGTAAAAAATTAATTGGTTTATTTGTAATTAATGAACGCAGTTTCATTTTTCCATTAAAGTTTTTATCAAAAATAATTGAATTGATCTGACCATTATAAACAGTCATTATACTTTGCAAATTTTCAACTGTACTTGGAAAATAAATATCATATAAAATATTTTCTTTAGCAGGCAATTTTTTAGATGGACAATTTATCACTTTTACATTTTCAGGAATATCTATTTTTATTAAAGTCTTTGGCTTTTCTAAAACTATTTTTCCACTTTTATAGCTAATGTCAATTTGTCTTTTGTAATTAGGAAGTTCAATTTCATCAAGGGTTTCATTAAAAATTTTGTATATTGCTTCATATGAATTTATTCTATCTACATCTTTCACGTCAAAAATTTTAGGTAAAATCGTATCATTTAAATATTCATTCATTAAAGAAATATCAAAAAATCTTTTCTTTAGCAAACTTATAACAGTACTTCTTGTGTAAGATGTATTAAGACAAGTAAAATATTTACCATTATTACACGTCCACTCTAAAGGAACTAAACTATAAAAGTCTTTACCATCAAAAATAATGTCATCAGGCAAGTCATGAACTTCATATTTTTCTTCATTAGTTGGTTCTGTTTTTTTATTCTTTTTAGTGTTAATTGTATCTACTTTAGGTATTAAAGAAATGTGTTCGTACTTTAATTTATCTATTAAGTTTTTATCTTTGATTAACCTTTTTTCAACTCCAAAAATATATTTATTATTATTAAATTTTAAAGTACTTTTAAATTTATCTAGGTTACCTTCAATATACATTGTAAGAAGCCCGTTTTCATCAAAATCTAAATATAATTTATCCATATATCCCCCTTTTGGTAAGAAATATTCTACCACACAATAAAGAAAATAGAAAGTCTATAATTTTATCTTATAGCTTTCCATTTTCAAATCTAAATCGCGTTCATATTTAACATTTAAATAAAATCTATATAATTTATTAAATATATTAGTTAAATGGGCAATTATTTCCATACTTTCTAGTGCTTGATAATTAATATTTAGCATATTTAAAATGTCATCAATATCAGCAGTTTTGTCAATACTTAAAATCTCTTTTTTAGTTTTATCTATCTCCTGCAATAAAATTGATAAATAATTTTTAATTGGTTCTTTATAATTAATTTGCATTTGCATATTTGTATAATCTTTAATTACTTCGAGGATCTCTTCTTTATTTAGATAGTTTCTTATACTAAGTAGTGTTATATTCAAGTATGTTCTTATGTTTAAAATAAATTTATCCATATCATCATAAGGTTTATTTTCTCCAGTAAGAAGATAATTTTCTAATTTTTGTTTTTCACTTTCTAAATAATTTCTTAAATCATCAGTTATTTTTTTTTCGACAAACGGAAGTATATTTTTTGATAGTAAATAAAAATCACTTTCTAAAGAATTATTTATAATTACTTCTTCACCATTTAAAATGCTTATTAAAATATTTCCTTCATCAAGCATATCATAAACCACAAGATTTTTTTCAAATTTTTGATAAAGGCTATCCTTTAACTCGTTAAGTTTTAATAAAAGATTTGTATATAATCCCTCATTACTATGTAAAGTTAAACCTTTATTTGAAACTTTTAAATTATCTAAATCTTCATTATATTTGTCAATAATTGCTTTAAGCTGTCCATTTACTTTTTCTTTATCAAGGCCAAAATAATTGATAGACTTTATCTCTTCAATTACATCATCCGCAATCAAAGTAATTTTATTTACTTCTTGATTCTGATCTTTAGTTTTCTCTAATTCATCAATTACAAAATGTACTTTATCATTTTTAATCATCTTTTTTATTTTATTTTGAACTTTTTTAGAAAGTTCAGTACCACATAACATAATGCCAATATCGGATAATGATGCCTCTTTTTTAAAATCATATAAAGGAATTTTATAAACTTCATTATCAAACTTAAAATTAACTCCAGCTTCAAGTTCTCCTCTAGAATTTTTTAATAATGACCGAATATTTTTACTATCTAATTTTCTATCTAATCTGATAAAATAGTTTAGGAAATTTAAAAGTTCATTTTCATCTTTATAGGTTATTGTTAATTTGCTATTTTTACCAAATATATATGTAAAACCATCATAACTAAAATTAATAATACTTTTCATTAGCTCTATGTTACAAGGAATTTTTAAATTATTAACCGAGTCAGAAGAAATAAAAGCATGTTTAGCAACTTGCCCATTAAAATCTTTGTCAAAAATAAGTGAGTTTATTTTATCGGAATAAAAATCATATAAATAATCAACTTGTTTTACACTGTCAGGAATATATATATCATACAAAAAACCATTTCTTGTATATTTAGAGACGAGTTCACAATTTATCTGTGAAGCAGTTTTTGGAATATTTATTTTTATTAAAGTAGTAGGCCTTTCTAAAATAATTTTACCATTCTCGTATTTTATATCCATTTTTCTAGCGTATGCAGGAAATTCAATTCTATCAAGAATTCCATTAACAACATTACATTTTGCTTCATAAGAATCTATTCTATCAACGGTTTTTACTTCAAAAATTATAGGTAATATTGTATTATTTAAATACACATTTGGTAAAGCATCATTTAAGTAATCACTATCATACATACTCATAACAGTACTTCTTGTATAATTGGTATTAAGACAAGTAAAATATTTACCATTATCTTTCCATTCTAAAGGAACTATCTTATAAAAGTTTTTTCCATCAAAAATTATGTCAACAGCTAAATCACAAACCTCATATTTTTCTTCATTAATTGATTCAATTTTTTCTTCCTTTTTAGAGTTAATTGTATCTACTCTAGGTATCAAATAAATATCTTCATATAGTTTTTCAATTTCTTTTCTATTTTCAATTAATTTTTTTTCAAAACCGAAAAATAATTTACCATCTTTATTTTGAATAGCTTTAATAAATTTACCTACATCGCCATCGATATGCATCGTAAGTTTACCATCAGAATCAAAATCTAAATATAATTTATCCATATATCCCCCTTTTGGTAAGAAATATTCTACCACAGCAAAGATAATTATACAATAATCAATGTAAACATATTTTTTAAAGTAGCAATAAATAGTAAAATGTGATAAGATATTTTTAAGGAAGTGAAAGTGTGAAAAAATTTTTTATAACATTACTTTGTATTGGACTTGTAGTCGGAGGATTTATTGGAGTAAAAAAATATCGTGCAGCTAAAGTTGAGGAAAAAAGAATTGAGGAAGCTAAAAAAGGATGGCATGTAGAAATTCTTACTGATTATATTAATATTAGAGATCAAGCAGATAGATATTCAAACATTCTTGGTCAAGTTAAAAAAGGTGGAATTTATAAAGTAATAAAATATAGTTTAAATGATCCTAACCTATATTGGTATTACGTACAACTTCCCGAAGGTAAACGTGGATGGATTGCAAATAATACATCAGGAACATATTTAAAAGATTGGAATAATCCCGAAGATATTGCTACACCAATTATTAAATTTAAGGAAAACGTTTATAAAGTAGTAAGTATTAATGATATTAATTATAATCATTTAGAGACTTGGGATGATAAAGATGATTATAAAATAACTCATATTGTTTACCATGAAGTTGATGCATTAAGGGGTATTGACCAATACTGGATTAAATATACAATAACAGATGCATCAGGAAAATATTCTTCGAAAACACAAAAAATTGAATTTGAAAATAAACCATCTGAAGATGAAGTAACATCATTTGCATATTATGATCCAGATTAAACTTAAGCATTTTGCTTAAGTTTTTTTTTAAAATAAAATAAGAACTAATTCACTAGTTCTTATAATAAATTAAGTTCACTTTTTAAACCATTTTGTAAAACTTTAGAAAAGTTAATATCTTTTGATTCAGCTAATTTTTTAAACCATTCTGGCATTGTTACTGTAGTTTTAACTGTTTTATTAGAAAGTTTTTGTTCGTGTTCAAAAGTATTCAATTCAACCATTGTAATAAATTCATTTTTCTTAACTTTAATATTCATATAATCATTTGTAGGAGCAGGAAGTTCTTTTAAATCAGGTAATATATTATATAAAGCATCTTGTGCCATATAATATGCATCCTCAAATCCGATTCCAAAAGTAAATACATTATCAAAGTCTAAAAAAGTAACATTATATGCATTACCTTCTTTAGAAAATTTTGCTGGTTAAAAATAATTATTCATATTTTTTTATGGTAGATATATTTTATATATGAGTCTGGTTATAATTTAATACCAGTACTCTTGATAATATTTGATAAAGTTCCCACAGGAATATCTCCTTTATGGTAGGGAATGATATACATACGTGTGCTTTTTTTAAATTTAATATTTGAACCTTTTTAAGATACAACTTCCTATTCATGTTTTTTCAGCTTCTTTATCAATACTTTAGCAACTACCATTTTCCTTTCCTCATATATTAATTTTTTAAACCTTGTTGACTAAATTTGTGGCATTTTGTTGACTACATTTGTGATAAAAATAAAAAGTCCTTTTCAGAACTTTCTAAATAAATTACTATGTGATCCAGTTTCAACTAGAATAAGTATTAATTTATTGTTATCATATTTATAAATTAATAGCCAATCCGGTTCAATATGACATTCATAACAATCTTTATAATACCTATCATTAATTAATGAATGATTTTTATATCTTAAATCCAATGTTTCACAATTGATAAGCTTATTAATTAACGTGTTAAGTTTAGTTAAATCCTTACCTTGTTTATAAACTTTTTTTATTGCTTTATTAAAAGATTTTGTACTGACAACTTTATACGTCCCATTCTCATAATCAATTATCAAGTATATCTTTCATTAAATCTTCAGCACTGCTATATGCTTTCGAATTAACTTTTCCTTTAATAATTTTGTCAGTCTCTTTTAAAGCTTTTTTAAGTTTATGATTAGGTACTCTATTCTTAACTTCAAAAGGAATTCCATTATGTTTCACAATTTGCTTTAAATAGATATTAATTGCGGTAGTCATATTTAAACCAAGTTCATCTAAAACTTTACTCGCTTCCTTTTTAGTTTCAGCATTAACATTGACATTAAGACTGCTAGTTATAGAGCTCATTTAATCATCTCCTTCCACAAAAAGAATATCATATAATCTTTATAATGTCAACATACTATCATTATCTTTTTATTCAAAAATAAAAAAGCCCTTGTGGGCCTTAAAAGTTTAGCAAACGCAATCTACATAACAATCAGTTAAACATCTAATACAGCATAGACAGCTACAATCCATTGTGAAAAATGAATTCGTAGAAACATAAGGATTTAGTGATGTTTCATCTGGATTAGTTACTAAAACTCTGAAAGTACAACAATTGCCCTCGATTTTCTCTACTCTAAATACAGTTGAGCAAGTATCACTTGTAGTTCCTGCAGCGCAAGCTGTCGCTTCTTTAGCTATTGGCATTGACCAAGGTTGCCCATTTGCACAGCATGTATAAAGCATTACTGGTCTTGTATTACAAATAAGGCAATTTGCTCCACCACCTAGCATAGGTCTATCACATGTATCTAAACAGTTCTCTGGACAAGCATTTTCCTGAAGAACTAATATAACTGATAGTATTTCATTTATGCAGTTTCCGTTTTTATTTGTGCAATTCATAAATAATCACCCTCTCTTTTACTTTCATTATAATTTATGTGAAAAAACAAAAAATGTGATTTACATAATAAAGTTATTTTGATAAAATTATTATTGGAGGAAATATGTTAAATAATATTTATGTACAATATGCTATTATAGCAATAATTATTACCCTTATCGTTTTAGTGGTTTTAAAACTTAGAAAGAAAAACTTTAATATCGAAGCAAATAAACTTATCACATATCTTGGCGGAAAAGACAACATAATAAATGCTGAAGCAAATATGAGTAGATTTAAAGTCATTTTAAAGGATACTAAACTTGTAGATAAGGAAGGTATTCAAAAACTTGGTGCTCAAGGCATCGTTGAAATTGATAATCAATTAAAAATAATATTTGGTAAAGATGCCAAAACTTTAAAAAAATATATTAGTGAAATTGTCTAATATATTTTTTTATACTTTCTCAATATTTTTAATATCCTTAATTGGAAGTTTTTCACCCTTTAAGGTTAATAAATATGTACTTGTTTTACCTACAATAGTGCATTCTTTAACATCACTTTCAAAATAAACTCGACATCTTGATTTATAAACAAAGTCCTTTGATGAAAATATTTTATTTATTTTACTAACTATACTTTCATTTGAACTTACCCCTGGAATAGACATCTTGCCATAAAAACGATCTTGTGAATTATTTAACTTTTTCTTAATTTCAAATGCCGATACACTTGGTAAATTATCCATTTAAATCACCCACTATAATATATGATATTTTTTTAAATTTAGACAATAATAATAGTATGAAACATATAAAAAGAAATATTTTAATATCTATATTTTTATTAATGATTATAAGTGTAATAAATATTTATAATGCAAAGTACTTAAATAGTTTATATACTTATTACTATATCAAAGATATTATTTGGTATGTTTTAGGATTTATAACTTTCTTTTTTATAACTAAAATTAATACTAAAAAAATATTCAATATAAGTTTTATTTTATATATTATTAATATCGTTTTACTTATATTAACCTTAATAATTGGTAAAGAAATAAATGGATCTAAAGGCTGGCTTAAAATAGGAAGTATATCTATTCAACCAAGTGAATTTATGAAGCTTACTCTTACCATATTTTTAATTAAAGTATCTCTTATCAAAGAAAAAAATAGTAAAAATATTTTAAAATTAATTATTATTACTTTTATTCCCTCATTACTAGTATTTTTAGAACCAGATACGGGAGCCATAATATTTTATATTATAATTCTTATAACAATATTATTTACTAAAAATATAAATTATAAATATAAAGTATTTTTAGGTATAACTTTACTTTTTAGTTTTATATTAGGAATTTATTTAATAAAAAATCCTTTGTTAATTCAAAATATTTTTAATAATGAAAATTATCGTATAAAAAGAATATTAAACTACAAACAAAGTTATCAAATGGATATGGCACTTACAAATATTTACAGTACACCTTTTATAAGAAATGGTTTTAATAAAATACTTCTTTATTTACCCGAAGGTATAACTGATTTTATATTAGATTTTACTATTGGTAATTTTGGGTTTATTAGTCTATATATTATTTTACTTTTATATCTAAATATTATTTTTAATCTATGTAAACTTATTAAAAGTTCTAATGATAAAAAAACTAATTACTTAATAATTAGCTTTATCATTATGTTTTTTATTAATATTGCAATTAATGTTTCTATGAACCTTGGCACTTTTCCAATTATTGGTATAACTCTTCCTTTTCTTTCTTATGGTGGTAGTAGCCTACTTTTTTACTTTATCTTTTTAGGTCTTATCTTTTCTTTAGTTAATAAGGATACTTAGGCATATAGTATGAATATGAATAATTTCCTGATGGATAATATGGATTAAATCCCATATTTGGTGCTGCATTTATAATTGGTCTAGGTCTAGTAAGTCCTACGGCTGCTCCTCCGGCAAGGCCACCGAGTAAAAATGGTACAAAAAATTGTCTATCAGAACTAATATATGTTGGATATATTTTTTTATATGGATACATTTAAAACCCATCCTTTCTATAATAAAATATGTAAAAAGTTTAAATTAACAAGTTAAATAGCCTAATTTCCTTTATTTAACATAAAATTTTAATATAATGATTAGAAATTTTCCTCCAAACTATGATCCAAATTTATTTTCAATGGTAGCTGCAATTGCGGGTGCTATTGTTGTCGGAGATTTTGATGATTATGAACTCAATTCTATAGGTAACTGGATAATTTTATTTGGCCAATATTTACTTACATTTGCATCTCAGCAGCAACTAATAGAGCAAAGAATCGAAGGACATAATATTAATATAAATTCTAGAAAAGCTAAAATGGGAGGAAGTCCATATTCAAATGACAAAAGTAATTTAAATCAGCAATATGAAATAGACTATCTTTTAAAGGCAATTAAAATAATCGAAGAAAAGTTAAATGAAATCAATAAAAAAATATAGTAAATTATACTACATTTTTTCTAATTAAAGTCATATATTTATCATCATATTCAAAAACTTTAGTATTTTCGTACTTTTTATATAGATTAGTTATATAATTACCAATATATATTGAGGCAACTGTATATTCACCTAACATATACAAAGTAAATTGTTCAGCAATAAACTCCTCAGGATTTTTAAGTGAGTAACATGAATAATTTTGAAATCTTTTTTTCATCAAAACATCTACATTAGTCATAAAATGCTCGTTATAAGACAAAAATAAAAGATTTGAAAGTATATGACCAACTTCATGAAAGACAACACCTTTTATATTATAAGCATTAAAAATATTTTTTGATTTTCCAGTATAAATTTTTTGATAAAGTTTTGAGTATGAAAGTAATTCATTAACTGATATAGATTCAAAATACGATTTACCATATATAAGTCTTTCCTCATAACTTAATTCACCATTTACGTATGGATTTAAAATATTTTTATTAGGTACTTCATTAGCAAATGCAAGAATTTTAAAATAAAGTTTTAACTTGTATAAAGAAGAATAGGATAAATTTCCATTATAATAAAGTTTATATATTTTATTAATATCATCAAAAGCATTTTCAATTGAACCAATATAATTGATTCTATTTTTTAAATTTGGAAATTTTTTAAAAACTTCGTTAAAAGCCTCATATACTTCATCTGCTATTTTTACATCAATACCTGTAAAATCAAATATATTATCTACCATAAGAATTACCATTTTCTAAAGTGGCTTTTGTTTCATCACTTAAATATGGATATACGTTTTCAAATAATTTTTGATTAAATGATTTCATAAGGTTAAATACTACTTTACCAGAATAGTCATAATTTTTCCAAACCTTAATTGAATGTTTTGATATGATGGCCAGAGCTAGTTTACTGTCAATTTCTGGAACTTCACATGAAATTTTTGTAATATCTAAATTATTTTTAATCATATTTTTTTCAAATTCTGGATTGCACATCATATATTCAATTACAAACCTTTTATATTCTTTAAGAAGTTCATTATAATAAGTAGGATTTTCCTCTTTGCTTTGATCATTTAAAATTACTTCATATAAATCCTTTAATGTTTTAACAAAAAAACTGTGAACTAACAAATCTTTTGACCCAGTAGCTAAATTATAATTATATGCTATTTTAAAATCTAGTCTATTATAATATAATTCTTCAGTAACCTTTGCATCACTATTGGGAATAACATTACCTAAAAAAGCAATTAAGTCATCTTCATACTTAATCATCGATGCAATACTCTTTAATGATTTTGCAATTTCTTTTTGGTTATTAACCTCAAGTGCATTAAGTAATGTTACATATTCTTCAATAATATCAGAACTATTTAATAATAACTCTCCCTCAGCTAACTTTTGTTTTAAATACTTTCTTTCTTTACCATTTAACATATATACTACCTTCCCTTTCTAATTAATAATGTATCATAAATACTAAAAGCTTTATTTTTGTCATCATTTTTTATAGCACTTTGCATAACTATCTTCCTTTAAAATATCCCTTTGCACAATTATATAATGCATTCAAATAATAATTATCATTGTTACTTTCTACTATGTCTTCTAGATAATTAAGTACTTCATTTTTACTATTTTCATCCATAGACAAAAAGTAATTTTCAAATAACTTTTGATCAAATAAATTTTCAACAATACTTTTTGGATCATAACTTGGATTAATACTTGCAATAAGATTAATAATTTCAAAACAATTTTCTAGTGCAAATGAAGGCTCAAGTGGTGGCAAATCCACATTTATTTTAGTAATGTCAAATCCTAAATTGAGCATTTTTCTTTCAAAATCTGGATTTTGTATCATGCTTTTGATAGAACTTTCTAAATATGCTTGTTTTATTTTTTGATTAAAATTAGAATCCGTTTTGTCTAGTTCAAGTTTGCCTGAAAAAATTATATCATAGATATCTTTTAATGCTTTTATGTGATAACTATATTCCTTAAAATCCTCTTCGTTATTATTTTTTTTACGAAAATACTCATTTTTATAAGACAGTCTCATTTGCCATGTATGCTCATAACCTTCTATCTGATGATCATAGTTTTTGCTATTTAAATAATCTATCATATTATCCTCGTATTCAATTAAACTAATTATCTTTTTTATTGTATTTTCAGCCTCAGTTTGTTTTCCTAATTTCATTGCAAGTAATATATCTTCATAATGAGTTACAATTGCAATACTTACACCATAAAGTGCCATCTGTACTTCTTTATCTTCCATAACTTATACCTCTTTCATTTATAACCTTTTTAAATTCAAAAATTATAAAATTACATTTCTTTAATGAATATAAATAATCTTTTATATCTAAAAAATCCTCATAATCTAAATTATTAACTAAATATTCAAATAAATATTTTCTTTTTAAAGTTTTCAAAGTATTATCTTCATCAAAAACTATATCATTTAAACCCTCAGCATATAATATTAAATTCATTGTTTCGTTTTTTATGTTTTCTTCATTACAATCTGTATAAACAACATTATTTAAATCAAAATTTGCAGAAAGTAACAATTCCTCCAACTCAGGACATAACATAACATCTGAAAAAAAACATGGATAAAGTTTTTTCTTCATATTTTCAAAAAATTTACTATCAACTTTTTTTAGGTCTAAAGTATCATTTAGTAAAACATTAAATATTTTTTTATATGAATAAGCATACGCATTTGCTCTTGCATAAATTACACTATCTTCTACATAAAAATAATTTGTATTATAATAATTAATTATAAAAAAATATAATTTATCAAGATAAGCTGGATTATTTTCTTCGATATTATCTAAGGCATAATTATATAGATTCTCTACAGTTTTTTCATCTAATGTAGCAAGTATTTCTTCTTCTCTAGATTTATATTCGTTTATTTTTTTTGATAATTCATATATATTTTTCTTATCATCTTTTTCAATAAAATTAATAAGTAATATATATAGCTGATACATTTCTTTAGCTATTTTTTTAAGTTCAATTAAATTTTCCATATACTACCTTTCTATTTTTAATACTTTTTCTTTATATAAATCCTGGCTATAAAAACCTTTACAGGCTTTTTCAAAATAACGATAGAATAAATCAATAGTTGTACCAATTGTATTTACTGCTTCATTATAGTTTTGATCAACCATATATTTAGCAAAACAATCAGCAATAAATTCGCTTATCGAAGACATTGTATATTTTGGATAATTTTCATCTATTTGCATAAGTTCTTTTATTTTTTCTAATGTAACAATATTTTTTTCAATGCAAAGCATCCTCGATAAAATATGGCCTATTTCATGATAAACACAAGATGTAACATTTGTACAATATGTCAAATTTTTTGTTTTAAATTGCCTAAACATATATCTTAAATCTTCATAAGAATCCTTTTCATTTATACATATTCCTGAAAAAAGTAATCTATTATAATACATTAGAGCATTTAACTTTTCATAATTATTTGTATCATCAACATTAAGATAAGCAGCACAAAATGATGATGTTTTGTATAGGGTTTTTAAATCATAATTTACGGGTCTTTGATTATAAGTTTGAACTGCCATAATATTTCTTTTTTCAAGTACATATGGATAATCACCAATACAATTTATAACATTTTTTAAAAGTGGATATCTTTGGAAACACTCCTCTAAAGCAGAAAAAAATTCAATTCCTATACGATAATCAATTTTAGATAAATTGCAATCTGGTACTCCGAAAATTTCCATAATTAAATCCTTCTTTTTCTTGTTAAATCAATATTTAATTTATTAAGAACATCAATTTTCTTATATTTTAAATCTTCGAGTAAAGTATTTTCTTGTGTAATAGCATTGTCTACTGAAGTAACACTTAAAATATTTGCATAACCAGTTTTTTGAATATTAATTATAGTATTAATTAAATTATTAGCGATAACTTTTTCAATTTGGTTTATAGTTTCAATATCATTTATTTCCATGATTGCACCACCAGATTTAATTACTAAATCTTCATTTACTAAAGAAAAAGTAATTAAAAATTGTCCATTTGCAAAAGTTGTTGTTACATATTTAACAATTGAGTCTTCATCATTAAAGATATAATATTCAAATTCACTAGTCTCACTATTCATCACACTAATTTTATTATCTCCTTTTACAAGGATTAAAACATTACCTTTTATAAATACTCTTTGCATTGAGGCAAGATTTAGCATTCCATCACTGTTTTTAAGTGGATAAATAAGTGCATTTTTTAAATTATAATAATATTTTTCTCTTAAATCTAAGTTTTTCATGTTTATTCTCCCCCTTTTTCGTGAAACCTATGATAACACAAAATAAATAAATAGTCAAATTATTGACATACCTAAAAAATAATCAATAAAAAAATATAGTAATTTATACTACATTTTTAAAAATCGTTATAACATTCTAAAATACTTTTCAAAGTACAGTTAATTCTATTATAAAAATTATAAAATATTCATAAATATTAATTATATTATCTTGCAATAACAAAATCTTGTTCAACATCATTATTTAAATATGAAGATAAATTCTTAAATAATAACTCATTAAATAGACTTATTAAATATTTTTGTTCTTCGTTTTCATATTTAATATTTGAAATATTATTTGTATGTTTTAAAATAATTTTTTTTGCATATTCACTATCAATTTTTGGTAAATCACAAGATATTTTTGTAATATCTAAATAATTATTAATCATTAATCTTTCAAATTCAGGGTTACACATCATATACTTAATAACCATCTTCATAAATTCTAAATTAATTTTGTTAGAATATGTAGCATCTTTATTACTTAAATCATTTGTAATTACAGCATGTAAATCTTTCAAAGTTTTAATAATAAAAGGATGTAATAATATATCATTTGATCCAGTAATGGATTTATAGTTATAAAGTACTTTACACTTTAATCTATTGCGATTAACTATACCTTCAGTAACTTTTACATCTTCTGAAGCACTAACAAGTCCAAGATAACATAAACAGCAATCTTCATATTCTAATAAAGGTGCAAGTTCATTTAATAAATTGATAACCTCACTTTGTTTATTATTTTCATATAATTTAATAAGATTTTCATATTTTGTAACAACCTGTAAAGCATAATAATTTAATTCGGTTTCCGCAAATAATTGTCCTTCAGTTTTTTCATTACTATTAATTACATTTAACATATATATTCATTTCCTTTCTTTTACAAGTGGATAAATATTAATCCCCCTTTTTCGTGAAAACTATGATAACACAAAATAAATAAATAGTCAAATTAAGTATATGATGGTATAATAGATATGATGACTTATGAATATATTAGCAAATAGTATTAGACCTAAAACTCTTGATGATGTTCTTGGACAAGAGCATTTAATAGGTAAAGGCAAAGTACTTAGAAATTTAATTGAAAATAAAAAAATGTTCTCTCTTATTTTATATGGAACACCAGGAATTGGCAAAACAACCCTTGCAAAAGTAATTGCAAATGAAATGAATATGCCATATGAGTTTTTAAATGCAACTCAAAATAATAAAGATGATTTTTTAAGAGCAATTAATGATGCAAGACTTTCTGGTGAAAAAATAATAATTATTGATGAAATCCATCGAATGAATAAAGATAAGCAAGATATACTACTTCCTTATCTTGAAAATGGTACAGTTATTTTAATTGGTCTTACTACCTCAAATCCATTTATAAAGGTAAATCCTGCAATAAGAAGTAGATGTACAATTTTTGAACTTAAAGCCCTTTCTAAAGAAGATATTAAAAAAGGATTAGAAAAAGCCCTATCATATCTTCCTGATATTGATATTTCTGATGATGCACTAATGTATATTGCAGGTGCAAGTGGTGGCGATGTTAGATGCGCTTACAATATTTTGGAAGTAGCATATTATGCCTTTAAAAAAGATATTACCGTTGATAAAATAAAGGAAATTATTCCTAAGGCAAATGTTTTTATTGATGAAAGTGATGATGGACATTATGATGCATTAAGTGCCCTTCAAAAAAGTATTCGAGGAAGTGACATTGATGCTTCTTTACACTACCTTGCAAGACTACTTTATGCTGGTGATTTAGATTCTATAGAACGAAGACTATCTGTTATTGCTTATGAAGATATAGGTCTTGCAAATCCTGGTATTGGACCTAGACTTGATAGTGCTATTAATGCCGCTGAAAGAGTTGGTTTTCCTGAATGTAATATCATTTTAGGAACTATTGTTACAGAAATGGCAATGTCTCCCAAAAGTAATAGTGTATATCTAGCAATAAATAAAGCAATTAGTGATTTAAATGAAAAAGGTGCTACAAAAATACCTGATAATATTAAAACAAATTCAAGTGCATATTTATATCCTCATAATTATAAAAATCATTATGTTAAACAAAATTATATGCCTAAAGAATATATAGGAAGTAAATATTATATTCCCCAAGAAAATAATATAGAAAATGGACTAAATAAAGTCTATAATGAAAGGACTGGTAAAAAATGAAAATAGCAATGCTTGGAACTGGAGCTTATGGTCTTGCCCTTGCTAGTAAACTTGCAGGTAATGGTCATAAAGTTGTAATGTGGACTGAAAATAAAGATAAAGAAAAAGAGTATCAAACTACTCATAATTTAAAAAGTATAAATTCAAGTTATGAACTTTCAGATAATATAGAGGTAACCTCAAATATAGAGGATGTAATGAATGGTGCAAAAATAATATTTTTTACATGTGCATCAAAATATACAAATGAAGTAGCAAGTATGATTCTTCCCTACTTTGAAAAAGATATGGTAATATGTATTGCTAGTAAAGGTATCGAAGAAAAAACTTGCCATTTACTTTCAAATGTAATTAAGTTTATTTTAAATGCTAAAAATGTTACAGTTATATCTGGCCCAACTTTTGCCGTTGATATGCTTGCCAAAGAACCTGTTGCTTTAGCAATTGCTGGTACCAATAGAAAAAGTCAAAATTTAGTAATTAAAGCATTATCTTGTGACACAGTAAAACTTAGAATTTCAAAAGATTTAATTGGAGTACAAATATGCGGTGCTGTAAAAAATATCTTTGCTATTGCCTCGGGTATTTTGGGAGGTTTAGGCTATTCAGAAAGTACAAGAGCATTTTTAATTAATGAATCACTTCACGATATAAAAGATCTAATTTACTTTATGGGTGGAAAGCCTAAAACTATACTATCTTTTGCAGGAGTTGGTGATTTACTAATGACATGTATGAGTACAAAAAGTCGTAACTATTCATTTGGTTATGTAATTGGAAATACTAAAGATAAAGATAAAATAAATGATTTTTTAAATACCCATACTGTCGAAGGTTATTATACATTAAAAACTGTTATGCTTCTTTTAAAAAAGAAAAATATAAATATTGAACTTATATCACTTATTAATGATATTGTTGATTATAAAGAAAGT
Organism: Mycoplasma sp. CAG:472; assembly: GCA_000437315.1. Taxonomy (GTDB): domain Bacteria; phylum Bacillota_I; class Bacilli_A; order RF39; family UBA660; genus UBA6448. The sequence continues at coordinate 56,338 of FR899415.1, forward strand.
CCAGAAAAATTAAGTGAATTTCTTATAAACAAAAAATAGCAAATTAAATTGCTATTTTTTTAAAATTTAAAAAAGTGGAGCAAAAAGTCTTAATATAGATTGCCAAATACCTTTAAAAAAACCAACTTTTACATTTTTATTAGTTAAGATTGTACAATTATCTAATGTATCTAAAACATCTTTTTTAATATTTTTAATTTCTTTTACATTTTCCATATAAATAGCATTCTCAAAATGTAAATATAAACTTCGATAATCCATATTTATAGTTCCCACTACTGCTTTAGTATCATCAGAAACAAATACTTTTGAATGAACAAATCCATCATTATATTTACATATTTTAACTCCATTTTTTGTTAAATAAGGAAAAAATGAACTAGTTTGAGTATAAACTATTTTTTTATCAGGAACACCTGGTACAATAATTTTAACATCAACACCTCTTTTAGCTGCTCTTACTAAAGTATTTTGCATATCTGTATCAATTATTAAATAAGGTGTCATGATATAAACATATTTTTTAGCGCTATTAATAATATTTATATAAACATCTTCCGCAACAAATGGTTTATATATAGGGGATATTCCATAAGGTAATACATAACCATTATTACATTTTTTATTAGAAAAGTCATATTTAAATTTTAATAAATCTTCGTCCTCTTTTATATTTGCATTCCATAAACTACAAAACATTACTGTAAAATTAAATACGGCATCACCCTCTATTTTAATTCCATTATCTTTCCATACTCCTAGTTTACTATTAATATTTATATATTCATCACTTATATTTACACCGCCAGAAAAAGCAACTTTTCCATCAATTATTGTCATTTTTCTATGATCTCTATTATTCATAAATATACCCTTAAATGGGCTAACCTTATTAAAGGGAATACATTTAATACCATAAGTTGATAATTGTTTAGGATAATTTGTTGAAAGCATAGCAATACTACCCATATCATCATAAATTATTCTAACATCTACTCCTAAAGAAGCTTTTTCCTTTAATATATCTAAAATATTTTCAAGCATAATACCATTATTAATAATAAAATATTCCATAAATATAAATTTTTCTGCACTTTTTAATTCTTTTAATAGAGACGGATAAAAATCTTGCCCAAAATTATAATATTTAACATCATTATTTGTTGAGGCAGGAAATCGTGCATAATTATTTAAATATTTTAGGTTATCTAAATAATTATCATTTATTTGTTTAGTAATATCATTATCTTGTTTTAAGTATTTTTGATACTCATTTTCTGTATTATAAATGTTTTTAAGTAATTTATTTTTAGCATAACTACCACCTAGAGTTAAAAGTAAGATAGTTCCAAAAATTGGAAATACTAATATAAGCATAATCCAAGGTAAATCATTAGATAAGTTTGTACTATCCTTTAAAAGTTTCAAAACAATAAGTATACTTAATATATCATAAATAATACCTATAATAGTTATATTGTTATGAAAATATAATTGAATTAATATATGAAATCCAAATTGTAATATTACGCCCAAAATAACTATTATTGCTCTTTTTATTGCATTAACCATAAATGATCCTTTCATTTTTTTATTGTACTATTTTGCAATTAAATTTTCAATAGTTTTAATTTATTTATTATTTTTTATATTCATTTTTTATTTTATTATAAATAGATTCTTCATCTAAATTATTTAATCTTATAAGTTCCTCCCTTGTAGCAGTAAACATAAATTTATTAGGAATATTATAAACATAAAAATCATTTTTACTATTAATTTTACTTGCAAATGATAAAACTATACTATCTAAACTACAACCTTCCATACTCTCTTCATAAATAAATACTTTTTTATAATATTTTAGTATTTTAGTAAGCATTTTTTCATCTATTGGCTTTAAGAATCTAGCATTAATAATTGTAAGATTTATATTATCTTTAGAAAGTTTTTCACAAATATTTTGTGCTCTACTTACAAAATCACCATATGTAATAATTATACCATCTTCTCCGGAGGCAATTACACTCCAAGAACCCAAAACAATATCTTCTTTCTTTTGAAAATCATACTTTAAATTTATTTTGGGATATCTTATTGCAAATGGTTTGTCAGTTTTTAATGCAAGTTCTAAAAGATTATCAGCTTCTTTAGGACTCGATGGCATAGATATAACCATATTAGGAATAGGAAGTAGCATTGGCACGTCAAATAGCCCTTGATGAGTTTCACCATCTGAGGATACAAAACCTGCCCTATCAATACATATAATTACGTGTTCATTCATTCTCGCAATATCATGGACAATTTCATCATAACCACGCTGAAGAAAACTTGAGTAAATAAAACATATTGGTTTTTTACCATTTTCAGCAAGGGAAGAAGCTAAAACTAAAGCATGTTCTTCATTAATGCCAACATCAATAAACTGTTTAGGAAGTTTTTCTTTTATAATACTAAGTTTACATCCCTTTTCCATCGCAGGTGTAATAACAATTATATCTTTATCTTTTTTAGCATAATTTAAAACATACGAACTCATTATTTCACTATATGATGGTAAATTTGATATTTCTTTAGGTTTACCATCTTTTATATTAAAGGGTCCTACTCCGTGAAATGAACCAGTTTCATCATTTTCGGCAAGTTCATAACCAAAACCTTTTTTAGTAATTACATGAAGTAAAACAGGCTTATTAATATTTTTAACCATTTGCAAATACTTAATCATTTCATTAAAGTCTTCACCATCAATTGGTCCAAAATACTCAAAACCTAAAGAAGTAAATAAACTTCCTTTTTTTACATATAACATTTTAAAATTATCTTTAATATTATTTAAGGCATTAGCACACACTTTACCAAACTTTGTTTTATTTAAAAAACTTTTAGTGTTTTTCTTAACATCATTATAGCCTTTACCCGCTCTTACAGAATCTAAAAAATTATGAACTGCTCCAACATTTTTAGAAATGCTCATTTCATTATCATTTAAAATAATAATAAGCCTTGTATTTAAACTTCCTATATGATTTAAGGCTTCAAAAGAAAGGCCATTAGAAATAGAACCATCTCCGATGACACATACAACATTATAATCTTTTTTATCTAAATCTCTTGCTAAAGCAAAACCTAAGCCCGCCGATAAAGAAGTTGAACTATGTCCAGCTTCATAAACATCATATTTACTTTCACTTTTCTTTTGAAAACCCTCAAGGCCATTATATTTTCTTAAGTTTTTAAAATCTTTTGCTCTACCAGTTAATATTTTATATGGATATGTTTGATGGCCAACATCAAAAATTATTTTATCAATACTTGCATCAAATACTTTAAGCATCGCAATAGTTAAATCAGTAATTCCCAAATTTGATGATAAGTGACCTCCTGTATTAGAAACATTTTCTAAAATAAACTCCCGAATATCCGCTCCTAAAGTATCTAGTTCATCATTATTTAAATCTTTTAGAAAATCAGGATTTTTTATATTTTCAACCTTATCCATTGATAATATCCTTTATTACATAGTCTGATAAATATATTCCCGCTACTGAAGTTGTACATACATATGATGAAATTGGTTGACTTTTAATTGGCTTTTCTTTAGAACATATTACATTAACATCATCAAAAAATTCACATTTTTTAATTAAATAATGATTAAGTTTTTTACCAAGTGGATCAAATAAACTTTCTTTTAAAGTACTTTTACATACTAATTCAGGACAAACTCTATTACCAATTCCTAAAGAAACAATAATTTTCTTATTATATTTTTTAGCATTTATTATAAGATTTGCTTTTGCCGGAACACTATCACAAGCATCAATTATATAATCATATGAAGAAAAATCAAAATCTGAATTAAAATCTAAAAATGTATCAAGTACATTAATATTAACATTTTCATTTATACTTTTTGCTCTTGCTAAAGCAGTATCTATTTTCTTTTTGCCTAATGAGTCAAGTGTAGCATATAACTGTCTATTTAAATTGCTTTCTTCATAAGTATCAAAATCAATAACTGTAATATTTTCTACTCCACATCTAATTAATGTTTCAAAACAAAAAGAACCTACTCCGCCAATTCCCACTAAAAGGATGTGAGCATTTTTAATCTTTTCTAAATTATTTTCTCCAAACAAATTTATTAATCTTTCTTTCATACATACTCCTATTAAAAAACCCAGTAAGATTAGTCTATGCTAGATAAAATCCCGCGCTCTCCGCAGGTGGGCATCACATAAGTTATTTTAGGATTCTTATGTACTTAATGAATAAGCATTCTACACCATAACCTAATTAGATTCCCTTATTTCTATCTTTAGTCGGTTTTATACGCTATAAACTATCAACTAGGTATCTTAATTATAACAAACTATTTATATAAAATAAATATAATCATTAAAAGTTTACATTACATTTTTTCTATTTAGCATATTTACCTATAAAAATTATAATATTATTTTACAGTAAAATAAGTGTCAATATAAAAAGAGAACTATTCTCTTTTGAATTTAGGTTCTCCATACTCTCTTTACTGAAAATACATTCTAATTATAATGCCATAAAATTTAGAAATAGTTGGCAAGTATAACTCCTTTCACTATAATTAAATCATTATATAGTGATTTTGCCAAAAACTAATTTTATTTCAATCTTCTTCGGCGAGAAAAGCCTAAGTCATTATTTAAGTTATAATCTTCATCATAATTATATGATAAATCATTTTTATTTATTTTTTCATTAGTTTCAATTTTATTATTATTTTCACTCTCTAATTCGATTTTCTTTTCATATAATTCATTAAGTTTTTTTTCAGTATTATTAAGCATATATGAACTACATGCACTTGTTATAATAAATAGTCCATCCGCTCCCATTAAACAATAAGATTCAATTAAATGATCAACTCCATTACCTACAAGTATAATAGATGTTATAACTAAACCATAGATTGATATCTTCTTAAATACTTTTAATAAGTATTTTTCCCTTTTTTTAGTATCAATTTCATTATTTATATATTCTTTTTTATTATCCATAAATCCTCCATTTAATAATACTATAATTATATAAAAAAATGACTAAAATAAAAAGAGGTAAGATTAATATCTTACTCCTCCCCATTGAGCAGCAACAAAACCAACTCTATTAAAAGTAGGAAGTTCTTGCTCTTTTACATTAATTTTTCTATTTACTTTTTTTATCTCCAGCAAGAGGAAACATTACAGTTTGATGAATAAGGCATTGGATTAGGCATTTCCATCTTAACTATCATTGGTATTTTAAAGGCACTGCCAAATGATACACAAGTTCCTGGTTGAAGTGTTTTTTGTTTTTCAATAATATCTGCACTAATATTTGGAAGCATTTCTGAAATATATTTAATATCAAGAGGGTGTGTCATTTTAAAGATCAAGAAATTTGAACATTGTGCAATAACTGTATCAGATATTTCAACTGGTCTTTGAGAAATAATATCAAGAATTACGCCATATTTTCTTCCTTCTTTTGCAATACGGTCAAATATGTTATAACCAAGTAAGAATGTATCATTATCTTTTTGAATATATCTATGAGCTTCTTCCAAAAATAAATGAAATGGAATACTTGCTCTTTGCTCTAAAGACTTAGAATAATCAAATAAGAATTTACACATTATTTTTACAATAACTTTAGCATAAATATCGTCAACATCCTCGAGATTAATATTAATTATTTGAGCTTTTTTACCATTAAATGATTTTAAAGCATCAATAAATTCAGTATTTGTATAATGTTTAGTTCCATCAAAATAATTACCAACTTCACTATGAAGAATTGTAGTAAGTCTAACCTTTAATATTGAGGCATCATCAACAAGAGTATCATTATGTAAGAAACCTTCGGAAATTAAAGTAAACTCTAATGCTTTGGAAAAGTCTAGTAGTGAATAAAATGCATTTTCATCTGGAGCAATATTTTCAATTTCATCATTAATATTTTTCAAAATATATTCAGTAATTAAAACACTTTCACCAAAATAACCATTTGAATCAATTTCAAAACATTCAGAGAAACTTCTTGTATAACCAAGTCCTTGAATAGTTGTATCAAAATTAAATTCTGGTGTATGACAAGTTTCTATAATTGTAAATATTTCGTTTTTCTTTTGAGCAGTAGTCTCTGATGAGAATAATACCGCAAGTAAAGCTTTAGCAATTAAATGATTTTTATATTTTCTAGATTCAGGTGAATCTGTAGCAAATATTTTTGAAAGTTTTAATGTTCTTTCAAGTATTGGAAGTTGAGTATGTTTACTTGCCTGAAGAAGTAGTGCATAATCATCAAGTTTTAATAAATTAACAGGTATTTTAAGTGGTACATCAGTGGCCTCCTTAGGATTAGTGGTAATAAATTTATAATTATATTCAGGATCAATTGTATTAATTGAACTAAAAGCATTTTTATATTCACCATAAGCATCAAAAATAAACATATTTGCATTTTTTACTTTTGCAAATTTATTTAAAAATATATTTTGAACCATTCTTGAAACACCACAAGATTTACCTGAACCAGTATTACCAAATATAGCTAAATGATTTGAAAATAAATCATTAATACTTGGACATACAGTAAAGTTTTTATAAATAGCACTTTGGCCTAAAACAAAACTATTTTCAGAATATGTTCCTACTAGAGCCATTAACTCTTCACCATTAATTATTCTGATAGTCGAAGATAAAAGCGGTTTTCTAAGTACACCATTTAAAAATCTATTACCTTGATATTCACCTAAAAAACGAATTTTAATTTCACTACTATTAACTTCAGTAATTTCTCCTAAAATACGTTCTCCATTACTTTCAAATATTACATGCATATTCATTAAATCTGCTTGAACATTACTACCAGCAAGATTTTGAACATATGCCATACTATCACTTATATAAAGTATTTTACCAAACATGACTCTTCCTACCCTTCACAAACATCTTTTGTTTCATCATATTCTATAGGATTATTTACAGTGCCTATAAAATAAATATTATTACTTCCTATTTTTCTAATTAAATACACAAATGGTTTATTAAATATTACAGATTTTGCTTCTGAAACTGAATTTGAATCAAATATCGCTCCGGAGGCTGCCGCAGCTTTAGTACCACTTTCCATAAAATCTATATATGTTTTTTGAACAATTGAGCTTACATATATATCTTCAGCAATACCACCAAAATTTGCTTTTTCTTTATTAAACATATCTTTTATTCCCAAACTTTCAAGAATACCTTTTACATTATTAACATTATATTCATATTTAAATCTAGGTATTTGAATATGAGATTTGCTTTCAGTTATGGAATTTTTTATTACATCATTTGATATATTATTAATTACATCTTGAATATCTTTTTTAGGAAGAAGTCCAATAAATTCATATTGTGAATTATCAGAAAGTTTTTCATAATCTTTTATAAATCCTGTATAGTAATCACTTTCTAAATATTTTTCATTAGAATTCATCATATAAACATTTTTATCTAAGAAATTACCCATTGTAGTTTTATTACAATCAAACTCTTCATCCCATCTAAAATTAATACCAATTGCATTTACTAAAGCCATAATTGTATCAACTGAATTAACGCTATCGCTAGGAAATAATTCATTAATCATATTATATGTTTTTTCTGAAACCCATTTATTTATATTATCAGCATTTATAAATTCATCATATAAAACTTCACTATGATAATTAATTTTAAGAGCTGTAGCAAATGTATTATTAATATCATTTTTATATTTATTATTAATCCACATACTATTTGCCATTGATATTTTACTATCTATATTTTCCATAGGCTGTAAATCATAATTATCAAGAGCAATATTAAGTTCATTTAAAGTATTACCCTTTGCCCCACTTTGAATCATTGATAGTAAATAAGCCATAGATAAAGGACTTACCAAAGTATTATCATTACCCTCAATTTGTTTTATAAACTTATAATCAAACTTATTATTCTTATTAAGAGAAATATTGGGTTTAGTACCACTTCCTTTTTTATTATGAACTATATATCCTGTTAACAAAAATATACTGCATATTAAAAGTGCTCCGATTATAAACAACATTTCTTTTCTTTTCATAAAACATTCCTACTCTCTACTTTAAATGATACCATAATTAAACTAAAATTACAATTAGAAAGCATATAAAAAAATATAGCAATTTTATTACATATTTTTGTTTTATAAAAACACTTCATAAAATGCTATACTTATTTATTTATTTATTATTCTTTTTTAAACAAATAGCTAAATATACTGGAATTGTTACAATAATTGGATTCATATATCTTAAATATGCATTAACCGGAGATAAAAAGCAAAATGCAAGTGTTAAAAGTATAGGTATCGAAAATATTAAATTTGTATACCTTTTCTTATACAACGTATAACCTATTAATATTAATAGCATCCAAGTATAAACACCAGTATTGTAAATTAAACCAATACCCTTTGTAACCTTTAATTTATTTGTAAAATTAGTAATAAAATTTCTTTCTGTTTTAAAAGTTTTAAGATAATGTAAATCAAAATAACCAGTATTAACTCTTTTATTATAAACAACAATAAACCATGCAACACCATCTTTATAATCCTTTTTAAGAGGATAAAAATAACCATAATAGTTTTCTAAAAAACTATCTACATAAACCTTAGGATGCTTTTTAAAACATTTGAACCAAAATTTAAAGTATTCAATTAATTCTTTTTTGTCATTAACTTTCCAAGGAAATTTAACTGGATCTGATAGTTCAGGTTGATATTTCTTTTTTATTTCTTTTATACTCATTCTATAAAGGTTTTCTACATAATTTCTTTCTTTTTTTGAAAGCTGTTTATCATAGTATTTAATATATCTAGCAGTTTGTTGAATTGGTACAGATAAAGTTTCCCTAATATTTGAAGGTTGAATCTTAAAATAATCTAATGACTTATTATAACTAAATTGAAATAATATAAATATTAAAATAAATGAAACTGCTTTTTTTCTAAGATTTTTTTTAAATAGATATGGAATAAGTGAGGCAATAACAATGTATATACCATTATTTCTAAATAAAATTACAAGCATACTAAACAAAAATAATAAATATGTATTTTTTTTAGAATTATCTAAATAAAATTTATAATAATAAATTAAAAACCAAATAAAAAATAAATAATAGTAAGTATCCTTTACAATTGTATAGCCATTTACGTACCATACTGGATTAAACAAGAAAAATATAAAAGTAAGTACTCTAATTATTTTAGACGTTTTAATGTCTTTCATAAACTTTAAAATATATGCAAATGTAAAACACGAAAACATTAACTGAGGAAATGTATATAAAAATATACCTAGATTGTCATTATAAATAAGTCTACCAAGTTTCATAGATAATCCCATAATTAATGTTGGAAATACAGGATGATGATTAGAAAATGCATCTATCTTATAAAAATAATTTAATTCTTGGAGTCCATCCCAATGAACAGGACCTGGATAATAAAAAATTATAAACGGAATACTGAAAATGAAAAATATAATAAATGTTATAAGAAGTGGGTTTTTTTCAAATATAAAATTATAAAGTTTATTACCTTTTTCTTTATTATTACTAATTTTATCTAATAGTTTAAATATTATAATTAAAAGTATATAAATTAAAGCTAAAAGTATTATAAAAGCAAAAAAAGTTTTTATAATATTTTTTTTATAAAATAAACTATCTATAACATGAAATTTTTTGATAGTATAGCCAAATAAAAAACATGTAGTCAAAATAAAACTTAATATAATCCCAACTTTTGATAACTTCTTCATAAATAGTATTTTACCATGATAATTAGTATTATTCAATTTTTAATGTAATTATTTACACTATTTTACACTTTTGTCCTAAATTATTAATTTAAATTCTCTTGCAAATATTCTTTCATCAGAAGAGTATTCAATTATGTACTTATTATTCCTAGCACATATAATAATTCCAATAGTTTTATCATCAGATAAAACTTTTACATTTTTATCAATATAATTCATATAAACCTCAACCTGACCTATATGTTCTTTCTTAAGTTCCGTTACTTTGAGTTCAACAACTACATAGCATTTAAATTTCACATTATATAAAAGTAAGTCTATGTAATTGTAATTATTTCCTATTTTAATTTTGTATTCACTACCAATATAACTAAAACCATCACCTAATTGTTTTAAAAAGTTATCTAAATTACCAAGTATTGCCTGCTTAAGCGCATATTCAGTTAAAATTTCCTTATTAATTTCAGTTTTTATTAATATTGGATCTGGAACTAGATCAGGTAGTTTTAGTTCTTCATTCGTAATTAATTTATTTTTAGTTTCTTCGTCAAGTCTTTCATACTCTTTGGATTTAATAAGACTTCTCAAACTTCTTACATCTAAATTTCTTTGCTTACATATTTTAATATAATAATTAATTTTATTTATGTCATTTAACGGTAAAAGTTCTGAATAATGACTCCAGGTCAAAAGTGTCGACATTGTCGACACTTTTTGTTCAATATTTTGTTCGCCAAACAAATTATAAAATTGTTTCATTCTAAATAGAGTTCTTCGATTATATTTTTTACCAACTTCATTAGTTAATTTTTCTGCATATTTTCCGATAATATCATTACCATACTCTTTTCCAGCCTCACTTAAAAGTTTACCCACTTCCAAATAAGTAAGAACTTTATTTCTTTCTTTAGAATAATCCTTTACCTTTGCATAAATCTCATTTTTTAATAATTTTTCTTTAATTTCATCATAATAATTTATCATTTTAACACATCCTTTCCATTTTAAATTCACTTTTAAATATTCTTTCATCAGAGCAGTACTCAATTACATATCTATTATTTCTTGCACATATAATTATTCCTATTGTTTTATCATTGTAAGGTTTCTTAATTACTTTATCAACATAGTTCATATAATTTTGAATTTGCCCTATATGTTCTTCCTTAAGTTCTGTAACTTTGAGTTCAATAATAACGAAGCACCTATATTTCACATTATATAAAAGTAAATCTATATAATTATACTTACTTCCAATTTTAATTTTATATTCATTGCCAACATAACAAAAACCGTTACCTAACCATTTTAAAAAGTTATCTAAGTTATTAAGTATTATTTGTCTAAGCGCATATTCAGTTAATTTTTCTTGATTAAATTCACTTTTGACTAATATTGTGTCTTGTACTAAATCTGGTAGTTTCAACTTTTCATTTGTAATTAATTTATTCTTAGTTTTCTCGCTAAGTCTTTCATATTCATTGGATTGAATAGCGTTTTTTAAACGCCTTACATTCAAATTTCTTTGAACACATATTTTAATATAATAATTTATTTCATTAACATTTTTTAATGTAATAAGTTCTCTATAATGACTCCAGGTCAAAATTGAACACAGTGTGTTCAATTTTTCACTATTAAATATTTCATAAAATTTTCTCATATTATGTAGAGCTCTTAAATTATATTTTTTACCTACTTCATTAACTAATTTTTCAGCGTATTGTCCTATGATATCATTACCATACTCTTTACCGGCCTCGCTTAAAAGTTTACCTACCTCATAATAAGTAAGAACTTTATTTCTTTCTTTTGAATAATCTTTTACCTTTGCATAGATTTCATTTTTTAATAATTTCTCTTTAATTTCATCTATATTTTTTAATGATAAAAATTCTCTATAATGACTCGATAGCAAAATTGAACCGAATGGGTACAATTTTTCACTATTAAATATTTCATAAAATTTTCTCATATTATATAGAGTTCTTCGATTATATTTTTTACCTACTTCAATAGCTAATTTATCAGCATATTGGCCTATAATATCATTACCATACTCTTTACCAGCTTCACTTAAAAATTTACCTACTTCATAATAAGTAAGAACTTTATTTCTTTCTTTTGAATAATCTTTTACAGTTGCATAAATTTCATTTTTTGATAATTTTTCTTTGATTTCATCATAATAATTTACCATTTTGTTCCTCCATTTCTAAACGATTTAAACTTTTACTGCAAAATAAAAAGCAGAAAAACATACCATTTTTCTTAAGAAAAGGTATATTTTTCCGCTTCGTATATATTTATTACCTCTATTAAAATATATGTAATCGTCTAATAATAATTGCTTGGTTTATAAGAGGTTTACCTTGCATATCAATAATATCAAAAATAATTTTATTAATCAAGCTTTTTATGAAGTAAATCTTTTGTAATAATTGGATTAGCTTTACCCCTGGTTTCTTTCATAACTTGACCAACAAAGAAATCAAAAATATTAGTTCTACCATTTTTATATTCGGTAATTTCTTTTTCATGTGAAGATAAAATTCTATCAATTATACTTTCAATTAAGTTTTCATCACTTACTTGTGCATCTTCTTTAGAAATAAAGTTTTTAGGTTCTTTCTTTTCCTCTAAAGATTTATAGAAAACTTCTTTTACCCCTTTTGATGATAAAATTCCGCTTTCTTTTGCATCATTAATTTGTTTTAAAAATTCTGGTTTTAAATAAAAATCATTTATATTAATATCTTTTTCGTTTATATATGAAGTAATAATTCCGTTAATGTAATTTGCAGCTATAATTGGTTTAATTCCTACTTCTACACATTTTTCAAAATAATTTGCAATATTAATATCCTTAATTAAAATATTAGCATTATATTCATCAAGGCATAAATTATTCATATAATTATCTTTTCTTATGTCCGCTAAAACAGGAATAGTTTTTCTAATATTCTCAATAAAATCATCAGTTATTTCATAAGGTGGAATATTAGGTTCTACAAAATATTTATAATCAATTGCATCAGCTTTACTACGCATATGAACTGTTGTACCAGATGTCTCATCAAATCTACGAGTTTCTTGATATAATGGTTCGTTATTTTTTAGTGATTCAAGTTGTCTTTTTTCTTCGTAAAGAATAGCTAGTTTTACATTTGCTAAATTATTTACATTTTTTATTTCAACTTTTGGAGTAATATAATTTCCATTATCATCCATAAGATTTACGTTAACATCACATCTAATTTGACCTTTTTTAGTATCAGCCTCAGAAATACCTGTATATTTATAAATTCTACACATTGTTTCTAAAAAGGCTATTGCTTCATCAGCTGAATGCATACAAGGTGCAGTAACTGTTTCAAGAAGTGGTACACCTGCACGATTATAATCAATAAGTGAAAATGTAGGTAAATGGTCAAGTGCTGCAGCATCTTCCTCTAAATGGATATCTAATATTTCTACATTAAATTTACTACCATTAAGTGAAACCTCTAAATTACCATTAATACCTACAGGTCTTGTATTTTGAGTAATTTGATAACCTTTTGGAAGATCAGGATAATAGTAATTTTTCCTATCAAAAATCATATATTTTGCAACATCACATTTTAATATTAAGGCCATTTCAACTGCTTTCTTAACACATTCTTCATTTAAAGATGGCATAAATCCAGGAAATGCTAAATCAATTTCATTAATATTTACATTAGCCATTTTATTATATACATTTGATGATGGTGAAAATACTTTTGTAGTACTTTTCATTTCAGCATGCATTTCAAGGCCAATAACTAACTTAGTCATGGATATCCTCCTTTATAATTTTTTCAATATCATTTGCTACTGCAAGCATATAACTATCATTTTTAAAACCTGATGTAATATTTATACCAACTGGCATTCCTTCAAGTTTATTATAAGGTAAAGTTATAGATGGGTATCCACCAAAGTTTCCTATTACTAAATGATTATCAAGTACATTTTCATCTTTACCCATTTCATCAGTTGTATCACATATTTTCGGAGCTATATCACTTTGAGCAGGAAGAATTAATCCATCATATTTAGTAAATAATTCATTAAATGTATTTACGACTACTCTTCTTACTTTTTTAGCATTAATAAAATATTTTTCTTGATTTTCTTTTTGTAAAATAAATGATCCAATTACAAATCTTCTTTTGATAAGAGAGGAAAAGTTTTTAGTTCTAAAGTTTTTAATAACATCCATTGCACTTTCGCCTTTTTCACGATGACCAAAACTTATTCCAGTAAGATTTGAGTTATTTGAGGTAACCTCAGCACAAGAAATTGATGTATAAACTGGTTTTAATGCTTTTAAAAGGTTTTCATCAATACTTTCTTCATAAATTTCATAACCATTACTCTTTAATAAATCTAAAAGTTTATTAAAATCATCAATTATCTTAATTGTATTTGAATTTGTATATTTTGATTTATCCACTATTTCTTTAATATAAAATAATTTTTTACTTCTTAAATTATTAAAATCTTTTGTTAAATCTATTTCATCCATATCCTTAATTGTAGTCATATCTTTATCATCAGAACCCTTAACAGTATTTACTACTGTTGCAGCATCTATCACAGAATTTGTAATAACCCCAATTGTATCAAGAGAGGAAGCAAAAGCAAAAAGTCCATATCTACTTATAAGACCATAACTTGGTTTATAACCCACTACTCCAGTATAAGCTGCTGGTTTTCTAATTGAGTCTCCAGTATCAGTACCAATTGCAAAAGGAACTGTTTTAGTTGCCACTGCAACGGCACTTCCTGCTGAGGAACCAGCTGAAATTCTTTCTTCGTCATAAGGATTTTTAACTATGCCAGCATTACCAGTAAGGCCAGTTCCACCCATAGCAAGTTCATCCATATTAGTTTTACCAATCATTATAGCACCGCTTTGAGAAAGTTTTTCATAAACTGTAGCATTATAAATAGGAACATAGTCTTTTAAAGTATTAGAGCAGGCTGTCGTTCTGATACCCTTTGTTGAAATATTATCTTTCATTGCATATGGAATACCACTTAATAATGTATTTATTTCATTATTTTCCACTGGATCTAATACTAAATTATAAGCATTAAATTTTTCATTTGTTTCTAATATTTTATTTTTAGAAAAATCAATAAGATCTTTTGAAGTAACCTTATTATTTATTAAATCATTATGAATTTCAATAATATTTTTATCATAATAGTTCATTACTTCACCACCCTTATTATTTCAACTTCTCTATCAATATAGTCATCGCAATTTTTAAGTGCATCTTCAATATCAATCATTCTTGAAGTCCTTCCATCACGTATTTCTTTTACCATTAAATCCTGAGGAAAATGTAAAGGTTCAACATTTTCTAGTCCCTTTACATTATTTATTTTAGACATATTATCATTAATAACATCAAATTCCCTTAATAAAAGTTCATTTTCTTCTTCAGTAAGACCAATTAATAGTTTATCAGCATAATCATTTATTATGTCCTTAGTAAACATTATTTTTCCTCCGTAATGGTAATACCTAACTCTTTTAATTGTTTATCAGTAAGTGTATTTGGACTTCCCATTAATAGGTCCATACCTTGTACATTTGGAGGGAATACTTGTACTTCACGAAGATTTTCTTCATCAGTAAGAAGCATTACGATTCTATCAATACCTGGAGCCATACCAGCGTGAGGAGGTGCTCCAAAAGTAAAGGCTGTATAAAGACTTCTAAACTTATCTTTAACAACATCTTCACTATAGCCTGCTATAGAAAAGGCTTTTTTCATAATATTTATATCGTGATTTCTAACTGCTCCTGAGGCCATTTCATTACCATTACATACAAAGTCATATTGATATGCAACTATATCACCAGGATTCATATTATTTAAAGCATCAATTCCGCCTTGAGGCATACTAAATGGATTATGTCCAAAATCCCATTTTTTATCTTCTTCATTATATTCAAAGAATGGAAAATCATTAACAATACAAAATTCAAATCTATTATGATTAGTAAGTTCTAACTCTTCACCTAAATAGTTACGAAGAAGTCCAGCAATTTTAATTATGTGTTCATCTCCAGCAAGGATAAATAATACATCACCATCTTTAAGTTCAAATCTTTCATCTAAACTATGTATTTCTTCTTCGGATAAGAATTTTAAGATAGCGCTTTTAATTTCACCATCATTCTTTTTAAGGTAAGCAAGACCACCTGCTCCTTTACTTTTAACAAACTCCTCTAAATGTTTATACCAAGAATTACTCTTAGTTACATTAGAGCATTTTATGCATCTAACTATTTTACCTTTAAAACCAGCAAATTCACTATTTTCAAATATATCTGAGGCATCCTCAATAATAAGAGGATTTCTTAAATCTGGTTTATCGCATCCATATTTTAACATTGCTTCTTTAAAAGATATTCTTCTAAAAGGTGCTGGAGAAACATATTTATCAGTAAAGTTTTTAAATGTTTCATAGAATACTTTTTCACCAACTTCGTATACATCTTCATCAGTTGCAAAACTCATTTCAAGGTCTAATTGATAAAATTCAAGTGTTCTATCAGCACGGCAATCTTCATCTCTAAAACAAGGAGCTATTTGGAAATATCTATTAAATCCTGATACCATTAAAAGTTGTTTATATATTTGAGGTGCCTGAGGAAGTGCATAAAACTTACCATGATAATTCCTTGAGGGAATAACAAAGTCTCTAGCTCCCTCCGGAGAAGATCCAGTAATAATTGGTGTAGTAATTTCAGTAAAATCCATTTCTTTCATAGTTTTACGGATAAAATCTACTACTTTACTTCTGAAAACTATTTTATCATGTACTTCTTTATTTCTTAAATCAAGATAACGATATTTAAGTCTTGTTTCTTCATTTGCTTCTTTACTACGATTTATTTCAAAAGGAAGTACATTTTCACATTTACCTAATACTTCAATAGTATCAAGAATTATTTCTATTTCACCAGTTTTCATATTAGGGTTTACATTACCACTTCTTTTTTGAACAGTACCAGTAATTGTTACAGTACTTTCTCTAGTTAAATCTGAAAGTTTTTCACTTTCTTCACTTATAACTTGAACAATTCCACTTTCATCACGAACTGTTAAAAATACAAGTGAGCCTAGATTTCTTATTGAATTAATCCAACCACCAATTCTAACTGTTTTACCAGCATCCTCGATAGTTATTTCTCCACAATATTTATTCCTATATTTATTATTACTATTCATATTAAATCCTTTCTAAAATTCACAATTTTTTGGTGTTCTTGGGAAAAGTATTACATCACGAATATTATCTACACCAGTAAGATAAATAAGAAGTCTTTCAAATCCCATTCCAAAACCTGAATGAACACATGAACCATATCTTCTTAAATTTAAATACCAATCCATACTTTCAGTATCCATATTAAGTTCTATCATACGAGCAATAAGTTTATCATAGTTTTCCTCTCTTTGACTTCCACCCATTAACTCACCTGCTTCAGGTACTTCAAGATCTACTGCCGCAACAGTTTTACCATCATCATTTTGTTTCATATAAAATGCTTTAATGTCTTTTGGCCAGTTATAAATAAATACTGGTCCATTAAAATATTCTGTAATATATTTTTCGTGTTCTTTAGCAATATCTTCACCATATTTTGGTTCAAATTCAAATTTTTTACCACTTTCAAGCAAAAGTTTAATACATTCTTCATGGGTAATTCTTGTAAATTTTGAATTAACTAATTTTGTAAGTTTTTCTATTAAACCTTTTTCTACAAAACTATCTAAAAATTTCATTTCATCTTGAGCATTATCAAGAACATACTTAACAACATACTTAAGCATATCTTCCATAACTACCATATCTTCATTAAGATCTGCAAAAGCAATTTCTGGTTCAACCATCCAAAATTCTGCAGCGTGAGTTTTTGTATTACTATCTTCTGCTCTAAAAGTTGGTCCAAATGTATAAACTTTTTTATAAGCAAGAGCACATGTTTCTGCTTGAAGTTGTCCTGATACAGTAAGTGCAGTCTTTTTACCAAAAAAATCTTTTGAATAATCTGGTTTTTCTCCCAAAGGAAGAGTTGTTACTTCAAACATTTGACCAGCACCTTCGCAATCACTTGCAGTAATAAGTGGTGTATGTACATATACATAGTTATGTTCATTAAAATATTTATGTATTGCATAAGCCGCTACACTTCTTACTCTAAATACGGCAGTAAATAGGTTTGTTCTTGGTCTTAAATAAGCTTGCTCTCTTAAAAACTCACGAGAATGTCTTTTTGGCTGAATTGGGTAGTCTTCAGGACAAGAGGATAAAATATCAATAGAGTTTGCTTTAATTTCATAATCTTCTTTCCCTTCCGAAGGAACTAAAGTACCTTTTATTTTTAATGCAGATGACACTAAAAGTTTACTTACATCCTCAAAATTATTTAAAGTTTTATCATAAACTACTTGGATTCCACCTTGAGTAGTACCATCAGAAAATGATATGAAACCAAATTCTTTCTGAGGACGATGATTTTTAATCCATCCACATATTTCTATTTCTTTTCCAACATATTGCTTTTTTTCTTTTAATAAATCTTTTATATCCATTTTAAATCACTCCTAAAATATAATCTATTATTTCATCTTCAGGAACTTTTACTTCTTCTTTTGTAACATTATCTTTTACCGTAATAAGTCCTTTAGATAAATCTTCACTATTAAGTATAATTAAATTTTTTGCATTCATATTATCAGCCTCTTTAAACTGAGATTTTAAACTTTTACCCATAACATTAGTTTCACATATAATATTATTAAGTCTTAAATCTTGTGTAATAATATTTGCTTTAATCTTTTCTTCATCATTTACACACATTACATATACATCAATGTTATTAAAACTTTCATCATTCATTTCATTAATAATTCTTTCTATACCACAAGCAAAACCTACCGCTGGTACTTCAGGTCCTCCTAAATTTTTAACAAGGTGATTGTATCTTCCACCACCACCAAGTGCTAAAGAATCATTAAGTTTAAGTTCATAAACCATATAATCATAATAATCAAGACCTCTTACTAAAGTATTATCTACTTCATAATCAATGTCTAGATAATCTAAATATGTTAATATTTTATTAAATCTTTCATTACTTTCTTTAGAATGATAGTCTAGTATACTTGGGGCATTTTTAAGTATTTCACTTTGATCATCTACTTTACAATCAAGTATTCTTAAAGGATTAGTTTTAATTCTATTTTGACAATCTTCACATAAATCATTTATATGTGGTGTTAAATACTCTACTAAAGCTTTTTTATAATTTTCTCTATCTTCTACTGAACCTAAATTATTAATTTTAACAGTAACATCAAGTCCAAGTTCTTTTAAAATGTTATAGGAAAATGATATTACTTCAGCATCCATCATTTCATCATCAGAACCTAAACATTCAACACCAAATTGAGTAAATTCACGATTTCTACCTAATCCTGGTCTTTCATAACGATACATTGTTCCAATATAAAATTCTTTAACTACAGATGACTGATTTCCATAAAGCTTATCCTCAATAAAGTTTCTTACTACTCCAGCAGTACCTTCAGGTCTTAAAGTAAAACTTCTTCCTCCACGATCAGTAAAATCATAAGTCTCTTTTTGAACTATATCTGTGGTATCTCCTACACCTCTTTTAAAAAGTTCTGTACTTTCAAAAAGTGGTGTCCTAATATATTTATAATTATAAATCTTAGCATATGCAGAAACTACTTCGCATATTCTTTGATACTTTTTTGCAACTTCACCAGTTACATCATAACATCCTTTAGGTTTTGTAATCATTTTAATTCCTCCTTATTACAAAAAAACCTAGATACTGTAAGGGCAGAAATAAATTCCACGGTACCACCTTACTTCTAGGTCTTAACTTTTTATCGCACTTATGCGTTTCTATGTTAACAAAAGTTTGTCAGGCTTTCCATAGAAAAAATATTACTTTTTTAATATAACACAAATATAATAAAAATGCTACAAAAAATCGATGATTTTTTAACTTTTTAACTATATTAAAAAAAGTCACAACTAAGTGACTTAAAGTTTTTTAAATTCTTCTTTGATTTCTTCTAAAGAACGGTATCCAATTTCCCTGTTTTGTTCAAGACCATTATTAAAAAATATTAAGGTTGGTATGCTCATTACCCCAAATCTTTTTGCAATTTCTGGTTGTTCATCAACATTTACCTTTAAAACATCAGTAAAGTCAATTTCATCAAGAATTGGAAGAAGCATCTTACATGGTCCACACCAATCTGCATAAAAATCAACAATTGGTTTTCCCTCTTTTAAAAGGTCATAAAACTCCGTTTCATTTTGAATGTGTTTAATCATATTTGTTCCTTTCTTACGCTATTATAACATGATTTAAATGTAATTTACCATTATCAATGCTTGCTTGAATAAGTGGTTTTTCAACTAAAGCATATTTAGCAACTGAAGTAGCAATAGAAATATTCATATTTTCAACATCTTCTTCATTAAATGTATAGTCTTTTAATTTTAGATATACATCCTCTCCTACTAAAATACCTTTACTAAATGTAACATTTAAAACTGGTGTTCTTTCAACTATTTTTGTAGCCATAGAACTTTCCATAACATATTTTTGAGTATATGGAATTTCAAGCATAATATAACAAGCAATAAATACAAATATTAATCCATTAACAGCACCTAAAATAGCACCAATTATTTTTGAAACTGTATTATAAACAAGACTAAGTTTAACTAAATAGTCAATGAATCCTGCTATATTAATTAGAATATTCAAAATACAATATAATAATACAAAAACTACAACAAATGATATTACATCATAAATTAGAAAGTTTAATGAATAAAGTCCAACATATCCTTTGAAATTAAAAAATGGCATAGTCTTAATTAATAAAGCCGTTAAATAACTTTTTAATAAATAAGAAATAATTAGAATAGCAAGTGTTCCAATAAGTTCAAATATTTCTTTAACAGCACCTTTTTTAAGTCCAATAAGCACACCTAGTAACATAATAACTAAAATAACAATCTCAATAATTTTCATTTGTAACCTCTTTCCTATTATTAATTATATAATATAAAAAATAAAAAATAAAGTCCAAAAATTAACTTTTATTTTGTTTTACATTATTTTAAATCTAAAAGATGACAATTTAATAAAAATATTTTATAATATATCTAGGTGATGAAATGAACTGTGTAGTATTTAAATTAGATGAAAGACTTCATGAAAAATTAATAAAATTTTATAAGGCTTATGAAATAAAAACTCCACCATATGCTAAATTTGCCGCTAAAAACTATGATGTAACTATAACTTTATATGAAAAAGGCAAAGTTATGTTTCAAGGAGTTGGTGCTGATATTGAGGCAAGTATATGGCAAAGTATGCAGTCTAAACTAACTGGCAAACCGGTAGAAAATGCGGTAAAAAGTAAAGATAATAAAAAAAATGAAAAAGATGATTTTTATGTATACTATTCCTCTATTGGAAGTGATGAAACAGGCTGTGGAGATTTCTTTGGACCAGTTGTTGTCGTGGCAACTTATGTACCCTCAAATAAAATTAAAGAATTAGAAAATTTAGGTATAAAAGATTCTAAAAAAATAAATGATGATATTATTATGAAAGTTGCTCCAGAAATTATGAAAACAACACCTTATACTTTCTTTGTTTTATGTAATAAAGATTTTAATGATTTAATGGAAAAAAACTACAATATGGTACAAATTAAAGCAATTCTTCATAATAAAGTTTTAATGGATTTAGTAAAAAAATATAATCCAGATTATAAATACCCCGTTGTTGATCAATTTGTTAATGAAAAGAAATTTTATAGTTATTTAAAAGACGATGATACAGCTTTAAGAGGAATAAAATTTTATACAAAAGGTGAAAGTAAATGTATGAGTGTTGCAGCAGCATCAGTTATTGCAAGATACATCTTTATTAATGAAATGGACAAATTAAGTAAAATATCTGGATTTAATTTACATAAAGGTGCAGGTATTGAAGTTGATAATCAAATTAAAGAAATAATTCAAAAAAAAGGAAAAGATTACCTTTATCAAATTGGTAAAGTTTCCTTTAATAATTACACTAAATTAAAATAATTAATTGCAAAATTCTAAAGCCATTATATTTAAAATAACACTTTTATCATATAAACCAGATTTATATTTGTAATCATAATCAGCAAGTCTAATTATGATTTTTTTTATTTCTGATAATGAATAATTATCTTTTATATTATTATAATCATTTAATTGCCAAGGCTCTTTTCCATAAGTAAAACATAATTTTTTAACATCATCAGTGGTTTTTAAAAGATATAAAAAGTTCATTTCTTTATAAAAAGTTATAATAATAACATTTGGATCTATTTTAAGTTTTTCTAAATCATTTATTAATGATGTACAATTAATATCTTTATTCATTAAACATCTTACAAATTTAAATGCACTTACATTGTAAGACACACTTACTATTTTTTTAATGTCCTCTAAAGAAAGATTACCTTTTTTAAAAAATAAACATATTTTATCTATCTCTGATAAACAAATATCATAATTTACATAAGAATTTTCAACTATATAATTACCTATTTCATAATTAATATTAATATTATTTTTTTTAAGTACATTTATACATTCATAAACCATTTCCTTTTTATTAAAGGGATTAAGTTCAATGTAATTATTAGAAATACTTTTAAAAATCTTTTTTCTTTTATCCGGAACTTCATAACTTGTAAATATTAATGTAACTAAACTATTAGGATTTTCAATATATTTAAGAAGTAATTCTTCGTTTTTATTTTTACCTTCTTCTTTATTTTTTTTTGCTATAAATAAATCATTGCTTTTTACTATAATACATTTTTCTTCACCAGTAAGTGAATAATAATTTGCTTCCTCGATTACATCTGTTATACTATTTACTTTTAAATCAAATTTTAAGACATTAGAAAAACCATTAATGATTTCATTAACTTTTTCATTTATTCTTTTATAGCTATCTGAGTAAATTAAATAAATCTTCATAAAAATATTATATAAAATTTTTCATCAAAATAAAAGAGCCTTTTAAGTAGGCTCCATCTATTTAAACATTACAAGTAATGTTACCTTATTTTATGATAGTATTTTAAGTTTGTTACTAAAGGTTATCTTTTATTACAATTAGTTTATCATAAAGATTTTCATATAAAAGCTTACTTGCAAGGTCCATCATAATACCATTATTCATCATATGGCCCTCACCTTCTTCGTCTTCACTATTATCTTTTATAATATTCCAATACACGTTACTATATGCTTTTTTAGTTTTATCACTTATATTATTTAAATTTTCACCAACATCAACAACTATTTTAATTATTTTCATATATTCATTTGTATTATTATAAAAATAATCATAATCTTTATCTTTAGTTTTAATATTTAAAATTTTTAAATTTTTTATAATTTTTTCTACTTTTTGTTTATCAGTCATAATTATAATACTTTCCCTTCTTTATAACACTCATAAATATATGATGGATTTTCATAATACATGCTACTATCATAATTATCTATCTTTGTTATAATCCATGAAGTTAATACTTTAATTAAGTTATCAATATAATCCTCTTTACTACCACTTATTTGTTTAATAAGTCTTTCATATACAGCACCAATTTCAAAATAAGATGGTACTCTACTTTTGCAATTATCTATTTTATAATTACCATTTTCTATATTGCATTCATTAATTATTTCATCACTAACTTTATCTATATTTTCAGAATGATATACTTCAGCTAAATTATAAATTTTTACTAAAAAATCTTTGCCAATTTTATTTACAACATATTCTTTTGTATTATGAGTTTTTCTAGCAATATACTCAATTAAACTGCATAAATAAAATAAATCGTTATCGTAACTACTCATTTGTGCACTCCTTACACTCTAAAAATTTTAAACATTTTAATGCTTTTTCACTACAAAATGCAATTTGATGTGTTGGATGTCTAAACTTTGCCAATTCCCAAAATGCCTCTCTTGTTATAACACCATCAATCAAGTCAGTAATATAATTATAAATTTGGTCATCTGCCATTGCTCCGATTACAATATCATAATTATGTTTTTTACCATTTCTAGAATTAATTATAAAGTCAAGCCATTCTTCACTCAATATATTAAACTCTTTAATTTTTAAATTTAAATTTTCATTGTATTCATATATATTTAATACAGGAGTATCAAATTTTTTTGCCCACTTAATTGCTTGTTCCTTTAATATTGTACAATAAAAACCTTCACCAAAATCTTTCGTGTATTTTCCGGTTATAATTTTTGGATTTTCAATTTTATAATAGTTACCATGATATATATTCATAAAAACCTCATTAATGTCATTATACAATAATTTAAATAATAAACAAAGTGGATACTTTATATTTTTAACAAAATTCAATTATTTATGAAGTGTTGAATGCTTTTAGTTAATTCTCCTTAACATAAAATTATAGTATAAAAATTTTTGAGTTTCTTTTATAAATCGAAGTAATTATTTTTGCAATCTTTATTCCCTCAATAGCACTTGTTGTAATACCTCCAGCATAACCAGAACCCTCTCCAATTGGATATAAACCTTTGATATTACTTTCCATATTTTCATTTCTAATAAATTTAACAGGACTACTTGTTTTACTTTCTACTGCGGCAATTATGACATTATCATCATCAAAACCTTTTATTTTTTTACCAAAATAAGTAATTGCCTCTTTTAAAGAGGTGTTTATATAATCAGGAAATACTTCATTAATATTTGCATAGGTATAATTTCCCTTTATTTTTAAGTTTAATAAATCTTTTGGATTATAAACATTATTTTTATAGTCTTTAAACGTTTGAACTAATATTTTACCATTTCCTAAACTATATGCTTTCTTTTCTAAGTTTTCTTGATATTTTATACCATCTAAAGGACCCTCACCAAAATCTTTATTATTAACTGTAACAATAATTGCACTATTTGATATATTACTATCTCTTTTTGAATAACTCATACCATTAATTGATAAATAGCCATACTCACTCGAAGAATTTACGACAAATCCTCCCGGGCACATACAAAATGAATATACACCCCTATTAGTGCTTGCTTGATAAGTTAATTTATATTCTGCTGGTGGTAAGAAATCTTTATACTTTCCATATTGATTTTCATTAATCATATTTTGATCATGCATTATTCTAATTCCCACAGCAAAAGGTTTATTTTCTATTAAAACACCTTTTTCATAAAGCATATTAAATGTATCTTTTGCACCATGACCAATTGCAATAATTAGATTATCTGTTTCATAAATATCTTTATTATTAATAACTACTCCAGTAATTTTATTATCCTTTATTAAGATATTTGTTAAAGTGCTTTCAAAATGTATTTCACCACCATTTAAAATAATTTTTTCACGCATATTTTTAACAATACCAGTCAATTTATCAGTACCAATATGAGGATGATTTTCATAAAGAATCTTTTCATCAGCACCATTATCATAAAATATTTCAAGTACTTTTGAAATTAAACCCTCTTTATCTTTAATACTTGTCATAAGTTTTCCATCAGAAAATGTACCTGCTCCACCCTCACCAAAAAGTACATTAGAATTTGAATTTAACTTATTATTAAGCCAAAACTCTTTAATATCTTTTTCTCTTTCCTCAACTTGTTTTCCTCTTTCAAAAACTATTATTTTATAACCAAGTGAAGATAAAATGTATGAAGCAAACATACCTGCCGGACCAAAGCCAATAATTATAATAGGTTTTGATAATATTTTATTACCAGTTACTTTTATTTCATTATTAATAAAATTTGGTTCTAAAATATCTTCATTAAATCTAATTTTTTCATTTGTATTTACTAAAACATCATAAACATAAAAAACATTACTTTTATTTCTTGCATCAATAGATTTATGTAATATCTTTTGAATAGTAAAATTATCTGTTTTAATTTTCTTAGAAATCATTTCCTTTAAATTATTTGTTTTAACATCTACTTTAATATTTCTAATTCTGATCATTTATATTCCTTCCGGCAATTAAACCTGTTATAAAACACTGCATTAAATTATAACCACCACATTTACCTGTTAAATCAAGTATTTCACCAATAAAATATAAATTTTTTATAGTATTTGACTCCATCGTAGAAATATTAATATCTGTAAGAGGTATCCCTCCCATAGTTACTTGAGCTTTATCATAATCATTAGTTCCATAAACTTTTAAAGTAAATGATGTAAGATATTCCTTAAATAATTTTTTTTCATTTTCAGTAAGACTTTTATATCTAGCTGTTTCTGATATATTAGTTTTTTTAAAAATATATTTTAATACTTTATAATTAATTATACTTTCAAATGCGTTAATTAAGCTTAAGTTTTCAAGTAATTTCATTCTATTTTCAATAAATGATTCCTCAGCAAAAGGTAGAAAATTTATTTTGATAGTTAGATTAGAATTATCCTTTACATATCCACTTAAATTAAAAACACATATACCAGAAATACCATAGTTGGTAAACTGAAGTTCACCAGTTTCACAAGATAATAATTTATTATTTTCAAATAAACTTACTTTTGCATTAAGTCTTACACCAGAAAGTTCTTTAATTGAATCTGCCTTAATTTGAGTTAAACAAGGATACATTTTAGTAAAATTAATACCTAACTTTTTAAGAATTAAATAAAGTTCTCCATCACTACCTGTTTTAGGATAACTTTTACCTCCACAGGCAATAACCAGTTTATCACACTCATATTTATTATTAATTTTAAATCCAATATTACTTTTCTTAATATCATTTACTTCCTCATTAAAAATAAAATTAATACCTAAACTTTTACATTTTTCAAAAAGTAAATTATTTACACTAGCACTATTATGTGAATAAGGATAATAATAACCATTTATAATATCAGGATATATCCCTATACTTTCAAGTTTCCTATGCATTAAATCTATTTCCCCAGGATTTATAATATTTTCTATTAAATCAGAGTTTTCAGTAAAATAACAATCACTATTAATAATTTCATTTGCATAATTACATCTTCCACTTCCTGTAAGAAGAAGTTTTTTTCCTACTTTATCATTTTTTTCAATTATTGTTACATTATTATTTCCATTTTTTGCTTTTATAGCACACATCATCCCTGATGGACCCGCACCTATTATTATTATATTCATACTTTCACTCCTACGACTATTATATCAAAAAAATCCTAAAAAGGATTATTATATTTTAAAATTAGTTATCTTAATATTTTAATTATTTTAGTATAAGTTTTCTAACCATTGGTTTTGATAAAGTATTTTCTTCAGTAGCATGTAAATAGTTTTCATAAGATTTTATTTCTTTATATTCATAATCTCTTTCTAAATTTCTTTCTTCCTCCTGAAGATTTTCAATTAACTCTTTTAAAATAAGTGCACTCCCATTTAAATCATTGATTTTTTCATTAATTTCTTTTTTAGAACCCATTATTTGATCAGATATAACTTTAAAACAAACATTTAAGCCTATGAAGCATAATATGTTTTTAACATTTGGAAAAGTACATACAAAACCAGTTATAGTCATAACATTAATTAATACTTCAATTAATATTTTTATTAAAAGTTTCCTTGTTTTTTTACTTTTTTGACTTTCAATATCTTTTTTCTCATTTTGTTTTTCCTCGATTAAATTTTGAAGTTTTAAAACCATATCTGGTTCATCATTAGTTTTAATAACCTTTAAATTGCCATTTTCATTTGTTACAGCATATGTATTCTCATTTAAATTAATATATTCTTTATTCATAATTACCTCCGAATAAAAAGTATACTAACATTATTATTAGTAAAAATCAATAAAAAAGATGCCTTAGCATCTATTTTGAATATATATCTTTATATCATTAAGTAAATATTCTTTACCTAGTGTATGAAGTAATTCATAATTTTTTTCCAAATAAGAAAAGACATCATACTTAGTAAATAAATCGTATGCTTCTTTTCCAGATAAATTATTTTTTAGTTTATATTCTTCGAGTAAAAAAATTACAAAATCATTTAATTTCTTATCAATCTCTTGGCGCATTTAAAACTCCTGTTTCTATTTCCCCTTTTAGCATATCAAATAGCATAAAATAACTAAAATACCACATTTTTGTATTTTCTTTTTCAAGCATTGTATATAACTTTGAATTATAAAGTATTTCTCTTGCTTTTTTATAAGATACTTTATAATAATTAACTATTTCATCGCAAATTGAACTTACTTTTGGAACTAAATATAAAGAAAACTCTTTATTACTCATAATCTTCCTCCAATGCATATGTGCAAATATATTTTAAATACTTTAAGGATTTTTCAGTATGAAAGGAAATTTGATTAGAAAGTTTATATGTTTTTAATCTTTCAATAGTTTCTTTATAAGTTAGTACTCCACTATCATATAAATCTAAAACTTTGTATAATGTATCGTCAGCTACTGGTCCCATAACAACATCATATTCATGAGTAAAGTTATCATCTTTTCTATTAGCATAAACAAAATCAAGCCATTTTTCTGACGCAGTTAAAAAATTTAAAACATTTAAGTCATTATCTTCATTATATTCAAATTCATTTACATATCTAAAAATTAATTTATCTGAATTTATTCTAGATTTTTTTACAAAAGTCCATTTTACTGCTTGATCATAATCAGTTGTAGTATAAAAACCTTTACCAAAATCAGTCTTATTATTAAGTAATTCAAAATCTGGAACTACTACAGGTGATAAACTTCCATGAAATAATTGCACATTAATCCCTCCATATATATTTTATCATAATTTTATTATCAAAAAAAGATGCCTTAGCATCTATTTTGAAAGAAGTTCACATACTAAATTAGAAAGTTCTGTTGGATTATCAATAGGAAGTCCTTCGATTAATTTACTTTGAGCATATAAAACTTTAGTATATTTTTCAAACTGCTTTTCATTATCTTTATATAATTCTTTTAATTTAGCAAGTATTGGATGACTATCATTTATTTCAAGTGTTAATGATGAAGATACTTTTTCACTGTTTGGCATAGCATTAATTACTTTTTCCATTTGAGTTGAAATAGCACCGTTACTTGTTAAACAAACTGGATGATTTTTAAGTTTATCAGTAATTTTTACATCACTTACTTTATCCTTTAAAATATCTTTCATTTTAGATAGCATATCTTTACTTTCTTCATTTAATTTAGAAAGTTCTTCTTTTTCATCCTTAGTATCTAAATCAAGGGATGAATCACATACATTTTTAAATGTTTTTTCCATAAAAGTATTTATAGCTCCAATTGTAAATTCATCAGCATAATCAGTTAAATATAAAATATCAAAATCTTTTTCTTTAACCATTTCCACTTGAGGTAATAAATCAATTTTTTCTACAGTTTCACCACAAGCATAATAAATCTCTTTTTGATCATTTTTCATAGAATCTACATACTCTTTTAGAGTAATAAAATCTTTTTTCTTAGAACTATAAAAGATTAATAAATCAAGTACTTTATCTTTATTTATACCATAGCTTCCATAAATACCAAATTTAATTTGATTACCAAAATCCTTAAAGAATTTTTTATAGCCCTCAAAGTCCTTAGTAAGAAGTTCTATTAAAGCAGAATGGATTTTAGTTTCTATTCCTTTTGCAATTCCAAGAACATGTCTATCATTTTGAAGTGTTTCACGAGATATATTTAAAGGTATATCATCAGTATCAACTACTCCCTTTACAAAAGAGTAATAATCAGGAAGTAATTTTTCACATTTATCCATAATTAGTACACCATTTGTATAAAGTTCTAATCCTTTTTTATATTCTTTATAATAATAATCAAATGGAGCATGTGATGGAATAAATAATAGTGCTTTATAATTTTCTAAACCTTCAGCATTATAATGAATTACTTTTAAAGGTTTTTCATAGTCAGAAAATTTTGATGTATAAAAGTTATTATATTCTTCCTCAGTTATATCTTTCTTATCTTTTTTCCATAAAGGTTTCATTGAATTTAAAGTTTGAACTTCAGTATAAGTTTCATATTCATCTTTAGTTCCCTCTTTTAAACGAGAATTCTCTACTTCCATCATAATAGGGTATTTTATGTAATCACTATACTTTTTAATTAGATTTCTTATAGTGTATTCTTCCATAAAATCAGAATATTTTTCATCTTCAGTATCATCTTTTAAATAAAGAATAATATCTGTACCATTTTCTTTTTTTGTAGCCTTACCAATAGTGTAACCCTCTACGCCTTCACTAGTCCAAATATATGAATCATCACTACCAATCTTTTTAGAAATAACTTCAACTTTTTTAGATACCATAAATGCTGAATAAAAACCTACACCAAATTGTCCAATTATTTCACTATCTTTACTATCAGGATTTTCCTCTTTAAATCTAAGTGAACCACTTTCTGCTATTGTACCAAGAGATTTATCAAGTTCTTCTTCATCCATACCAATACCATTATCTGAAATAGTAATTGTCCTATCACTTTTATTTACAGAAATAAATATTTTAAAATCTGATGGATTAATATTAAGTTTTGCATCTTTAGATTTTTCAAAAGCAAGCTTATCAATAGCATCACTTGCATTAGATATAAGTTCTCTTAAAAATATTTCCTTATTTGTATAAATTGAGTTAATCATTAAATCAAGTACTCTTTTACTTGATGACTTAAATTCTTTCTTTTTCATTATTTTCATCTCCAAGAATGTTATACCACATAAAAATAGCACTTGTCAAGTTAAAGTGCTATTAATTATTAACTTACAACATACACATCATTATATGTTCCATTGCCCGATAACTTGACTTTAGAGGATAGAGAAACAACAGGGCGAACACCACGAACGTAATAGACATCGTTACTGCCCAGATCGCCACCACCGCCCACACGGAACTCAATCGAACTACTACCAAAGAAATCATAAGGGGAGCCCGCCCAATAATAATCTCTAGTATATAAATAAAAACTATTATTTGCTCTTCCTGCCGGTAATCCAGCAAAAGTTATTTCATCCACTGATATTAATCCCACTGGATAAGATAACTTACCATTACCCTTGGCTGTTGTTGTTGTAAACTTATCACTGGCTACTGGACATTTGTAATCAGGTGACACCGGATTATTCCACACTCTACCATTCGCTCCATAATAATAATTCGTTCCCGTTGAATTCCAACTTGTTAAGGTTGTATAATTTGTAGTTGAATATGCTACATCTGTAGTTGATGCTGTTCTATCATTACAATATATTTGATCCGTTATTTTTGTTCCTGTTTTATTTAAATCTGTATAGTTTGCATACCAATTATCTAAATATGTTTTTATATCACTACTTTGACTTGTTCCATGTTGTTTTCCTATTTCATACATATACCCTACATATTCTGCACTATTATATTTTTGATTAAAAGGACTATTTCCTAATGAAGTATCTGTTGTTTTTATTACCTTTGTACTTTCTGTTGGTGGGGTTACACCACTATATATCATTCTTATAGAACCATCACCATTTATTCTTATTATTCGCCAATATATATCATCACCACTTGAGGCTATTTTTGTGCATGAATTACGTGTATCAGTGTTAGATATAGTACCGTTATTACAATTATACATATCTTTAATATACTTACCATATTTAATCCAGTTATTATCTACAGCACCTCTGAAATAATAAGATGTTCCTAAGTCATCTTGTGCTTTATACATTCCCTTATCTGAGGCTGTAGTAGCAGGTGCAAAATCAGTTGATGTAAGAGTTGTCATACTTGC